>DDJQ01000039.1 GCA_002339125.1 Alteromonadaceae bacterium UBA2620
AATTTAGCAGAACATAGCCTTTTTAAATAGCTGCCCGGGCGGTTAAAAGCAGAAACTCTCCATAGCATAACCAAGCCGTAAAGCAGATGCTATACTCAGTTAAGCAACTAAATCTCTCTTGCCGATCGCACGAAAATTCCCTGAATGTCATTTTTTCTTTATCCGGACTGGTCGCATGACAGAAATTTAAGCTATGTTATGGTTATACAACTGCAACAAACATTGATTTTCAACAATATAAAAGGCAGCGCGCTCCGTTACGGTTAACCGCAACGGATGCGAGAACACACTGACCATCGACAAAGGTAGGAATATGTCTACACAAAATGCGCTACTCACCATTCTGGTTGAAAAGATTAAAAACGATACGTTGGTGCTGCCAACGTTACCCGCTGTGGCGTTAAAAGTGCGCAAAGCCGCAGATGATCCGGATATTAACTTACAGGATATGGGTGAGGTGATTGGCCAGGATCCATCGCTGAGTGCGAGGATGATCAAGATTTCTAACAGTGCCTACATGGGGCGGGCGGTTAAAGTAACCTCTATCTCGCAAGCTGTTACCCGCATTGGCCTGAGACAAATCAAAAACATTGCAACCGCGCTGGCAATGGAACAACTGTTCGTTTCAAAAAACGAGCTGGTTGGCGAGTACATGAAAAAAGAATGGTCCAACACTGTTGAGGTGGTGGCTAATGCCATGGCGGCGCTGCAAATGTATATTGCCCGCACCAAAAAGCGAGAGCTTAGTATTGATACTATGACGCTGATGTCGCTAATTCACAGCATTGGTGTACTGCCTATTTTAACCGAGGCAGAGCGTCACACTGAGGTTTTTGCCAGCCCAAGCTTCCTCGACGACGCTATCGACAAACTGGCCCCGAAAGTGGGTGGCAGTATTATGCGAAGCTGGGAGTTTGATGAAGAATTTGTCGTGGTGGCCGAGCGCTGGCACGATCTGGCTTATATTCCTGAAAAGCTCGGCTATATCGACTTTGTCAGAGTTGGCGCGGCACTAGCCGGGCAGATAGACAGTAAAAAAGACGCAGTCCTTAACCTGGCCATACAGCGTGGTGTGGTGGAAGATGTCAACTCACTGCTGTCTGACGATTTCGCTGAAATGCGGGCAGCTGCCAAGCAGATATTTGCCTGATCTTTGTGGGCCCGTTCAACGGTCCCGTTGATTTTATGGCTTTACCGGCTGTTTCCATTGAGGATGCAGCCAAAGCGTTATTACTCCCGCAAGTAGCCCCCAAACCGGTGCACTAATTCCTGCCAGGCTTAATCCTGACGCACTGCATAGCAAGGTGAGTATTGCTCCCTGCCTGAATGGCGCATCCTGCAAACTGCGCAACAAGCTCGACTGCAGGGTGGATAACAGCGCAATGCCCGCCAGTAAGCTGGTTACCACCTGCGGCATCTGAGTAAAAATCAATGTAATGGTGACGGCAAACAGGCCGGCAAAACAATAGCCAACCCCAGCCACTATGCCGGCCAGATAGCGTTTGGCCGGGTTTTCATCCACATTGTCGGCCATGCAAATAGCAGCGGTTATCGCCGCCAGGTTAATCATAAAACCGCCAAACGGGGCACTTAACAGCTGCACCAGTGCGATGCCCGTTAATACAAACCGGTTGTCTGGCTTATAGCCATGGCTGTGTTGAATACTGATCCCCGGCAGGTTTTGCGACAAGGTAGTAATGAGAAAAAGCGGCAGACCAATACTGATAAGTGCGGCGCCATTGAAAGCCGGCATAACCCACTCAAGGACCGGCAGGGCAAAGCGGACAGGCTTGCTGCTGGTACCGGTTAGCATCATCGCGGCCAACGCTGCAACCACCAGTAAAACCAGCATCAGGTAACGGGGAAACCAGCGACTGCCAAGCAGGTAAATCAGAATAAACAGCATACTCAGCAAAGGATAGTCCTGAGCGCTGGTAAACACACCCAGACAGTAGGGCAATAAGATCCCTGCCAGCATAGCGGCGGATAGTGCCGGGAGAATTCGTTCAATACCGCGCATCAGTAAACGACTGCGTGCTGCCAAAAGGCTAAGGAGCCCGGCAAATAAAAAGGCACCGGTAATCTCAGCCAGTGAGAAATCACCTGCGGTAGAAAGTAAAAAAACTGCGCCGGGCGTCGACCATGCTGTAATTACCGGCATTTTAAAACGCCACGAAAAAAACAGAGTGCTCAGGCCCATTGCCAGACCAAGCACCAGTAGCCAGCTTATTAATTGAGATTCGCTGGCACCGGCCTGTCTGGCCGCTTCAATCACTATAACTACCGAACTACTGTAACCCACAATGACAGAAGTGGAGCCTGCGGCTATGTGACTGAGCTGAAGCGAATGATTGTGTTTCATGGCCAAATTTACCTGTGTATAAAACTCTGAATGTGCGTTATAACGTACATGTTAGGTAATATACCATTGTGCGCTATAGCGCACAATCGGTGGGGCCATCAATTGTCATTGTGAAGCCCTAACAAAAGCCGTTTCTATTCGTTGGGGCAGGGTTTGCCGTGACGGATTGATGTATACTGTCGACACAGGCAACAGCCGAGTGCCAACAACTTCCATACAAACTTAAAGGAAACCGCCAATGCTTAAGGACAAGCAATGAGTCAGCAGATATCACCAGCGACCCGCCTTATAAGTCTGGATGCGCTACGGGGCGTTGCCTTGCTCGGCATTCTGATGATGAACATTATAGCTTTTGCGTATCCCCGGGCGCTCTATGATAACCCTTTCGCGCTGGGGCCGTTAAGCGCCGTAAACGAGTGGCAGTGGTTCCTGGCAGAGGTGTTCTTCGCCGAAAAGTTTTACGCATTGTTTGCCGCTTTATTCGGCGCAGGTATTGCCATGATGGCAGAGCGCCAGCCTGATCCCATCAATGCTAAGCAGGTGCACTATCGTCGGATGTTCTGGTTGCTGCTGATTGGCTTATTGCATGCCTATGGTTTGTGGTGGGGAGATATTCTGGTGACCTACGCTATTGGCGGCATGCTGATATTTAAGTGCAGAAACTGGTCGGTAAAAAAATTATTAGGCTTTGGCTTTTTCCTGCAAAGTATTCTGATGCTGTTGTTATTACTGGTGTATTACTCCTGGGGAGGCATGTCTGACGCCGAGCAACTGGAGGTTATTCACAGTATTAGCCCGCCATTGGCAAAGCTCCAGCAAGAAATAGCCGCCTATCAGGGCAATTGGTGGCAAAGAGCGTCGATGCGGGTTGATACCACGTTGGATTTTCACGTCAATGCACTGATCGCCGTGGAGTTTCGCATGTGCGGCTTAATGCTGATAGGCATGGCGCTTTACAAGCTGGGTATTGTAACAGCGAGCCGGTCACTTAAATTTTACCGGCTAAATGGCATACTGGGCGTCATTATCGGCGCTTTGATATGTGGAGCAGGGGCTATGCTCAGTAAACAAAATGGTGTGGTGATACCTGAATTTACGACCGTCTACCGGTTTCCCAATTACTGGGGCGCACTGGTTTTAGCCTGGGGATATGTGTGTCTGGTGATGTGGCTGGTGAAAGTGGCCGGCAATAACTGGCAAGGAGCGGTGGTAAACTATCTGGCGCCGGTAGGGCAGATGGCGCTGTCTAATTATCTGCTGCAAACGGTGCTTTGTTGTGCCATTTTTTATGGCTGGGGGCTGGGTTTATTTGGTGAATTACAGCGTAGTTCTCTTACCCTGATCGTAATAGCTATATGGGCTGTGCAACTGGGTTTCTCACGCTGGTGGCTGAGCCGCTTCAGTAGCGGGCCTATGGAGCGAGTATGGCGTAACCTGACCCAACGCCGCTGGCAACCAGTGCTGCAGCGAAGGGCCAGGCAGGCTGCTTAACTGTCTTTATCGAGGTCCAGTGCTTCGCTCAGGAAATTAACAAAGGCACACATCTCTGCAGACATCAGGCTGAACTCAGCGTCTAAGCGAGCTGCTACCTGATCCTTAGGAATATCCTGAGTTTCTTCTTTGATCCGGTCGGTAAACTTAATCCGTTTTACCGAGCCGTCTTCCTGAATGACCGCTTCCAACGTTTCGTCGAAATCGAAAGCCACTTTTTGTACCAGTTTACCGGCATCCAGGTGGAGCTGAATTTCTTCGCTGTCCAGCGGCTGATTTTTACAGCGAATAACGCTACCTACTTCATCGGTAGATTTAAACTCCGCTTCTTCCAGTAACTCAATTTTGGCGGGTGGCTTATCGGTTAACCAGTGAGTCAGTTCACTTTGCAGGCTGTGACGAACCAAAGGAACTACCGGCAAAGAACCCAGGGCCTTACGGACCATGGCCAGAAACGCTTCGGCTTTGCCGTCGGCGCTGGCATCCACAATCACTAAATTATCAGCAATTGAGATAAAACCGTTGGTATAAGAGTTCTTCACAAAGGCCTGGGGCAGCAAGCGGGTAATAATTTCTTGCTTCAGATCCGACTGAGCTTTTTTACCCACCGGTGAGCCGGTTTCTGCCTCAATCTGGGCGACTTTGTCGGCCAGCTCAGAATTAACTACGGAAGAAGGCAGTAAGCGTTCCTGCTTCTTCAGCGTGATCCAGTAACGCAACTGAGTCTGGTGGAATAGCAGGGTGTTCTGGCCGGCGTCATGTAGCGGTGAAACAAAGCCCATGGTGGCACTTTCCTGGCTGCCACAAGGGCGAAAGGCGAGTTCATTTAACGCCGTTTGTAACTCATCATCATTGAGGGCCAGCGGCTGGGTGAGCCGGTAGGCTTTTATATTCTTAAACCACATAAAGAAGATCTGTCATTTTGAAAAGGCCGAAAGGTTAGCAGCGCGCTGGTAACTGCGCAACTACTGCAGGTGATTTTGCCGGCCGCAGAATGTGTATCAGGTTCGGGCCGGGAAGCGGATTTCGTAGCGCAGGCCCTGGCCGGGCTCACTGCTGGCTTCGATATTGCCGTCGAGCGCCTGGGTCACCAGGTTGTACATTATATGAGTGCCCAGACCACTACCGCCCTGACCACGTTTAGTAGTAAAGAACGCATCAAAGAGTTGGCCTAGCTGATCGGCCGGGATGCCGCAGCCATTGTCCTGGTAGGTCAGCAAGACGTCTTCACCATCTTGTTGTACTGCAATATCAATGTGACCATCGGCCTTGTTCTCAAAGCCATGAATAATGGAATTCATGATCATATTGGTGATGATCTGGGCTATGATGCCGGGCACCGAGCGAATGTACAGGTCATCGGGGCACTGTACATTGACCTCGTGCCGTGTGTGCTTAAAGGACGGGCCAAGGGATTGTAAAATCTCATGCAGGTAATTGTTCAGGTTAAACACCCGTTCTGCTTCACTGGTTTGGTCTACCGCAACTTGCTTGAAGCTGGTGATCAGGTCCGATGCGCGGTTTAAATTAGCCATCAGCAGATTAGTGGTTTGTTCCGCTTCATCCAAAAACGACGCCATGGTTTTATTGGTGAGGGATTTATCCGCATAGTTTTTGCGTACCTCAGCCAGGCGCTCATTAAGGAAGCTGGCAGCGGTTACGCCAACGCCGAGTGGCGTATTCACATCGTGGGCAATACCGGCTACCAGGCCTCCCAGAGAGGCCATCCGTTCAGACTCAAGCAGTTGATCCTGAGCCAGTTTAAGATTTTCCATAGACTGGGCAAGTTCTTTATTCTTTTCCCGCAGCACGTTTTCGACGTACTGACGGTTTTCGTTTTCCTGGCGAAGTTCGCGTTGTTTAGCAATGAGTTCGTCTTTCTGGCGTTCCAAATCCAGCATGATCTGACTCAGCGATGCGGTTTTCTTAGCCACTTCCTGTTCCAGCAACAGATTCTGATCGTCGAGTTTTTTATTCACCCGCTGTAGCTCACTCTGCGTATTTTTGAGCTGTTGCTGGGAGACAATCAGATCGTCAATCACCTGGTTGTAGGAATATTGCAGCAGGCGCAGTTCATTTTCGTCGTCAAGGGTTAGATATATTTTTGACTGCTCAGGATTATCCGGATTAAACGCACTCATTTTCTGCGTCACCTCCATTAAAGGATCTGACAGCATGCGGCGGAAGGCGGTCATAAATAAAAATACCAGAAAAGCGGTTTTAACGATCGCGTTGCCGATCAAAAAGAAGATCCCCACTTCGATGCGGCCGAAAATAATATCGAAGTTGGAATACAGGGTTACATCACCCACCGTGGAGGCTCGGTTGGAAAATTCAAAAATCAATGGAAAACTGTAACTGAACAGGCCGCCGTCATGATCTTCCAGTTCACCGCTGGTGAAGGGCGCGCGAATTTGCGCTATGGTCACGCCTAAATCTGCAATGTAATCACCATTCTCATCGCGAATTTGTACGCCGGTTACAATGGGTAATTCCATGAGTCCTTCGGCAATCGATTGTGCCTGAGGAATATTAACTTCCCATATGGCCCGGGTAAGACTGGTGGAGAACGTGTTTTTCAGGGTCTGGAGTTCGGATTCAATGTGGCTTTTGGTGCTGAGGTACTCGGTAAAGATCTGGCCAACGGTCACAATGAAAGTCAGAAAAAAGTATACCGACAAAACGCGTGTTAGTAGCTTTCTCGACAACCCTGTCTGAACCGACGCCATCTGATACCTATCTAATAATACTGATGAGTTTTTGAACTCTATCAAGAATATGTGTTAATTGCTGAATAGACAAGTTCTTAATGATTAGCGCAATGACCTATTAGCCTTCATATTACGCCAAGCTTTTTTATATTCAAATCATCTTTACATTTTCGCTAACATTTATTGGCCCTGCTAGGGGCTGTTGATCTTTGCTG
>DDJQ01000048.1:0-138 GCA_002339125.1 Alteromonadaceae bacterium UBA2620
AGACTGCTCCATCCCGCGTCTGAAACATTACACGTTTTGTCGTGATATTCTTAGCGACGCATCACTGCGTTTTATTCTGGTATCAACTGCCTGTTTTCACAAACGTTGATTATTTGGTTGCGGGAGCAGGATTTGAAC
>DDJQ01000048.1:506-7643 GCA_002339125.1 Alteromonadaceae bacterium UBA2620
AGACTGCTCCATCCCGCGTCTGAACTGGTTTGAACCGGACCGCGCAATGCGCTGTGCCGTTCAAGTGGTGCGTATTATACATGGGGATTAGTGGTTGGCAAGGCCTGTTTGGTGAATTGTTTCAATTTTTTGACCAAGCGGTTAAATACCCACCACAACGCTCATTAAGCATACTATTTACTACGTATTTATTTAAAATAGAGATTCATTTTTTGCGCCAGTTTAAAGTCCAGCTCGCTGAGGCCGCCCACATCATGGGTGGTTAATCTGACTTCAACTTTATTATAAACATTAAACCACTCAGGGTGGTGTTTGAGCTTCTCTGCCCAGATAGCAATTTGTGACATCCAGCCAAAGGCTCCGATAAACCCCTTAAAAGTAAACGTACAGGTAATGGCGTCGCCATCGCGCTGCCAGGCGCTTCCCTCTGCCGAGGTGGTGTTTAAGGCGGCTAGTTGCTCTGCAATTTCAGTATCATTTAGCTTAGTGGTCATAAGAACTCCCTGATTGAAGATGTTAAATAGTACCTTAACGAATGTTGGCGGCCTCACAAAGGCACATCAGCTTTCTTTATGCCAGCAACTGTAAAGGAATCCATGCAGCAGGGTAATCCTTTCGTGTTTAGCAGGAAAATTTTACTCGCGCGATGCTCCCACCTTATTCAGAACAACTTAAATTCATCAATAAATCATAAAGTTAAATAACAACTATCTCTGGTGCAATGCTTGCACTACCCGTTTCAGACAATCAACCCAATGACTCACCGTCTGTTTGTGGAGAATTATGAAAGCACTACAACTCGATACTTTCTGGCAACTAATCAATGAAAAGCTTGAACGCTGGGTCGAAGCAAGTATCAAGCACCTGCCTAATATTGCCGTGGCCATCTTTATTGCCATGGCTTTTGGGCTGTTAGCTAAAATTGTCGGTAATCTCGCCCACCGCGTGTTATCCCGCACCTTTGATTCTACACAGATTGTCGGCTTGCTCACCTCCATAATTAAAGTCGCTATCGCGACCGCAGGTATTTTTATCGCACTGGATTTTATCGGGCTGCGGGGAACGGTAACCTCGTTACTGGCCGGTGCTGGTATTGTTGGTCTGGCTATTGGTTTTGCGTTCCAAGACATTACCGAGAACCTGATAGCCGGGATTGCCATGGGGGTGCGTAAACCCTTTCAGATTGGCGATGTCATCGAAGCCGAAGGCGTATTTGGTAATATTGAGGCAATTAACCTGCGTAATACCCATGTGATGACATTCTTTGGTCAACGGGAGATCATTCCCAACAAGATCCTGTTTCGCAACATTCTTACCAACTACAGCGTTAATGGCCATCGCCGCATTGAAGTACCGGTCGGCATCTCCTACGCAGACGATCCTCAGCAAGCCGCCGAAGTGTTAACCGAAGCTGTTAATGAATTTGACTTTGTGATCAGAAAAGAAGAAACCGGTGTGTGGGCTGAGTCCTTTGGCGACAGCAGTATTAATTTGCTGGTCTGGTTCTGGATTGAATACCCGGGCGAGCCTGGTTTTCTGGCGGCAAGACATCAGGTAATCGTTGCCATTCAGAGAGCATTGAGCGATGCTAATATACTTATTCCCTTCCCTATTCGCACACTGGACTTTGGTGCTAAGGGAGGCGAGAAACTCAACGCTATGCTTAACGATTCTGTTTTACCTGAAAACCAAACAGATGATGGTGCTTCCCAGCCATCGGCTAGTGAAGACGGTGATAGCCCTAGCGATGATAGTTAGAAAACAGTTTTAATTTTGTTTGGAGACATCCCATGAAATTTCGTAATGTACGTCTTTTTTTATTCGGATTGATCGCTGTTGCCGGTATGACAACGGGCTGTGCAACGATGGAGGGACTCGGCAAAGATATTAAAAAAGCAGGTGAACAGCTCGAGGAAGCCGCAGACAAAAACTAAGATAATTAGAAAAGTCTTAGCAGTGTCCCAGCTGGTCTGACAATCAACCAATGTGATAGAAATGTTGATTTTCTATTAATAATGGTAATAATGATTGCAGTTAACTGGTTGGGCCACTTCTTACATGAATTTAAACCGAATCGATTTAAACCTGTTTGCTGTATTTGACGCCATTTATACCGCAGGTAATCTTACCAAAGCTGCTGATATCCTTTGCATCACTCAACCGGCAGTGAGTAACTCGCTGGCCCGGCTTCGTGATCTGCTTAACGACCCGCTCTTTGTCAGAACCGGCCATACAATGAGTCCTACGCCGGTAGCACAAAACCTTATCGGCCCCGCCCGCCAAGCACTGGAGCTATTGCGCACCAGTGTGTTACAAAGCCGTGAATTTAATCCGGAAGTAGCTGAAAAAACCTTTCAGTTTGCTTGTCGGGACCTTATTGAAGCCAGCATCCTGCCGCGGCTGATTGCAAAAATTGAAGCACAGGCACCGGCCATTACCATCACCAATTACGACATTGATAAAAAACAGGTGGTCAACGCCCTGGCCAGTGGACAACTCGATTTTTACGCCGACAGCGAGACACTTACCGATCAATATCTGGCGCGTCATAAAATAGCTGAAGATCGTCTTGTAGTGGTTGGCCGGCCGGAACATCCCGCATTCAGCGAACCAATGTCGATGGAAAGTTTCCTGACTTATGGCCATATAAAGGTGTCCCAACGTCAGGAACAGGCTAGTGAAGTGGATATTGAATTATCTAAGCTCGACCACCAACGGCGTATTGCCATGCAAAGCCATCACTTTCTTACCATCCCCAGCGTACTGGTGAAAACGGATCTCCTTGCCTGTTTACCGTCACACTTAGCTAAACATTATAATCTGGCCGTGAGTGAACTCCCCTTTGCTCTGCAGCCCCTTGATTATTATGTGTACTGGCACGTCAGTGCCAACGAAGATCCGGCCCACCGCTGGGTACGCCAGCAGTTAATCGATATCGCTCAGGCGTTTCTTTCGCCGCCCTTAAATCAACACGCCGCCTGAACTAAGTGACTTACAAGGCCTCGCAGTACCGTGCGAGGCTACCAATAACCAGTTAAAATGCAGGTAAAGCACAGCTATCTGCACATAGTTACATCCCCGCAGAAAACCTACTTAATCTTTAATATTCAATGCTCTATACAAGTAAAACCAGGATTCATCACGCATAAAGGTATTTACCTTCATAACAATGTATCACTCGCGCAATTTACCAGTCCCACAGACAGAGCTTTAATGAACCTGGCAAATCAAACAACTGATTGACCACCTAACTTTTACCTATCTTTCAAGGAGCTAACCATGTTGAAAATTGTTAAGTCCTCTTTGTTTGCTTTAACTGCATCACTGGCGCTTACCGGCACTGCGAATGCTAATGTAGAAGAAGCACTGGCCAACATCTGTACTATCGTAAGTGCTGATGATAAAGGCGAGTTACGTAAGAAAATGCGGGCTGTTCAATCGGACTACCGTCTCAAGCTGCACGACTACTACTCAGGTATTTCATGCAATGGTCAGAGCTTAATCCGCACTGCCCTGCAAAATAATGCAGTGGAGGTTGGCACACTACTGGTGAAGAAAATGCCTAGCCGTGAACTCGGCGAACCAGAGCAAGACGGAAAAACGCTGCAAGCGTGGATCAATGAAAATGGTCTGCAGGACCATGCCATTGCCAAGGAGTTAATGGACCGTCTGTAAGGCGGCCACCGTACCCATTTCATGATAGCCATGTAAACAGTTCAACATGGTTGCAGGGAATTTAGCAGTCCCCTGCATTTAGAAGGCGCCGAGAGGCGCCTTTTTTCTTTTTGTTCCAAAGCTGTTCTCAATGCAAACCACAACATATTGATTTTGCTTGCCTTTGCGCCAGCGAAAAAAGGTATTGAGTACAATACCAATGTATCACCTAAGCTGTTTTATCAGTCTTATACTTTAGGTTTAATAGACTCAACAAAACAAAGCAAACAAAATTATTTCCCTTAAAGGCTGCTAAAACTAACGAGGATTACCACCATGTTGAAATTTGCTAAAACCGCTGCTCTTGTATTAACTGCTTCTTTTGGTATTAACGCCACTGCTCATGCTAACGTGGAAGAAGCTTTAGCTAACATCTGCACTATTGTAAGTGCTGATGATAAAGGCGAACTGCGTAAAAAAATGCGTGACGTTCAGTCTGACTACCGTTTAAAACTTCGGGATTATTATGCAGGTATCACCTGTAACGGCCAGAGCCTTATCCGCACGGCATTACAAAATAATGCGACAGAAGTGGGTACCCTGCTGGTGAAAAAAATGCCAAGCCGTGATTTAAGCGAACCAGAGCAAGACGGTAAAACACTGCAAGCCTGGATTAATGACAATGGCATGCAAGACAACGCCATTGCTAAAGAAGTACTCGCCCGTCTTTAAGACTGATAACGAATTCATGATAGCCATGTAAACATTTCAACATGGTAGCAGAGCTCCGGGCTCTGCGGTGGGGCGCCTTAGGGCGCCTTTCCTTTTTTGATAACTCACAATAAAACATACACTTGCGGATATAACGTATAAACTGAAATACCAATGTATGATTCTCAGTGTGTCATCACATCTACAACTAAGGTGTAATGACATTGTTGCTGACCGAGATCAATAAAAGCGAGCATATTATGAAAATCAAAATCGTTACCCTTAGCCTGGTGACCTGCTGTTTATTTACATGCACAACCATGGCCAACGAGCATAATATCCAACCTGCTTCTGTTGACAGTGCTCCACAACTGGTTAAAAAGCTACGTGCCGACTCTTCACGTTTGCCGGTTGACCAGTTACTCAATAAGTACATCAAAAAAAATAACCGGTCAGAAAATACTTTCACAACAGCGCCAGCGTTATCTTTGAACGGTGCTAATCAGCAGCCGGGACAACAAGCCGGTCGGTAAACTACTCCCCGGCCAACCCTGTACCAATTATTAGTTCTCACAATTTGTTGCATGCTTTGACTACCCCTCAGCATTAATTGACACTACACTATGCGCCAATTAATGCTGATAAAAAGTCAGGGCTATTTATGCACCCCATGCAACAACCTCAGTCTTCTCAATATTCGGGCTATTTACGAACATTAGTGCCGACAGCGTCGTTGCTGACCACAGCGATACTCTCTGCTTCAGTATTTGCACAATCTCCTCCTGAGGCCGCAGAATCCGGGCTGGAAACCATTGAAGTTACCGCGCAAAAGCGATCACAGAACTTACAGGAAGTGCCGGTAGCCGTTACCGCGCTAAGTGGTGAGCTGTTAGCGGAGAAAGCCAGTTTTGATATTTTTGATATTGAACGCAGTGTGCCAACTCTGTCGGCTTTTCAAAGCCAGAGTGCAACCAACAGTGCCTTCGCCATTCGCGGGGTTGGTACCTCGTCGCAAAACTTTGGTTTTGAGTCCTCGGTGGGACTGTATGTTGATGGTGTTTATCGTGCCCGTCAGAACTCCGTGATTAACGATTTGGTGGATATTCAGTCAGTAGAAGTGCTGCGAGGACCACAGGGCAGCTTGTTTGGTAAGAATACGCCTTCCGGTGCAGTGGTTGTTAATACCGTTAATGCCGATTTTGATGGCCGGGGCTTTTTTCAGGTCACTGCCGGCAATTACAATACGCTTAATATAAGCGGCGCTAAATCGGTCACCCTGATTGACGACGTACTGGCTATGCGCGCAAGCGGCTTTACCGCACGCCGTGATGGCTGGGTAACCGATCAGACCCACCCCGGCAAAGACCTTAACAACCGTGACCGCTCAGGTTTTCGTCTGCAAGCCTTGTATACCCCCACAGATGCACTATCGGTTAGAGTTATCGCCGACTATGCCGAGCTCGATGAGCGCTGTTGTGCGGCGCTCACCTGGCAGGGTAACGCCCAGGCAAACGAGATTGCAGGAAAGTATGGTACCGATAGCCTTATCGCGTCGCCATTAATAGGCGGCCGCGTATTTACCCAGGCGGAGTATTTTGATTTTACCACGGCGCTTAGCACCTCGCCGCGCTCAGCCATGCAAGACCGGGGGCTGTCAGCAGAGATCGACTGGCAAATCAGCGACACCTTAACGCTGGTGTCGGTCAGTTCACTGAGAAAGTTTGACAGCTTTGACTTTATCGACTCTGATTTCTCCGATGGCGAGCTATTATCCACCACCAATGACTCAGCACAGCGCGCGGTGACTCAGGAACTCAGGGTTCACTATGCCTCGCCCTCGTTATCTGCCATTGCCGGTGTCTTTTACTTTCATCAGCGCCTTGACCTCGATTTCAATAACATGATTGGCAGTGATTTTCCGGCCTTTTTTGCCACCAGTGCAGCCGAACTCCAGCCTCTTATTGAAGGGATTAACACGCTAAGTACATTAAGCGGTGGCCTGATAGCACCGGTTGCGCCGGCCACGCCAGGCGGCACCGACTTCCCGCACAGTGCCGATCAGACCCAGGACAGTTATGCAGTGTTTGCCCAGACAGACTGGACGTTTCTGCCACAGTGGACGCTGACTACCGGGATCCGCTGGACCACCGAAGATAAAACACTAAACGGCAAATTCAGCGAAGTTGGGCCGGGTATAAATGGTTTACCTACTCAACCGCAAGATATTCCTAACCCCATTGCCGCTGTACCGGCTTTAACGGATATCGCCACAGCGCTTGCCACCATGCAGATGCCTGATGCGGATTCACTGGCAGCCATCGCACCGTTTCAGAATCCGGGTTGGGGCTTTTATTTTCTTAATACGGCTTCAATCCTGCCACGGCCGTCCATGCAGGAATCCTTATCCGACGACAATGTTTCCGGCACGGTTAAAATTAGTTATCAGCCCAATGATGAACGCCTGATTTACCTGTCCTGGGCGAATGGATTTAAGTCTGGTGGCATTAATACCGACCGCATAGCGCCCGGATTCGATCCGGTATTCAAAGCCGAAACGTCCCGGGCCTGGGAGTTAGGTGTGAAGCAGGAATTCCCTGACTACGATTTACGCTTTAATCTTGCCCTGCATAAAACGGATATCGACGACTTCCAGGCATCCACTTTTACCGGGACTGGCTTTAATCTGCAAAATGCTGGCAGTATCGGCACCAAAGGCGTTGAATTCGATTTGGTCTGGTTACCCGTTGCCTCTACCCAGATATCGTTAAATTT
>DDJQ01000032.1 GCA_002339125.1 Alteromonadaceae bacterium UBA2620
GGGGATACCTCAGACTCTGACCCCATGATTTATTTCCGATTATTGCTTCGGCAGTAGCATGTTTACCGCGCAGTCACACATTTCATCAATATGGCTGGAGTCGGCGTACACGCCGTCGGTAACCAGTTTTGCCAGGCCGTGCAGAGTCGCCCAGATGACCTGCGTCTGGCGGAGTGCCGGCTTATCTGCCATCAGCAAGCCCTGTTGCTGCCAGTGGGTAATCAGGCTCAGCATATATTGAAACGCCGGGTAGGCCACGTCTTTCAGTTCATCGTCGGCCAGATCGTTTTTCCAGATAGGCCGGCCAAACATAAGATCGTACAGCTGCGGATGTTCCACAGCCCAGTGCACATATCCATACACAAACTGCTTCATTCTCACCGGCGCAGGGACGGATTCATCGCCGCCGGATTCAGAGGTCATAGCAATCCAATTGGCAAAACCGTTGGCAGCTACCGCGTTGAGAAGGGCGTTTTTATCACGAAAATGGTGGTACAGCGCTGAGCGCGATACGCCTACATCATCGGCCAGCTTGCGTAACGAAAGCCCCTCAATACCTTGATTTTCAATGCGGGTGGCTGCCGCATCCAGTAACGCTGAGCGCAAGTCGCCATGGTGGTAGTTTTGTGTGCCGGATGACGGCATGTTACTTCCTAAAAATGTCACAATTGCTGACTAGCATAATCTTTATCTTGACAGTGTCAAATTATGATCCTATCTTGACACTGTTCAGTTTAATGAAAGGTTAATAAAAGGGGCACTCATGTCGCAGGCAACCGCTGCTAATCAACACCAGTTGTATCCACATTTATTCGAACCACTGGATTTAGGTTTCACTCAACTAAAAAACCGCATTGTTATGGGCTCCATGCATACCGGTTTGGAAGAGATGCCTAATGGACACGTTCACATGGCTGAGTTCTATGCGACCCGTGCTAGAGGCGGTGTGGCGTTGATGGTTACCGGTGGTATCGGGCCAAACCAGGAAGGCGGCGTGCACATTAAAACTAAGATGCTCGACAGCGACGAAGCGGTAGCGCATCACAAAATGGTTACTGATGCCGTGCATGCCCATGGCGGCAAGATTTGTATGCAAATTCTGCATACCGGTCGTTACGCTTATAATCCTAATCTGGTGGCGCCTTCTGCGTTACAGGCACCTATTAATCAGTTTAAACCTCGTGAGCTAACCAGCGAAGAAATCGAAGGGCAGATTAACGATTTTGTCGAAACGGCCAAACGGGCTCATGCGGCAGGCTATGATGGCGTTGAAATCATGGGGTCTGAGGGTTACTTCCTCAATCAGTTTATTGCTGCCCGAACCAATCATCGTAGCGACGAATGGGGCGGTGACTACCAAAATCGTATCAAATTGCCGGTAGAAGTAGTACGTCGTGTTCGTGAGGCAGTGGGTGAAGAGTTCATCATTATTTACCGCTTATCGATGCTCGATTTAGTCGAGGGCGGCTCCAGTTACGATGAAATAGTCACACTTGGTCAGGCCATTGAAAAAGCGGGTGCCAGCATCATTAATACTGGTATCGGCTGGCACGAGGCGCGTATTCCTACTATTGCCACTAAGGTGCCACGGGCGGCCTTTACCTGGGTCACCGCTAAATTTCGCAAGGCACTGAGTGTTCCGGTGATCACCTCTAATCGGATCAATACGCCGGAAGTGGCCGAATCCGTACTGGCCAGGGGCGATGCTGACATGGTCTCTATGGCCCGGCCATTCCTGGCCGATCCTGAATTTGTTAATAAAGCGCAAACTCAGCGCAGCGATGAAATTAACACCTGTATTGGCTGTAATCAGGCCTGCCTTGATCATATTTTTGCCGGCAAACTTACCAGTTGCCTGGTTAATCCTTTTGCCTGTCATGAGCTGATGTACAAAATGACCCTGGCCGAATCGCCGAAAAAAGTGGCAGTTGTAGGAGCTGGCCCGGCCGGTTTGGCTGCGGCTACCACAGCAGCCAAACGCGGCCACAGCGTAGTACTGTTTGATGCAGCGGCAGAAATAGGCGGGCAGTTTAATATTGCCAAGCAAATTCCCGGCAAAGAGGAGTTTTACGAAACCCTGCGGTATTTTAAGCGCCAGTTGGAGCTGCTTAACGTCGAGGTGAAGCTAAATACGCCGGTCACCGCACAAACGTTAAACGAACAAGGCTTTGACGAAGTGTTACTGGCTACCGGAATTGTGCCGCGCACGCCTGCTATCGAAGGTATCGACCACAGTAAAGTGATGACCTACCTGGACGTACTACGGGATAAAAAACCGGTAGGCGCTAAAGTAGCGATTATTGGCGCCGGTGGCATTGGCTTTGATACCGCTGAATATTTAAGCCACGGTAAATCTGTACCGAGTCAGGACATCGCTGCCTTCATGCGCGAGTGGGGAATTGATATGACGTTCTCTGCCCGAGGTGGGGTGGAGGGCATGCAACCACAGCCTGAGCCGTCACCACGACAGATTGTTCTGCTGCAACGTAAATCCAGCAAAGTGGGCGCGGGTCTGGGTAAAACCACCGGCTGGGCGCACCGCTTAGGTTTGCAAATGAAAGGGGTGAAAATGATCCCGGGTGTGCAGTACCACAAAATCGATGATAACGGTTTGCATATCACGGTTGGCGAAGAACAGCAGGTGCTCGACGTGGATAATGTGATTATTTGTGCCGGTCAGGAGCCTCAGCGGGCACTTGTAGAGGGGCTTACCTTGCCTTATCACCTTATTGGTGGTGCCGATGAAGCACTCGAACTGGATGCTAAACGGGCTATTGAGCAGGGCACCAAAGTAGCCATGGCTATCTAAAAATTAAAGGGGTAATAAAGGGGTCAGAGTCTGAGGTATCCCC
>DDJQ01000096.1 GCA_002339125.1 Alteromonadaceae bacterium UBA2620
TCACGAAAGATCAACAGCCCCTAGTAAAAACTAATAAGACGAAAAAGATATAAGGCAGATATAAAAAACAGCCTTTTGGTGGTCGCATAAACAAGCCTTACTCGATTACCGGGTAAGGCTTGTTACTTAATCTATTTCTTGGTGAGGTGCGCTACCGCTCTTCGTCCTCGACAATACCAATGTTTTCAGCATGCAGCCCTTTAGGTCCCTGCTGTACTTCAAAGGTGACTTCCTGACCTGCTTTTAATGATCGATAACCTTCCATTAGTATTGTTGAATAGTGAGCAAATATGTCTTCGCCACCTTCCTCGGGCACAATAAAACCGAACCCTTTCGCGTTGTTAAACCATTTAACTTTGCCAACCGCCATACTTCGACTTCCTCTTAATCCTTGAACTCACGGGAAACTGCCCCCACAATACAATTAAGGCATGGGACAGCTAGTCTTGTGCGTCACTCACAAAACATACTAAAACTGTAGATATTTTGACCGCATTATGCAAGTGCATTTTATTTTTTTCCGAACAAATTAATGGTAAAAAGATAATAAATTGCTTGCAGACGCACTATGATTAAATTATGAGTAAAGGTAACGCCATTAGTATCGATAAGGAACGCTTACTCGAGCAGGAGAGGAAGAAGACTGAACCGCCTCCGATGTATAAGGTCCTATTGAATAACGATGACTACACGCCAATGGATTTCGTGGTAGAAATTTTGATGCGTTTTTTCCGGATGGATGCTGAAAAAGCAAACCAACTGATGCTGACTGTTCATTACCGGGGCAAGGCTGTATGTGGCATTTATACTGCTGAGATAGCAGAAACAAAAGTCATGCAGGTCAATCAATATGCCCGTAAACATCAACACCCGTTGATGTGTACGATGGAACAGGCGTGAGTTATAAAACCTAACAGGGGCAATGTATATGCTGAATAAAGAATTAGAGCAGACGTTAAACGAGGCTTTTGTATTCGCAAGAGAGCATCGTCATGAATTTATGACGGTTGAGCACTTGCTGTTGGCCTTGTTAGATAACTCGGCTGCTCAGGAAGCCCTCAAAGCCTGCGGTGCGGATATCGATAATATCCGTGGCGAATTGGTAGAGTTTGTTAAGGATACCACACCGTTAATCCTCGATGATCAGGAAAGCGATCGCGAAACTCAGCCAACACTGGGTTTTCAGCGTGTGTTACAGCGTGCCGTTTTTCACGTCCAGTCATCGGGTAAAGAAGAAGTGACCGGCGCTAACGTGTTGGTTGCCATTTTTAGCGAGCAGGAAAGCCAGGCTGTTTATATTCTCAAAAAGTCTGACGTAACCCGCCTGGATGTAGTGAACTTTATCAGTCACGGCGTGAGCAAAGCCGAAGACGAAGCGCCAGAATCCAATGAAGCCAGTGAGGAAACCGCTGAAGGCGAGGAATCGGGCTCAGCACTGGCAAAATATGCCACCAACCTGAACCGTCAGGCGCAGGAAGGGAAAATCGACCCGCTTATTGGCCGCGACACCGAACTGGAGCGGACTATTCAGATTTTATGTCGCCGTCGTAAAAATAACCCGCTGTTAGTGGGTGAGGCTGGCGTAGGTAAAACCGCAATTGCCGAAGGGCTTGCTTACCGCATCGTAGAAAAGCAGGTGCCTGAAGTAATTGAAGAGTGCACAGTGTACTCGTTAGATCTGGGGGGCTTGCTGGCTGGTACCAAGTATCGCGGCGACTTTGAGAAACGCTTAAAAGGCATTCTGAAAGAGTTATCCCGTGATAAGAACGCTATCCTGTTCATCGATGAAATCCACACTATTATTGGGGCCGGTGCGGCATCTGGCGGTGTAATGGATGCGTCTAACCTGCTCAAACCAAAATTGAGCTCGGGTGAACTGCGTTGTATTGGTTCAACTACCTACCAGGAATATCAGGGTATATTCGAAAAAGACCGTGCTTTGGCACGTCGTTTCCAGAAAGTGGACGTGACGGAACCAAGTGTTACCGACACGACCAAAATTCTGCAGGGCCTTAAGTCACGCTACGAAGAGCACCACAGTGTGCGCTTTACGCAAAAAGCACTGCAGGCGGCAGCAGAACTGTCGGCCAAGTACATTAATGAGCGTCACTTACCGGATAAAGCTATCGATGTAATGGATGAGGCTGGCGCCAGTCAGCGCCTGTTACCTCAGTCGAAGCGTAAGAAGGTCATTAACGTAGGCGAGATTGAGCAAATTATTGCCAAGATGGCGCGTATTCCGGAAAAATCGGTCTCTGCGTCAGATAAAGAAGTGCTTAAAAATCTGGGCCGTAACCTGAAAATGGTGGTATTCGGTCAGGATAAAGCGATTGAGTCGCTGTCTGATGCCATCCACCTGTCCCGCGCGGGTCTTGGTACAGAAGAGAAGCCTATCGGGTCGTTCTTGTTTGCTGGTCCTACCGGCGTAGGGAAAACCGAGGTAACTCAACAACTGGCCAAAATTATGGGCGTTGAGCTGGTACGTTTCGATATGTCTGAGTACATGGAGCGTCATGCCGTGAGTCGCCTGATTGGTGCACCTCCTGGCTACGTAGGCTTCGATCAGGGCGGTCTGCTCACCGACGCGGTTATCAAACACCCGTATTCGGTAGTCCTGCTTGATGAGATTGAAAAAGCCCACAGCGATATTTACAACATTCTTTTGCAGGTGATGGACCACGGTACGCTAACCGATAATAACGGCCGTAAAGTGGACTTCAGAAACGTGGTTCTGGTAATGACAACCAATGCAGGCGTACAGGAAACTATCCGTACTTCTATTGGTTTCAAACAGCAGGATCACAGTCACGATGCCATGAGTGAAATCAACAAGGTGTTTTCACCAGAGTTCAGAAACCGTCTGGATTCGATTATCTGGTTTAATCACCTGGATACTGATGTCATCCTGCAGGTGGTGGATAAGTTTATTATCGAACTGCAGGCTCAGCTGGATACCAAAGGTGTCTCGCTGGAAGTGTCACCGGCAGCAAGAGCGCACCTGGCCGAAAAAGGCTACGACAAGTCTATGGGCGCACGCCCGATGTCACGCCTGATTCAGGAGTCGCTGAAGAAAGAGCTGGCGAACGAGCTGTTGTTCGGTAAATTGAGCAATGGTGGTGATGTAAGAGTCGACTTAGAAGACGACAAACTGGTATTTGTTTACAACTCTGAAGATCAGACTGAGTCGGCCGCTGAGTCCAGTGATTAATCCGGACGCCGTACACAACTAACAAAAAAACCCGAACACTTGGTTCGGGTTTTTTATGCTTATCACATTATCGCGTAAGCTGGCGTAGGCCGGTATGAATTAACGCGCGCGATAGACAATACGACCTTTAGTCAGGTCATAGGGTGTCATTTCCACTGTCACTTTGTCACCGGTCAGAATGCGGATATAGTTTTTACGCATTTTTCCAGAGATATGCGCAGTCACTACGTGACCGTTTTCTAATTCAACACGGAACATGGTATTTGGCAGGGTATCCAGTACCGTACCTTCCATTTCAATACAATCTTCTTTCGCCATCTAAAGCAATAACCTCAATTAATCACAAATTTTTCGCCGCGCAGACATTAACCAATTCATAGATATAAGTAAAGAATTAAATAAGCTAATTGGCGAATTGCTGAGCTAGCGGAGTAAATCAATCACCAAATCGTTGCGGCGGCTGGCCATTTCACTTACCTGTTGCGCATTTTCAAAGCGATGCCACTGATGATTATAATAGCGCTCATGGGGTAAAAAACGGCTTTTGTAGTTCATTTTATTGCAGTCATCTATCTGGTAGCCCAAATACAGGTAATGCCTGTTTTGTGCCCGGGTGTGATGGATCTGTTGCAGGATCATCCAGGTACCCAGCGAACGGTGGTGATAATCCGGGTCGTAAAAGGTATACATCGCAGAAAAACCATCGCGATGATCATGGGTATCAATAATATCTGTTACGGCCACTGCAATAAGCTTGTCGCCATCATAGGCCTCAACAAACAAGGGCGAATTCCATTCACAGGCCAGAAAGCTTTCAAACTGCACCGGGTCCGGCGGGTACATGCTGCCGTCTGCGTGGCGTTCGGTGATATAATGCTCGTATAAAGGGTAGTAAGCTTCGCTGGTTTGGGTAGTAGTGCGAGTGGTGAATGCCTTATTTTTATTTAGCAACCGACGCTGGCTCCGTGATAGCGCAAAGTCGTCCACTGGCAGGCGGATAGAATGACAAGCCGTACACTGCTGGCAATAGGGGCGGTATACCTGTTCGCCACTGCGGCGAAATCCGGCCTGAATCAGCTGCGGATAATGCGTAGCGGAGTCTGTATGGCTTCCCACATACACCAGCAACTGCTCTTCTTTACCAGGCAGATAGCTACAGTCGAATGTCTGGGTAATGCCAAATTTCATACAGGTTATTCACTTAACGCCTGAGCGCACCAGGTTTGCTGATAATCTGAACAAATATAGCCGTCCTGATCAAGGGTTTGATTGCTACCGTTCAGGCGGGAAATAAACGCATCACGCTCAATACTCACTGCACCCAGACTCATAAGATGTTCTGTGGGCATCTGACAATCGATAAAATCACCGCCGTGTTGCTGCATATGATCCACCAGGTAGGCCAGGGCAAGTTTGGAGGTATTCGGCAAGCAGTGAAACATCGACTCGCCGCAAAACACTTTACCCACTGCTACGCCATACAGACCACCCACGAGCTTATCATCTTTCCAGACTTCAACCGAATGAGCCAGGCCTAATTCATGCAGCGCCTGGTAAGCGGCAATCATATTTTCGGTTATCCAGGTAGATGTCTGGCCGTACTGAATACGCGGGATATTCGCGCATTGGTGGATTACGGCGGCAAAATCCCGGTTGAGCGTGACCTGGTAAAGTTGCTTACGCATGAGTTTGCGTAGGCTGGTACTGGCACGAAAACCTTCGAGTGGAATAATGGCCCGAGGAGACGGGCTCCACCATAAAATGGGTTCACCTTCGCTAAACCAGGGAAAGATCCCCTGACTATAAGCCGTCAGCAATCTGCCGGGCGAAAGGTCGGCACCGTAGGCGAGTAATCCATTGGGATCATCCAGTGCATGTTCGACCGTAGGAAAGGGGGTATCAGGTTCTAAATAGGGCAGGCTAATCATGCTAAAAGCATGGCTGACGGCGGCGTTGCAGCCACCGCCAGTCAGGATTATTCCTGTGCGTCCAGGAAACGCTCCGCATCAAGCGCCGCCATACAGCCTGTACCGGCTGAGGTAATCGCCTGACGATAAATATGATCAGATACATCACCGGCAGCAAATACGCCTGGTACGCTGGTTTGTGTAGCCATACCGTTAGTACCACTGTTTACTGTGATGTAGCCGTCTTTCATATCCAGCTCACCGTCGAAGATGTCGGTGTTAGGCTTGTGGCCAATGGCAACAAACAGACCCATTACATCCAGTTCTTCGGTGGCATCAGAGTCGGTAGCTTTGATCCGTACGCCGGTTACGCCCATCTCGTCGCCAAGTACTTCGTCCAGGGTGCGGTTAAGGTGCAGCACCACATTACCGTTTTCTGCTTTATCAAGCAGACGGTCGGCCAGGATTTTTTCACTGCGGAAGCTGTCACGACGGTGAATAACATGTACTTCAGAAGCAATGTTAGATAAATAGAGCGCCTCTTCAACAGCGGTGTTACCGCCACCAATTACAGCCACTTTCTGGTTACGGTAGAAAAAGCCGTCACAAGTTGCACAAGCAGAAACACCTTTACCCATAAACGCCTGTTCTGAAGGCATACCCAGATATTTTGCTGACGCGCCGGTAGCGATGATCAAGGCATCACAGGTATAAGTACCGCTATCACCGTAGAGGGTGAACGGACGCTTGCTTAAGTCCGTTTTATTAATGTGGTCGAAGATGATATCGGTATTAAATTTCTCGGCATGTTGTTGCATACGAACCATTAAGTCAGGTCCGGTAAGACCTTCCGGATCGCCAGGCCAGTTCTCTACTTCGGTGGTAGTGGTTAACTGGCCACCCTGTTGCATACCGGTGATCAGAGTAGGGGACAGGTTTGCACGGGCTGCATAAACAGCGGCGGTGTAACCAGCCGGGCCTGAACCAAGAATGAGTAGACGAACGTGTCTGCTTTCTGCCATGTTTTTCTCCAGTTAACGCCTGACGCAGCAGTACGCGACAAGCACATCGTATTGGTTAATGCGGTAGGTGAAAGGTTATTTGCAATAACACTGCACCGAAATAAGCTCAGTTATACGCAGTTGCGTATGCTACAGATTACCTGTCACCCTGCAATCATAAGTTATTATGAGACATTGTGCGGTCGAATCGAATACTTTCAATACCCGGCTGTGATATTATCTTAAAAGCGGTCCGGAAATTCATCGTTAAATAAACCATTTTCGACATTCCGGACTATTATTAGTAAACAGGCATCTACTCTTGCTACGGTATAGCCACCCAAGGTTGCGGTTATCACTTACGAGGTTCACTATGGCCCAGTCAGTTACCACTATGCTTAAAGACGGACAGGAATACATGAAAACCTGGCCGTTAAAGCGCGAGCTTTACACCTTGTTCCCGGATTGCCGTGTAGTGGCAGCCACCCGGTTTGCGGTGCGCTTTATGCCTCCTGTGGCTGTACTAGCCTGCGCTACCATGCTTAATACCTTTGGTACAGATTACCTGCCTCAGGCCCTTGCCGTAGGCGCTTTTTTTCTGAGTATGCCAATGCAGGGATTATTGTGGCTGGGCAAGCGCTCTAATCAGACGCTGCCGCCACAGTTACGTCACTGGTATCAGGAAGTCCTCACCAAAATGCGAGCCCAGGGGTGTGCGGTGCAAAACCCGCAGCATAAGCCCCGTTATCGCGAATTAGCCCGCTTGCTGAAAACGGCTTTCGAAGATTTGGATAAAGCGTTTACCCGCCAGTGGTTTTAAGCTGCGGGTTTAATACCAATCTGCATAGAAGTTTACTCTCTCAGCAATTCTGTTAGGCTTTCTGGCTAGGCTTGGTTGCACAGGTTTGGTGGTTCCAAATCAAGCAAGCGTAACAACGCCAGGAAGCCTAACAGCTCACCCTCAGGGGATTGCCCAAAACGACTAGCCCTCAGGGATCACTCTGAGGGGGTAAGCTTCTAAGCAGATTGGTATAGCACCTGCCTGCACTTGCGGCACTGATACTGCCGCTGGCCACGCACAACTGCGTTATGCCGGCGGATACTCAACTCAACGTCTCCACAGCCACAACGATAGCGTACACTGGGAATATTCAGCGGCGATAAATCAAATTCATGGCGGGTTTCGGGGGCGCAGTTAAACACCTCCTGCATCATGGCCTGCCATTCCTTACCGTGGGGCTTCACCCGCCCGTACAACTGATAAACCAACAAGTGGCTGACTTCGTGAGGCAACACGTCGGAAAAGTAAGCTTGCTGATTGTGAACAAATAATACCGGGTGTAGGTTTATCCTGTTCTGCTGTAAAAACGCTGTGCCTGCATGGCGGCCACTGCGTCTGAAGGTAAGGGTAGGGCGAACAAACGTTCGCCTGAAATAGCTATCCGCCCCGAGGTATAATTCCTCGAGACGGTCATTGAGTAACTGCTTATCGCTGGCGGATATCAATGGTTATCCATCACCCGGCAGCGTACGCACAGGGTGTAAATGTTCTGTGGATCGTTGAGCGATGAAATCAGATCAACCTGCGCCATGGTTTCACGCACCAGACCTGTCAGAATATTGTTGTTATCAATCAGATTGAGCTTCAGGGCGTAGATAACCGCCTGACCGAAAAACTCTTTCCAGAACAACTCTTTCTCAGACAGCTTACGGGTAACATAAACGGTATCGTAATCTTCTACACCGGCCAGGTCGGCAGCCGCCGTTACAGCATCATCCAGCGTACCCAGCTCATCCACTAAGCCAATCTGCAGCGCGTCGGTACCAATCCATACACGGCCCTGGGCAATATCATCAACGGCACTGACATCCATACCGCGTTCACTGGCAACCAGGCTTAAAAATTCACTGTATTTGCTTTCGATACTGCGCTGAATAAGTTGCTTATACATGGGGTCAATACCGCGCAAAGTGGAAAATCCGGCCATTTCGGTAGTGGCGACACCATCGGTATCAACACCCAGGTAATCGGCGGCATCCTCAAAGGTGGCCAGTGCAGCAAACACACCAATGGAACCAGTAATAGTGCTTGGGCTGGCAAAAATCTTATCTGCCGAAGCCGAAATCCAGTAACCACCGGAAGCGGCGTAAGTGTTCATTGAAACAACCACTGGTTTGCCAGCGCTACGTAAATTAAGCACTTCCTGACGAATAATCTCAGACGCAGATGCACTGCCTCCTGGCGAGTCTACCTGCAGCACGACCGCTTTAACCTCTTCATTAAGTCGGGCCTGACGCAGTAACTGTGCGGTGCTGTTGCCACCAATGTTACCGGCGCGCTGTTCACCGTCCATAATAGTGCCTTTAGCCACTACTACGGCCACTTTATCGCCCTGACGGGCAACCATGGGCATAGGCGGATTAATCACCCGGTTGTAGTTGCGGTAGGTGGTGAGTTTAAAACCGGCACGGTTATTTTCGTCTTTGCCAACCAGGGCAATAATTTCCTGACGCACTTCCTCGCGGGTTTTAACTTCGTCTACCCAGCCTTTCTGAATGGCGTACTGGGCAGAGTTGCCACCGGCCTGCTCGAAGTTCTCCAGCATCACCTCAAGACTTTCGTCAAAGTTATTGATGTCCACACCGCGGGCTGCGGCAACATCGGTTTTATATTGCGCCCAGTACTGGTTAAGCCAGCGCTCATTCATTTCTTTGGCTGCGTCAGACATATCTTCGCGGATATAGGGTTCAACCGCCGACTTAAACGTACCTACACGGAAAATGTGCATATTCACTTTAAGCTTTTCCAGCGCGCGCTTAACGTACATACCGTAATTGGCATACCCGTCGATTGAAACACCGCCAATGGGGTTGAGATACACTTTGTCGGCATGAGCTGCCAGATAATACTGTGCCTGGGTGTAGTAATCGCCAACGGCCAGTACCGGCTTACCTGAGGTTTTAAAATCGTCGATGGCTTCTGCAATGGTACGTAGCTTATCCAGGCCGCCACCTCGTAAGCCCTGCAGGTTAAGTACTACCGCTTTAATACGCTTATCAGCCTTGGCGTTTTCGAGCACTTTAACCACATCGCGAACCAGTACTTCGGGGTTATCCGGCTCTTCGTCAAACGCTTCCTGAAGAAACTCAGAAACCGGGTCTACCGCGGTTTTCTGAATGACCAGTGCGCCATTAAGGGTAAGCATCAGGGCGCTGCCAGGGGTTACCTGAGGGACGCTCTCTTCACGGCTGGCCACGGCGATAATGCCGATAATAATGACCAGAAACACAACGTTGAAAAACAATTTTCGACAAAAATTCAGGGCGGTCCATAACCCCACAAACAGAGCTTTGGTCCAGTTTTTACTTTTTTCGGCCATACTGACTACTTACCTAATTAACGAAAGAACCTAATGTTATCGATTCAAAAAATTATCGCGAGTTAATTTTGTAATGAAATGTTATTACCTTTATCTATGACGCTTTTTATTGGCAGAGGATGCAGCATGTTCGTCAGCACTATCATCCAGCCATTGCTGAATCAACCTGGCAATGGCTTTGTGCTGTTCATCAGCCAGGGTCATCAGCAGGCGTCCCTGACGTTGCCTGTAATTCACCTTGCGCTGACCTTTTTGCATTAACTCAGAAAAACGACTCATCGATTGAAAGAAATAACGTATTCCCGCGGTCTTTATCGTAGTTGGCATTATTGAGGTAAACCCTGGTGAGCGCAATTATCCGTAAGTTAAATACTAAATTAAATGGGATGGCAGCATCCCTGAGCGGTATTCCCTTGTTACTGACAAGGTTATATCTGGCTCCGGTTATGGCTCAGGCGGGCTGGCAGAAACTGGCTAACTTCGATAGCACGGTAGACTGGTTTGGGAATCAGGACTACGGGTTGGGTTTGCCGCTGCCATTTGTACTGGCCGGCCTGGCTGCATTGAGTGAGTTTATTGGAGCGGTGTTTTTAGTGCTTGGCCTGGCTACCCGGTTAACCGCCATCCCGTTAATGATAACCATGGTAGTGGCCATGATCACCGTACACTGGCAAAACGGCTGGCCAGCCATTGCAGATGCAGGTAGCTGGCTGGCCGATGGCACATTGTTAATGAATGAGTCTGTCATGGCAGCACCCGAAAAATTGTCTGCCGCAAAGGCCATTCTCAACGAGCATGGTTATATAGACTGGCTGACGTCCAGCGGTAACTTCGTGATCCTGAACAACGGGATAGAGTTTGCAGTAACCTATTTTATAATGCTCACGGTGTTGTTCTGCTTTGGTGGCGGGCGTTATGTGAGTGTTGATTATTATCTGGCACGGCATTTTAATCGCCAATAAATTATTTTTTCGGGGATTACACTAAAACCACTTGTCAGTATGCTGGTCTTTTTGTGAAATAGCCCGTATCAGCTCGAGTACACTAAATAATTTTGCCAGAAGGAGAGCACCATGGATGCACTGGAACTTGTTATCAATCGTCGCTCACAGCCCCGACTTACCGCGCCGGCACCGGCAGGTGAGGCGTTGGATAATATTAAACGTGCGGCTTTACGGGCGCCGGATCACGCAGCGCTTAAACCATGGCGATTTATTGTGTGTGAGGGTAAAGGGCTCGATAAGCTCGGTGCGTTGTTTGAGCAGTCCGCAATTGATAATGATAAAACGGAGCGTGAAATTCAGCGCGCGCCGCAGTTACCCACCCGTGCGCCCATGATTATAGTGATCACCACGGCCTATCAGGAACACGAAAAAGTGCCTCAGGTAGAACAGTTCGCCTCGGCCAGCTGTGCGGCAATGGCCATGCAGATGGCTGCAGTTGCTCAGGGCTTTCAGGGCATGTGGCGCACCGGCGAATATGCTCATTGTAACATTGTAAAAGAGGGTCTGGGTGTGTCTGCCGACAACGAAATTGTTGGTTTCTTATATCTGGGTACGCCAGCACAGGACGCCGGACCTAAGCCAGAACTTGAACCGGGAGACTACTTTACTGTATTTGCATAGCGGCCACTCTGGCCCTGCTAGTTTCTGAGAGTAAGCGCCGCCAGTCGGCGGCGCATTGCGGATAGGAAAGTCTAGCTATTATCCTGGTCGTTAACAATGTTCATCACACGCTGGCGTAGCGCTTCATCCTGACGCACCAGCTGAGCGATTGTGGTATAGGTTTTTACCTCGAGACCAGCTTGCTTTATTTCGTCAACCATCGCCTCACGAGCACTCGCTTGCAATTGTTGCTGTTTTTCGGTGGACTGCTCTTGCTGCAGCTTAACCTCAAACTCTTTGGCAACATCTTGTACTGCATACATCGCCACAGTAAATTTTTCTAACGTTGAATCATCAAACTGTTGTTGTTCAACAGAAGTCTGAATTTGATTTATTGCTTTTTCGTTGTCCTGCACTTTCTGGGCTGCGTAAACCGAAGAAACTGCGCCGGTGGTAAGAGAAAGCGTTAAGGCAATGAGTTTTGCAAGTCGTGTCATATATACACTCCAATTTAGTGAATGACCCCACTACGGGGAATGTCATAACTTATAAAGCGAGTGCTATGCCAGGTTGGAAATCGTCAATTTAAACAGTAGCTTATAAAATATCCGGCCTGGTTTTATAAGCGCAGGCTGGTTACGCTTGCTAAATGTGTCGCAAATTTTCACGGTGATAGCATGGATGTTATGCAAAATTACAGGGGGCTAATATTCTATGGCAGCGTCAGTGGCGGGTGACTTTTGTTGAAAATGGCAGACGTTAACAAGTTGCTCAATCGAAAATTGGCATTAATCGGTTTGGAGTAATTAGTTGCCGGGAGCTTTGGTGCTTGATGAACAGTGTTATAGGTGCAGAGGCTTAGATGGTTATGGCGTATTAAAAACAGTGATGCCGGAAACACCATTGGCGTTTCCGGCATCAGCATTCAGCGTATTACTCGTACTATTCTACGACGATAATTTTAATTGCGTCAGTAGCACCGATAGTTTCCATGCGGTCACCGTGGGTCAGGATCACGATATCACCGTCTTCCACCAGGTTTTTCTCTTTCAGCAGAGCTACAACATCTTTACGCAGCTCACCAGGTGCGCTGTCGCGAGAGTCAAAGAAAACCGGTTTTACGCCACGATATAACGCCATCAGATTAAGCGTTTCTTCGTGACGTGACATAGCAACAATAGGCAGGGTAGTGGTGATACGCGACATCAGACGCGGCGTGCTGCCACTTTCAGTTAAGCCTACAATAGCCTTTACACCCGGTAAGTGGTTAGCAGCATAAACCGCTGATAAAGCGATAGTCTCGTGCACTGAACCAAATAGTTCGTCCATGCGGTGCTTGGAGATTTTTACACTTGGGTGGGTTTCTGCGCCTTCACAAACACGGGCCATGGCTTTTACCGTTTCAACCGGATAGCTACCTGCTGCAGTTTCTGCTGACAGCATAACCGCATCGGTACCGTCCAGTACGGCGTTAGCCACGTCCATTACTTCTGCACGGGTAGGCATTGGGCTTTCAATCATCGACTCCATCATCTGAGTTGCCGTGATAACCACCTTATTTAACTGGCGAGAGCGGGCGATCAGTTTTTTCTGAACACCAACCAGCTCGGCATCACCAATTTCCACACCCAAATCGCCACGGGCAACCATTACTGCGTCTGATGCGCTGATAATGTCATCAATGGCTTCATCAGTAGCAACGGCTTCAGCGCGTTCTACCTTGGCGCAGATTTTCGCTTTACAGCCGGCTGCTTCGGCCAGTTCGCGGGCATAGTTCAGGTCTGCACCGCTGCGTGGGAAAGAGACAGCAAGGTAATCAACACCAATTTCAGCGGCAGTAAGGATGTCACGCTTATCTTTTTCAGTCAGCGCTTCAGCAGATAAACCGCCACCCAGACGGTTGATGCCTTTATTATTAGACAGTTTGCCGCCTACGGTTACTTTAGTCAGTACTTTACGGCCATCAACGCCGGTCACTTCTAATTGAATACGGCCATCGTCGAGTAACAGGATATCGCCGGTGCTAACGTCATCAGGCAGCGCCTTATAATCGATACCAACCTGTTGCTCGTTACCTGCATCGCGGTCCAGCTCTGCGTCCAGCACAAACGGGTCGCCTTCGTTAAGGAAAACTTTATCGTTGGCAAAGCGTGAAACCCGGATTTTTGGCCCTTGCAGGTCGCCTAAAATCGCTACGTATTTGCCCAGCTTGGCAGCAGCTGCGCGTACACGCTTGGCGCGCTCAATATGATCTTCGGCCTGGCCATGGGAAAAATTCATGCGTACTACGTTTGCTCCGGCGGCAATAATCGCTTCAATTTTTTCTTGCGTGTCTGTAGCAGGCCCTAAAGTAGCCAGGATTTTCGTTCTTCTAGTCATGTGTGTTATCGCTTGTTAATAGTTTATGTGGGACAACCAGTGATTAAGTATAGCTGAAAATCTATTTCGTAATTTAATTACAAAATAGTAGACGAATTTGACCAAATTGTGAATGGTTGATTAAAGATTCTTTATGATGGTCTGAACAGCGGTGGCAATAAAAAGTAACACAAATGAACCGCTAACCCCTGCGCTAGCGAGTGGGTGAAGGGATTGGAAGGTGGTAACTGATATCAAAAAAAATTTTTACGCGATGTAAAAAAGCGGGCAGAAGAATCCGCCCTCTTGGAGAGGATTAGGCTTCGTTGCCGCGTTTTTCGTAGCGGGAGCCACGCAGCGTATCTTTAACACGCTTAAGATTTTCACGGAACTTATTGCCACGACGCAGTGTAAACCCGGTGGCAAGTACATCTATCAGGGTTAACTGGGCAATCCTTGAGGCCATGGGCATATACATGTCGGTATCTTCCGGGACTTCCAGCGATAATACATAGGTACATTCGTTAGCCAACGGGCTGTCAGCCGATGTAATGCCAACCACTGTTGCATCGTTAGCTTTAGCAATCTGGGCGATTTCTACCAGGCTTTTGGTGCGGCCGGTGTGTGAAAACAACATGACGACGTCGCCTGAGTTACAGTTCATACAGCTCATGCGCTGCATCAGAATATCTTCGAAATACACCACTGGCACATTAAAACGGAAAAACTTGTTCAATGCATCATGAGCCACAGATGCTGAGGCACCCAGACCAAAGAACGAAATACGTTGTGCCTGGGTTAACAGGTCAACCACCCGGTTGACGGTGTTTACACAAACAGATTGACGGGCCACTTCCAGCGACGCCATGGTCGACTCAAATATCTTATTGGTGTATTCGTCCGGACCGTCGTTTTCGTCTACATGCCGGTTAACATAAGGCGTGCCGTTGGCCAGGCTTTGCGCGAGGTGCAGTTTAAAATCCGGAAAGCCTTTGGTGTCCAGACGACGACAAAAACGGTTAACCGTTGGCTCGCTGACATCTGACATTTTAGCCAGAGTTGCTATACTGGAATGGATCGCTGATTGAGGATTTGCCAGTATCACTTCTGCCACCTTACGTTCCGATTTACTGAACGCAGATTTGTGCTGTGTGATTTTTTCTAAAATATTCATATTATTTTCAATAACACTGAGTGTGAAAAGTGTGTTCTCCCAAGCGCTATACTACTGAATATGAAAGATCGTACAAGAAAAATGTAATTTATTAACATGATTTGCGGTATTTCATCTCGAAATTAAACTTCAGGATGATCAAATTCAAAAAATGGCGGTAATTGGTAACGCCTTTAAAATTAATATTGTATGACCAATTGAATAATGAATTGGCTTAATTGCTTTATATATAGTGCGAAACAAACTAGTGCTGCAAACAATTAATTGTGTCTTGGTGCGAGGTAACCGACCGGTTATAAAGGCGGTTTCAGGCCCTTTTAATGATTACTACTTTGGTTGTATTTAGGCTAAACTTACACGATTAAGTCAGCGCCATGCATAGGTTGAGGTGTGAATCTGCGAAGAAAGTTTTTTGTTAATTCAAATGCGAAACAAAAGTTGTAATTTTACTACATTTGTTGTTAACTATATGGCAACAAATTACCACGATGGCATGCTGTATCACAGCAGCCCACTGTATAAATTGAAATAAGGCCAAATTCATGGTGATGGATAGTTCTTTTGAAGCCTGCGATTTTGTGTTGTTCGGTACCAAAGGTGACCTTTCTCGACGCAAACTGTTGCCGTCTTTATACCAACTCGAAAAAGCAGGGTTGTTGCATCCGGATACAACTATTGTAGGTGTTGCTCGTCAGGAGCTGAGCTCTGAAGATTACGTTGAAGAAGTGAAGAATGCGCTGGCTGAGTTTGCCGGTGAAACGGTTTGCGAAGAAACCTGGGGCAAATTTAAAGAAAGACTGGCGTATGCGCAAATCGATATGAAAGATATCGCTAGCTACGCTGCGCTGGAATCGCATGTAAATCCGGAACGCACCATGGTTTGTTATCTGGCGACACCGCCAGCTATCTATGGTGACATCTGCCGCGGTTTACACGGCTGTAATATTATTGATTCAAGTGTGCGCCTGGTGCTTGAAAAGCCAATCGGTCACGATTTGAAATCATCGAAAGTTATCAATGAACAGGTGGCTGAATACTTCAACGAGAGCCAGATTTACCGTATTGACCATTATCTGGGTAAAGAAACGGTACTTAACCTGATTGCACTGCGTTTCGCCAACTCTATCTTCACTACCAACTGGGATCATAACTGCATCGACCATGTGCAGATTTCAGTAGCAGAGTCGGTGGGCATTGAAGGCCGTTGGGGTTACTTCGACGATGCCGGCCAGATGCGTGACATGGTACAAAACCACCTGTTGCAAATTTTGTCGCTGGTTGCCATGGAGCCGCCTGCGAACCTTAACGCCGACAGCATTCGTGACGAAAAGCTAAAAGTACTGAAAGCTCTGCGTCCAATCAATGCCAGCAACGTTAATGACGTAACCGTACGCGGTCAGTACACCGCTGGTTTTGTTAAAGGTAAGGAAGTACCGGGTTATCTTGAGGAAGATGATGCCAATACGGTCAGTAAAACCGAGACTTTCGTAGCGATTAAAGCTGAAATCGACAACTGGCGCTGGGCCGGTGTGCCGTTTTACCTGAGAACCGGTAAGCGTCTGCCAACCAAGGTGTCTGAGGTCGTAATTTACTTTAAACGTCAGCCGCACAACCTGTTTACGGAGAGCTTCAGCGCATTACCTCCAAACAAACTGGTTATTCGCCTGCAACCTGACGAAGGTGTCGAAATCACCGTAATGAACAAGGTGCCGGGGCTAACCAGCAGAGGGTCAATGGATTTGCAAAAATCCAAACTTAACCTGAGTTTCTCCGAAGAGTTTTCTGACGATCGCATTCCGGACGCGTACGAAAAGCTGTTGCTGGAAGTGATGCTCGGTAATCAGGCGCTATTTGTCCGTCGCGACGAAATCGAACAAGCGTGGACCTGGGTAGATTCAATACTGGCAGCGTGGCGCACCAGTAATGAACCGCCAGAGTCTTACCAGGCTGGTACCTGGGGCCCGGTGGCTTCAATTGGATTACTGGCGCGCGAAGACCGCAGCTGGTACGAAAGCAAAATTACAAAGAAAAAATAATTATGCCATTAACACAATCATTATATGAAAGTGCTGAAACGCTGAATGAGGAATTTGCCGCAGAGATTGCTGAAAAGCTTTCCGCAGGCGTTGCTCAGCGAGGGCGGGCAAGTCTGATGGTCAGCGGTGGTCGTACTCCGCTACCGCTGTTTAAAGCATTAAGCGAAACCGATATCGACTGGGCCAGTGTGGATGTTTCACTGGTTGACGAGCGTTGGGTAGATGAAAGCAGTGATGCCAGTAACACGCGCCTGGTGAAAGACAACCTACTGGTTGGTAAAGCCAGTGAAGCGCGTTTTATTGAAATAAAATCGGCGGAGGCCGATGCCACCGATGCAGCAGTAGCGTGCGAAAGCCGCTTAGCTGCCATGTCGCAGCCATTTGATGTGCTGATCCTGGGTATGGGCGAGGATGGCCATACCGCTTCATTGTTCCCGTGCTGTGAACAACTCGAAGATGGTCTGGCCATGAACAGCGGCCGGGTGTGTATTGCTACGCAGCCGACTACGGCACCTCATCAGCGTATGTCGCTGACGCTGCCAGCGATTATCGCCAGCCGAAATATTTATCTACACCTGACCGGTGATAAGAAACGTCAGGTACTTGAAGACGCAGTTGCCAATGCCACGGCCACTGAAAAGCCAATTGTTGCTGTAATTAACGCAGCACAAGTGACCTTGAAATGGGCACCGTAGGAGTCAGTAATGAATACACAGGTAAACGAAGTTACGCAGCGCATAATAGAGCGCAGTAAAGCCAGCCGTCAGGCTTATCTGGCAAAAATCGAGCGCGCCCGTGGACAAGGTCCACACCGTGGCGTGTTGTCTTGCGGTAACCTGGCACATGGTTTCGCTGCGTGTAACACCAGCGATAAAACTGACTTGCGCAGTATGACCAAGGCCAACATTGCGATTGTGTCTTCATACAATGATATGTTGTCGGCGCACCAGCCTTACGAAACCTACCCGCAGATTATTAAGGAAGCGGTCAGGGAAGTGGGCAGCGTTGCCCAGTTTGCCGGTGGTGTACCAGCCATGTGTGACGGTGTTACTCAGGGTAACCCTGGCATGGAACTGAGCCTGATGAGTCGTGATGTTATCGCCCAATCGGCGGCAGTTGCGCTCTCTCATAACATGTTCGACGGTGCCATGATGCTCGGTATCTGTGACAAAATTGTCCCGGGATTACTGATGGGCTCGCTGAGCTTTGGCCATCTGCCAACGGTATTTGTACCGGCCGGACCAATGCCAAGCGGCTTACCGAATAAAGAAAAAGCGCGAGTTCGTCAGGCATTTGCCGAAGGTAAAGTTGGTCGTGACGAACTGCTTGAAGCTGAATCGCAGTCTTACCATTCTGCTGGTACCTGTACTTTCTACGGTACGGCCAACAGTAACCAGTTAGTGGTTGAAATGATGGGGCTGCATTTACCGGGTTCGTCTTTTGTTAACCCGGGCACAGAATTACGTGATGCGTTAACCAAAGCGGCGTCTCGTCAGGTTACACGTCTGACTGCACTGGGTGACAACTACACGCCAATCGGCCATATCGTTGACGAAAAAGCTATCGTAAACGGTATCGTAGCCTTGCTGGCTACAGGTGGTTCAACTAACCACACCATGCACCTTATTGCCGTAGCACGTGCTGCCGGCATTATCGTAACCTGGGATGATTTCTCAGAGCTTTCGAATGCGGTACCGCTGTTAACCCGTATTTATCCGAACGGCTCTGCTGACATCAACCACTTTGTGGCAGCTGGCGGCATGGCGCTATTGTTCAAACAGTTACTCGATGCCGGCCTTATCCATAACGATGTGAAAACCATCGTCGGTGACGGACTGGATCTGTACACCAAGGAACCAGCCCTGGTAGACGGTGAAGTCACCTGGCGCGATGGCCCGGTTAAATCCCACGACACTGAAGTATTTGCCAGTGTTGAGGCGCCCTTCAAGCCAGATGGCGGCCTGAACGTATTGTCAGGTAACCTGGGCCGCGCAGTGATCAAGACCTCTGCACTGCGAAACCCGCATTGCACCCTTAAAGCGCCAGCCGTGGTATTTGAAGACCAGTATCAGCTCGACGCGGCGTTTAAATCTGGTGAACTGGATAAAGACTGCATTGTGGTCGTTCGTTTCCAGGGCCCTGCAGCGATTGGTATGCCGGAACTGCACCGTTTAACGCC
>DDJQ01000132.1:0-22720 GCA_002339125.1 Alteromonadaceae bacterium UBA2620
TGCCCGGCGCACCATAAAAAAACCCGGCATAAGCCGGGTTTTTGCATTCTGTAAAAACGTATTAACGTTTTGAGAATTGTGGTTTCTTACGTGCTTTATGAAGACCCACTTTCTTACGTTCAACGCGACGAGCGTCACGAGTAACGAAGCCTGCTTTACGCAGAGCCGGACGAAGTGCTTCATCATATTCCATCAGTGCACGGGTGATACCGTGACGGATTGCACCAGCCTGACCGTTTGAACCACCACCTTTAACAGTGATGTACAGGTCAAACTTTTCAGTCATTTCTACCAGTTCCAGTGGCTGACGAACAACCATGCACTCGGTTTCACGACCAAAGTACTCGTCAAGAGCACGTGAGTTTACTGTGATGTTTCCTGTACCTGGACGCAGGAATACACGAGCAGTAGAACTTTTGCGACGGCCAGTGCCGTAATATTGAGTATCTGCCATGTGATAAGCTCCTTAAATGTCCAATACTTGAGGCTGTTGAGCAGTGTGCTTGTGTTCAGCACCTGCGTAAACTTTAAGCTTACGGAACATTGCACGGCCCAGAGGACCTTTTGGCAACATACCTTTAACCGCTTTTTCAAGAACCATTTCTGGCTTGTGAGCAAGCAGCTTCTCAAAATTAGTCTCTTTAAGACCACCAGGATAACCAGTGTGAGCGTAGTACATTTTGCCCTTCGCTTTGTTACCAGTTACAGTAATTTTCTCAGCGTTGATAACTACGATGTAGTCACCAGTGTCAACGTGAGGAGTATACTCAGGCTTATGCTTACCACGTAAACGCAGTGCGATTTCAGAAGCCAAGCGACCCAGAGTTTTGTCTGTGGCGTCTACCACATACCAGTCACGGGCTACCGTTTCTGGCTTTGCAACAAAAGTTTTCATTTTTTAAATTCACCGAAATAATTCGTCGTTACTTTGGTTATGACCCGCTATTGTTTGCTTAATAACGTTTCAAACCTACCTAAAATCAACTGTCTGACCCCTTCGAGTCGATTGATTCTTCCACCTTCCCACAGGTGGGTGTAACTGGGCAGGGCGCGAATTATACAGCATTTGCACAAAAAGCATACCCCTAATAAAGCAAAAAATTAAATTGGCGTAAGCTTTATTCGTCGACTAATCTTGATAGCGAAGTTAATCATATATTGCTGTTTATGAAACCCTTTTCATTTCTATTTTTGCTAGCTCTGGTATTCAGCCCGGCAGGATTTGCTAACGACGCTCAAGAAAAAGTGATTTTCACACGCGCCTTTGCCGATGAAGCATACGGGTATTATCACGCGCAGATCCTGAGCCGGATACTGGAATTAACGCCGGAGTTTGGCGCAGCAGTGGCAGAGCCCCACCCCCAGCCCATGCCTCAGGCCAGACAAATTATGAAACTCCAGAGCGGCGAAGCGCAAGTGATGTGGAGCGCTACCTCAGCGGAGCGCGAAAAACAGTTACTCACGGTACGTTTTCCATTACTGCAGGGCCTGGCCGGCTACCGTGTGCTGGTGATCCACAAATTTAAACAAGGCAACTATCCGGCCGATGTCACTGAGTCAAGGCTGCAGTCTTACCTTGGAGTACAGGGTGCAGACTGGCCCGATTTAACCGTATTCAAACACAATGGTTATAAGGTTGAAGGCCTGCCATGGAGCCTGTGGTTTGCCAATATGTTTATTGCCGTAGAAAAAGGTCTTGTCGATTATTTCCCGCGCAATGTTATTGAAGTTTCCGACGATATGGAACGCCACGCCGATAAGTCAGTCAAACTCGAGGATAACGTGCTGTTGCGTTACCCCAGCTACGAGTATTTTTTTGTATCCCCAAAACACCCTGAACTGGTGAAACGGCTGTATACAGGGCTGCTAAGAATGCTGGATAACGGCGAGCTCACCTCTTATTTTAACAAACATAACAATCATCGCCGGGCAATGGAACTGGCTACTCAGGACACCCGCACCATCTTCGAATTGGCAAATCCGGGGATCACTCAGACGTTTAAAAATCCACTATGGAGCCAAAATCCGGCCCCCATGCGCGCTTACCTCGAAGCACGGCTTAAAGAATAAAGAACAATAAAAAACGCGCTGTCAGGCACGAAGTTCTTTATGCTTTACCCGTTGCCACAGTTGCTCAAGTTCATCCAGCGAGTGCGCTTCAAGCCCGCCCTTTTCAGCTTTAGCCAGCACTTCTACAGCGGCAAACCGTCTGGCGAATTTATTACTGGCCCTGCGCAGGGCCGCGTCGGCATCCACCTTACAATGCCGCGCTAGGTTAACTATGGCAAAGAGTGCATCACCAATTTCAGCTTCGAGGGCCTGCTGATCGCGCTTAGGCGCATCCAGCTCCGCCTGTATTTCCGCTACTTCCTCGCGCACTTTATCTGCCACCGGGGCTACGTCCGGCCAGTCAAAGCCCACTCGCGCGCATTTCTTTTGAATTTTCTGAGCATACATTAACGCCGGTAGACCGGTGGGAACGCTGTCCAGTAAGGCTTGCGGCGAATGTTTACGCTCCTGTGCCTTAATGGCCTCCCATTGTTCCGCTAACCCGGCTTCATCGGTGGTCGACTCGCCAAAAACATGGGGATGGCGGCGCACCATCTTATCGCTGATCGCATTGGCGATATCAGTAAAGTCGAATTGCTGTGATTCATTGCCAATTTGCGCGTAAAAAACGATTTGAAACAACAGATCACCGAGCTCGTCTTTAATCTCATCCGGTGCCCCCCGCTCAATGGCATCTACCGCCTCATAGGCTTCCTCGATGGTGTAACGGGTAAGCGACTGCATGGTTTGTTTCACATCCCACGGGCACCCGGATTGCGGGTCGCGCAGGCGCGCCATGATATCAAGTAAGCGGGCTAAAGCCGCCTCCGGATCAGTTGGTCTTTCGTCTGACATCAATGATGTCCTTCAGTTGTCGCAAGCGGTTCGTCAGGCGGCTCAGGGCTTCCACATCAGAGACTTCCACCGAGACTGAAATCAGTGCCGTGTGGCTGTTTTTATCGCTCAGACTGTTTACACCGAGCAGGGCTACGCCCTCGATGGCCAGTACCGTGGTGATGTCGCGTAACAGACCGGTGCGGTCGTTACATTCGATATCCAGATTGGCTTCGTAGCCTACGTTCAGATCTTCTGACCAGCTTACCTCAATTTGCCGTTCCGGATGCTGATTAAGCAGGTTTTGTAGTTGCTCACAGCTGTCTTTGTGCACGCTTACGCCGCGCCCCTGAGTGATATAACCCAAAATATGGTCACCGGGCACCGGCTGACAGCAGTTGGCCAGCTGGCTCATCAGGTTACCAACGCCCTGCACCACCACACTATCAGGTTTATTTTTGCCCCGCGCTGCTTTGCGGGTTTTAACCTTAGGACTCAGTTCTTCAACTTCTGGCGGTGGCGCCGATAATTGTTGCAGGTGATTTACCACAGACATTACCCGCACATCGCCGGCGCCTATGGCGGCAAACAGTTCGTCTGTACTTGGTACATTAAAGCGCTCACAGGCATCGGCCGCCATTTTAACCGGCAGACCAGCACGTTGGAGTTCGCGCTCCAACAATTCTTTACCTGCTTGCTGATTTTTCTCTTTATCCTGTTTCTTGAAGAAACTGTGGATCGTCGCCCGGGCCCGTGATGAATGAACATAGCCTAAACCGGGATGTAACCAGTCTCGCGACGGGTTGGGCTCTTTGCCGGTCAGGATCCCAACCTGATCGCCGCTTTGCAGCTGATAGGTAAACGGCACAATACGGCCGTTGATCTTGGCGCCGATACAGCGATGGCCAACGTTGCTGTGAATGTAATAGGCAAAATCCACCGGCGTGGAACCCTGAGGTAAATCAATGACATCGCCGCGCGGCGTAAAGACATACACGCGGTCGTCAAATACCTGGCTGCGTAGTTCTTCAACCAGATCGCCCGACTCAGCCACCTCTTCCTGCCATTGCAGAATTTTACGTAACCAGTTAATCCGTTCATCGTAGCCAGAAACCTTACCGGCACTGCCCTCTTTGTATTTCCAGTGAGCCGCCACACCCAGTTCTGCATCCTGATGCATTTTCTGGGTACGGATCTGGATCTCTACCGGCTTTCCTTGCGGGCCGACTATTACCGTATGAATCGACTGATAACCATTAGGTTTAGGCGTGGCAATATAGTCGTCAAACTCTTTGGGAATATGCTTGAAGTGAGCATGCACGGTACCCAGCGCCGCGTAGCAATCCTGCAATCGCTCGGCAATGATCCGCACCGCCCGGATATCAAACAGCTGCTCGAAGGTCAGGCGCTTTTTCTGCATCTTTTTCCAGATGCTGTAGATGTGTTTTGGCCGCCCGTAAACCTCGGCTTTGATGTGTTCGTTATTGAGGAGATCCTGCAGCGAGCCCACCACGTTGTCGATATATTCCGCGCGTTCCCGCCGTTTACCATCCAGCTGTTTGGCTATCTGCTTATAAGTAGTTGGGTGCAAATAGCGAAAGGCTAAATCTTCCAGCTCCCATTTTAACTGACCAATACCAAGGCGGTTAGCCAGCGGTGCGTAAATGGTGGCACACTCCCGGGCAACCATAACCCGGGTTTCTTCATCGGCTTTTTTGACCTGTTGCAGAGCGCAGATCCGCTCAGCCATTTTGATCACCACCGCCCGTACGTCTTCCACCATGGCAAGCAGCATGCGACGGATACTGTCAATGTGTTGCTCATCGGGTGCAGAGAGCTTACTTTCGGATTGCTTGCGATTATGCAGCATCCGAATCGCTTCCATCCGACGAACCCCCACTACCAGCTGTTCTATTTCAGCGCCAAAGTTCTCCGCCACCTCGGCATCAGATAACTCATGCTGCTGACAATAGGGATAAACCAGCGCGGCCTGCAGCGTTGCATCGTCCATATTGAGCTGGTGAAGGATCTCCACCATCTCCTGCCCGACCAGCAGTTTATCCGGCATATGCGAAATATCGCGCAGCTTCTGAGCGGTACTTTCAGACAGATTAAGACTGGCCAGCCATTCTTCAAATGGCGGCCGGTGTTCTTCATGTACTGTGCGGGTTGAAACCATATTTACCTCTTACCCTTTAGCCACTCGTTCGAGTAACGCCATCGACTCAATATGCTGGGTATACGGGAACATTTCCATTATGCCGAGTTTCACAATCCGATACCCTGCTTGCAGTAGCGGGGCCAGATCGCGATTAAAGGTTGCCGGATTGCAAGATACATACACGACTGACTCAACTCTGGCTTTGGCAATTTGCTGGCAGGCTTCCAAAGCCCCTTCCCGGGACGGATCCAGCAACACTTTATGGTATTTTTTTAGCGCCAGAGCGTTAAGTTCTGCCTCGTTACTTAAATCGGCAGTGCGCCACTGAATATTAGTAATACCTTGTTGTCGGGCAATTTTTTCGCCTTTTTGCACCATTGTGGAAACGCCTTCCACCGCAGTAACACTGGCGCAACGTTGTGCCAGGGGCAAGGAAAAGTTACCTAAACCGCTAAACAAATCGAGTACGTTGTGCTGCGCCTCTGGCGCCAGCCAGTCGAGCGCTTGCTCAACCATGGCCAGATTTACCTCTGCGTTAACCTGAATAAAATCTTCGGTGGTCACCGCCAGCGATAAATCATGCGCCGTCGCACACAGCAATTCGTCCACCGGCGCATGCAGCGTCTCGCTGTGCTCGCCTGAATCCAGGCGCAACAAGAGTGTTTGCGCTTCAGCAAATGCCACCAACAAGGCCCGATCATCAGCCGATAAAGCCCTGGTACAACGAAGCGTAACGCCAATTCCATTATGCCCTTTTAGCAGGCTGATATGGCCAATAGCGGTGCGCCCGGATAGCTGCTCAACCAGATCATGTAACACCGGTAGCAGTTCATTCAATTCTGGTTCCAGCACCGGGCACTGCCTGACATTGACAACTTTATCGCTTTTTGACGCTCTGAATCCCAGCGCCAGGGGCTTACCTTTGCGGGCATCAATAGCGAGGCGCGTTTTTCGCCGATACGTATCGCGGGGACTGCGTAAAGGTGCCACCCAGGGTAGTTCGTTTAAAGAGTGAGTGAGCCTGATTTGCTCATCCAGCGCCTGTTGTCGCCAGGCGAGCGCAGCGTCGCGCTCAACGTGCTGCAACTGGCAGCCGCCACATTGCTCGTATACCGGGCAGAAAGGCGTTTGCCGCGCCGGGGCAGGTTCAAGCACTTTGGTTACATGGCCTTCACAGACTTGTTTTTTACTGCGCGTAATGGCTACCTGACAGGTTTCACCGGGCAGCGCGCCGTCAACAAACAGCACCGGCTGATGGGTTCGGCAAACACCGCGCCCGCGGGGATCCCACTTTTCCAGCGTCACCGTTGCAGACGATACCTGAGCAGGCCCTTTTCGTTTTCCGCCGGTGCGACGCTTACCGCCGCCCTGATAAATGCTAACCATTACCTTGCCTCACCGTGTTTCCAGGATCACCGTAGCCACGGCGTAATGTTGTTCATCAGATAAACTTAAGTGAGCACCCACTATCCCTTTTAGCTTGCATTTCTCCGCAAACTCACCGCTGTAATGCAGCACTGGTGCACCCCCTTCGTTATTGCTGACACAAAGCTGTTGCCAGCTAATGCCCCGGCCTATTCCGGTTCCCAGCGCTTTCACCGCCGCTTCTTTCGCGGCAAATCGTTTAGCCAGATACCTGACCGGCTGATTGTGAGAGGTATAAATGTCCCATTCATCCGGCGTCAGCACCCGTCGCGCGAGGCGATCCCGGGAGCCATCCTCCATTTCAAAACGGGCAATTTCAACGATATCAGTTCCCAAGCCTGCAATGGCCATGGTCAGCTCCGGTGGTAATTAGCCGATACTTGCCTGTACACGCGCTTCCTGCATAAGGCTGCGCATATCAGCCACGGCTTTGTGCAAACCGTCAAACGCGGCACGGGCGATAATGGCATGACCGATATTAAGCTCAATAAGCTGTGGGATAGCCGCAATGGGTTTTACATTGTGATAGTGCAATCCATGACCGGCGTTTACCTTCAGCCCCAGGTTATCGGCATACTCAACACCACGGCGAATTTGCGCCAGATGCTCCAGTTGCTCTGCTTCACTGGTTGCATCGGCGTAGTGGCCGGTATGTATTTCGATATACGGCGCCCCCGTTGCTTTAGCGGCGTCAAGCTGGCGTTCATCGCCATCAATAAACAGGGAAACCAGAATATTGGCTTCGGCCAGTCGCTGGCAGGCATCTGTCATACGACTCAGATTACCGGCCACATCGAGCCCGCCTTCGGTAGTTAGCTCTTCACGCTTTTCCGGCACCAGGCAACAAAATACCGGTTTAACCTGTTCGGCAATACCGAGCATTTCTTCGGTGACGGCCATTTCCAGATTGAGTCGGGTATTAATCGTTTGTGCCAGCAGGGTAACGTCGCGGTCTTTAATGTGGCGACGGTCTTCCCGCAGATGCACGGTTATGCCGTCTGCGCCTGCGCGTTCTGCGATATCCGCAGCATGCACCGGATCGGGGTAAGAGGTACCACGCGCATTTCGCAGCGTAGCGATATGATCAATATTAACGCCAAGCAGAATATCTTTCATTCCCAGGGTCCTGGATTACATTACAAACTGAAGTGGCGCGTATTGTAGCAGTGATTCAGCGGGAGGCCAAAAAGAGCTCGCGACTTTTCAATGGCTTGTCACCCACAAAGGGATGCAGAGCCAGCCGACATAAACGCTTCGCTGCCTTTAATCCCGGCGGGCTGAAATCCTGTTCAGCCAGCATCAGCAGTTCGGTACCGGAAAAACTGAATTTGCTTGCCTGTTTAACCTGACAAAAGCCCAGCTCAGGCACCAGTTCATAGTGAAAAGTGGGTTCGATGGGATCATTGGAAGCCGCGTCGGTGGTGAAGTCGGGCATCACACCAAGCTCTTGCAACAGTGCCAGTTCATACTGACGCAGGATATATTCGGCAGCCGCCTGTTCCGGCTGCAATGCTGCCAGAGCTGTTGCGTAGGCGCTGTACAGCTCTGCCGCCTCGACACCGCCGGGCAATACCCGGTTAGTGATCTCATTGACATACAGGGCACAATAAAGTGCATTTCCGGTAAGCATGCGCAGAGCGCCATTGCTCTCTAATTGGGTCAGGTTTTTTAAATCGCTTTTGCCACTTAGCTGTACCCGCAACGCCTGGAAGGGTTGCAGCAGACTTCGGCGATCGGATTTGGCGCTACGCACGCCACGGGCCACAGCGCTGACGCGGCCGAGTTCGAGGGTAAAGAAATCAACAATAAAGCTGGTTTCACGATAGGGGCGTCGATGCAAAACATAGGCATTCAACCAGCTGTTAGCCATGATTATGCCCGCTTGATCCGCACAACTTTCATTTGTTCAAACTCCATACCAGCAACCGTTTCCACAGTGCGGTAGTAGGTCATATTCACCCGCGCGCCCTGCAGTGACTGATAGGGTTTGGTGCGTTTAAACACAAAGGGCGCATCGACATTTTCAATCATTACGGTATGGCGAACCCAGTCGCCATCCTGACGCTGCACATGAGAAACCACTTTCATGTTCTCACTGTGAGTCAGTGACTGATGTCGTTTTAGCAGCTTATCCACACTCATAGCAATTCTTTACCTGTCAGGCCAGGGGAGCCAAAGCTTCCACCAGCAATTGCAGCGATTCCCTGCCCCGATAGTAATTCACATCCAGCTGATACGCCAATTGCACCTGCTTAACATTAGGATCAGGCCAGACATCCGAGGCAATATTAAACGCGATGGCGTCAAACTCCTCGCCGCTGTCGGGGTGTGCAAGCACCATCTTAAGGTGACGCTCGCCGACAATGCGCTGTTGAATAAGCTTGAAAGTGCCGTCAAATAGCGGCGGCTGAAAGCCCTGGCCGAAAGGACCGGCCTGGCGCAATACCTGTGCAGTGGGCAAATTAAGGATATGTGGCTCCAGTTCGCCATCACTGAGGATGATGTTCGGGTCGTCAATGTCAGCCAGAGCCGCTTTAACATGACTGGTAAAGGCGGCGGTAAAGGCGGAAAGATTGGCAGTCTGAATTGATAACCCGGCGGCTGCCGCGTGCCCGCCAAATTTATCAATCAGGCCCGGCTGAGCGGTACTGACGGCCTCCAGAATGTCGCGGATATGCACCCCGGCAATGGAGCGCGCAGAGCCTTTTATGGTTTCGTCATCCTGTTTGGCAAATACAATGGTAGGTCGTTTATATTCATCTTTCAGCCGACCCGCCACGATCCCGATTACGCCCTGGTGAAAATGCTCATCGAAAAGTACGATAGCATCCGGCGGTGCACTGCTGTCGAGTTGTATTGAAGCCAGCGATTCCTGGGCCTGCTGTTTCATTTCCTGTTCAATGGTTCGCCGCTGCTGGTTAAGCCGGTCGAGCTCCGTCGCCCGCGCCCGGGCTTCCATGGTATCACTGCAAAGCAGACACTCTATCCCGGCAGCCATATCATCCAGACGACCAGCGGCATTCAGCCGGGGGCCAATCACAAAGCCCAGATCCGTTGCCGTCAATCGGCTGGCATGACGCTGTGCCACGTCCAGTAAGGCGGTAATTCCCGGCCGACATTGCCCGGCGCGGATCCGCTGCAGGCCCTGATGAACTAAAATACGGTTATTCTGATCAAGCGGCACCACGTCCGCTACCGTGCCTACGGCCACAATATCGAGTAAATTGGCTAAATTAGGCACCTGTAGGCCCTGCCGGGTAAACCAGTCGCGTCCTTCCAGTTCAGCCCGCAGTGCCAGCATAAGGTAAAACGCCACGCCAACGCCGGCGAGGTTCTTCGACGCAAAATTGCAGTCCGGCTGATTAGGATTAACGATCGCAGTAGCCGCGGGCAACGTTTCGCCCGGTAAATGGTGATCAGTTACTATGACTTCCATGCCCAGCTCGTTGGCCCGCTGAACCCCTGCGTGGCAGGAAATGCCATTATCAACGGTGATAATTAACGGCGTTCCCCGCTCGGCCGCTACCTCAACAATCTGTGGCGAAAGCCCGTAACCAAAATCAAACCGGTTAGGTACCAGGTAATCCACCCGGGTTGCTCCCATCTGCCCCAATGCCAGCATACACAGCGCGGTGCTGGTAGCGCCATCGGCATCAAAGTCGCCGATAATGGTAATCGGTTGCTGCTCAATAATGGCATTAGCGATGCGCGCCGCGGCTTTGTCGCAGCCCAGTAAGTCGCGATAATGCAGCAGTGACCGGGCACCAGTATTTAATTGCTCGGCAGACTGAATGGAACGGCCACGGTAAACCCGCTCAAGAACCGGATGTAGTGCCGTGTCAAAAGTATCGGTTAACGGCCGGCGCCTGATGTGTAAACTCATAAATTAGCTATGATTCGTTGCTGGAACTGAAAAGAAATCTGACTGGTGAAGCAACCGGATACCTGTGAGGCACGGTATCCGGTGATTGGTAAATAAATTAACCGGCGATCTGTTTAAGCGCCGATAGCAGCTGTTCTGGAGGCTGGTAGCCTGGAATGATACTGCCATCGCTGAGTACGATGTTAGGTGTACCATTTACGCCAATCTTACGACCAAAACGAAATTGCTCGGCGATATCGTTATCACAGCTGTTAGGCGTTACGCTGCTGCCTGATTTGGCATTGGTCATGGCTTTTTTCGGATCGGCAGAACACCAAACCGATACCATTTGACGATAGACCGGGCTGTTCAGGCCAGCACGAGGATACGCCAGATATCTAACGGTAATGCCTTCTTCGTTGTACTGAGCAATCTGCTCGTGCAGCTTACGGCAGTATCCGCAGGTAGTGTCGGTGAACACGGTCACAACATATTGTTCGTCTTCTGCTTTAAATTCAATGTAAGAATCATCAAATTGCTTTAAACCATCCAGGCGCATTTCTGCCAGCGCGGTTTCGGTTTCGTTACGCATTTCTTCGTCGAGATTGTAAACCCGTGCCTGGAGTAAATAGGTACCATCCGCGCTTACGTAGAACAGGCCGTTTTCGGTACTTATTTGCAGTAAGCCATCAACAGGCGAGTCGGCGATGGCATCTACCCGCCACTTCAGCGTGGTTTCGATTTTCGCCTTAACGCTCTCTTTATCTGCCGCATCGGCCAGTACATTTGCAGTTGCAGCTACCGAAACAACACTCAGCACTGCCAGTAAACTGCGAAGAAACACTTTCATTTATTCACTCCTGAAAACCACTCTGATTATGGCCTTTACGGCCTCTGGGGTGCTGAAATTGCAGCACATTGTTTTCTTTAAGACCGGCATTTAACCGTAAAATTCGCTCTAGTGTATCAAAAAATCCCGCTCTGGCGATGATTGCCATCGACAATTACCCCAACGCTCATCGAATCGGCCCTGCCGATACTTTGTTTTATCCTCTAGGATGATGCTCTGTAATCAGGTTTTGAAGTCTCTCTGTAGCAACATGGGTATAAATTTGCGTGGTTGACAGATCGCTGTGGCCCAATAGCATTTGCACCACCCGCAGGTCGGCACCATGATTGAGTAAATGGGTTGCGAAGGCATGACGCAGCGTATGGGGAGACAATTCCGTACGGATCCCGGCCTTTACTGCATAGTGCTTAATGCGATGCCAGAATGTCTGGCGGGTCATTTGTACCCCACGGTTACTGACAAACACCACGTCGGTCTGATGCTTTAACAATTGCGGGCGGGCACTGTGTAAATAATCCTGTAGCGCATCGAGGGCATTTTCACCCAGCGGTACCAAACGCTCTTTATTGCCTTTCCCCATCACCCGCACCAGACCTTGCTGCAAACTGACTTCAGACAGCCGCAGGCCAATCAGCTCACTGACCCGCAGACCGGTAGCATAAAGCACTTCGAGCATGCATTTATCGCGACATTCAATGGGTTCTTCCACCTCCGGCGCATCGAGCAACGCCTCAACATCGGCCTCGCTCAGGGTACCCGGTAACTTTTTGGCCGCCTTGGGGATTGCCAGTTGACTGACCGGATTATCCTTACGCTGATTGTCGATAACCAGATAGCGGTAAAACTGCCGCATAGCGCTGATGTTGCGCTGAGTACTGCGCGCCGACAGTCCGCGCTGCTCGCGAAACATCAGGTAGTCCTGCATGTCGGTGAGACTGGCCTGCTTCAGACTGATAGAGCGACTGGTCAGGAAGCCCGCCACATGACACAGATCCCGGCGATAACTCTGCTGAGTATTATCGCTTAAGCCTTTTTCGAGCCACAGCATTTCGATAAAGGCTTCTATCAGGTCAAGATCGGCCTCGCCGGGTGGCGGTATTTTCTGACTCATTTAAATCCGCGCCGCTCTTTTATCAGCTCGTAGGCAGCCTGAATATCCTGGGCTTTATTTTTGGCGATTTCCATCGCCTGTTCCGGTAATCCTTTAGAGGCCAGTTTATCCGGGTGATGCTCAGACATTCGCTTACGATAAGCACGTTTGATAACCTTTTCATCATCGCTGGCCGTTACCCCTAACACGGCATAGGCATCTTCCAGAGATGGCCCACTGCTTTGCTGAGTACCCTGACGTTGGTGACTACCGCGCCCCTGATTTCTAAAGCGCACCTCGGCCTCAAACATGGCAATAAGATAATCGAGATCGCGACGCACAAACCCCAGCGCTTTAGCGACTTTCTCCAACACCCGGTATTCTTCGTTGGCCAGACGGCCATCGGCAAATGCCGCCTGAATCAAAATCTCCAGAAATACCTGCAGAATGTCCCGGCGGCCGTGGCAGGATTCATATAATTGTTTGAGAATATCAGCAATGGGAAAATCCCGCGATTTACCTTCCCGGAAAGCCTGTTGCGCTTCCTGACGAGCCTGTCCCTGCAGTTGCATGTCGTCCATCAGACGTGAGGCAACCTTTATTTCTGATTCCGTAACCTTACCATCAGATTTTGCCAGGTGCCCCAGGGCAGCAAACAAACTATGGAAGAAGATAGCCTGTTGCTGCAACGCATCCTGACTGGAGAAAAAGCGTCCGAAACCGCCCATGCGACCGAAATCCTGACTGTAGCCCTTATCGAACATATAGCCGACAAAGAACCCCAGAATGGCGCCCGGTATTTTTAAAAACATCATTCCGAAAATTAAACCCAGTAATCTGCCCCAAATCGGCATGCATTCCCCCTACAACTGCGACGCCCCGCGCCGGACTGGTTGATAAACAGGCGTAACAACCAGAAAAAAGATAAGATGTTAAGCACTATAACCAATGGTTATTCGCTTGAGAAGTCGCCCACATCATTGCTTTAAAGCAAATAAATGGGGATAAGATATGAATTTTTCGATTTTTTTAGGGTCTGCTGTTGGTAATTGGCGGCGAAGTGCATAGAATTAGCGCCTTATCAGAACAGACATCGGCGCCCCTACCTGCCGAATAATCCTTAGAAGCACCGAGAATAATAATTTGCTGTCGAAAACTACACAACTTGCTCAGCAGCATGGCCAACGAAAAACCCGGGCTCCCAGACAACCAGTCAACCGCCAACGGCGCATGAATGGTGCCCTGGTCTGGCTTGCTGTAGCAGGTTTAAACAGTCTTGCCTGGCAGGCAAATGCCCAGACAGCTATTGATAACAATGCGCTGTGTATGGCCATACCGGCCCCCTTTGACAGCTCTCAACTGCTCCAAAAAAAGCAGGTTCAGGTCACTGCCGATGCAGCAGAGATTCGGGAGAACCAGTTTGCTCTGTTTGATGGGAATGTGGATATTGTGACCGACAGCGCCATTATTCACGCCAACACAGCCGAGGTGACCGACAATGGCCGCGCACTCTCAGCCAGTGGTAACGTAAGTTACCGCAGTCCCGCGCTGACTGTCAGCAGTGATTTACTGTCGGTTGATTCAGTTGAGCAAACCTTAAAGCTGGAAAATACGCAGTATCAGCTTACCGGTTTTGTTGGCCATGGTGCCGCCGGCGAGATTGATATAGGCACCCAGCAAGGTATCGCTCTGCATGATGTCAGCTTTACCACCTGTCCGCTGGACCAACAAGACTGGCGGCTTGAAGCCTCTAAAATCAGTATTGAACCCGGCGACACCCTGGGTGAAGCGCGTCATACCCGCTTTTATCTGGGCGATGTGCCGGTGCTGTATTTGCCTTATTTCGCTTTTCCGGTAAGTAACCAACGCCAAACCGGCTTGCTGTTTCCGATCATCAGCAGTTCCAGCGCTACCGGGGTAGATTATGAGCAGCCGTTTTACTGGAATATTGCGCCCAATTATGACATGACCATCTCGCCGCGGCTGATGACTAACCGTGGCCTGCAGTTAAAAACGGAATTCCGCTATCTGACCAACTCCTCCGGTGGTCAGATGCACCTCGAATATTTAAATAATGATACAAAACTGGCCAGCGACGACAGCCGCTATTTTTACCGTTTACAGCATCACGGCATGTTATCGGATAACTGGCAGCTCAACGTGGATTTCAACGGCATCAGCGACAACAACTATGTGGTTGACCTGGGCTCGGACTTTTACAATCGCTCGGATACTACTATCAACCGTACCATTGGCCTGGATTATTACAGTCAGTCGCTGGATATGAGCCTGTACTTACGTGATTTTGAAACCTTGGGCGACTTCGATGCCATTTACCGCGCCCTGCCGGAAGCAAAGCTCCAATGGCGTAACAGCCTCGGTGAGTTACTGACCTTTAAGGTGGACTCTGAGCTGGCGTACTTTGATAATGCCCAGGACACCAGGCCGGACGCCCTGCGCTGGCATCTGGCTCCCACCGTTGCGCTTCCCTATCAGCGTTACTGGGGTGAGGTTACGGCTGAACTAACGGCCATGAATACCTATTACAAACAAACCAACATTGCCAACACCGAACTGGACGAAGAGGTGAACCGCACCCTGTATCAGGGCCGACTGTTCAGCACCCTTTACCTGGAAAAGAACGACCAGCTGTTTGGCAATGATGTCACCATTACCTTTGAGCCCAAAGTCCAGTATCTGTATACGTCGTATGAAGACCAGAGCAATATTGGTTTATACGACACCACTGCGCTGTTAACCGATGTAAACGGGCTGTTCCGCGGCCAGGAATTTACCGGTCTTGACCGTATCAGTGACAATGACCAGATTACGGTGGGTGCAACTTCACGCATAATTGATGACAACAACCGGGAACAATTTGTTATCAGTCTGGGTCAGATATTCTACCTGTCGGACTCGCAGGTCACCACGGCAGTGGACGATCGCAACCGTTCGGCACTGGCCGGCGAACTCGACTGGCGTTTTGATGACAGCTGGTTTGTTCATTCGGCGGTGCAAATTGCCACCGATAATGACAAGGTTGAACGCAGCAGTATGGCGCTGGAATATCGTCTCGACGCCACACGGCTGGTACAACTGACTCACCGGTTTGTGCGCGATCTGTCGGGTGAAACTATCGATCAGTTCGGTGTATCAGCGAGCTGGCCGATTGGCGAAAACTGGCAGGTAGTCGGGCGTTCTTATCGCGATTTAGAGCGAGACAGAAGCATCGAAAACTATTTTGGGTTACAGTATGAGTCCTGCTGCTGGGCAGTACGGATTGTTGCCCAGCGAAGTCTGAGTAACCGTTACGACGTAACGGGCCAGCAAAATACCAATGAGTTTGACTCAAGTATTGCTCTGCAATTTATTTTTAAAGGGATCGGTTCATCCCGGTCGAATCGGGCTATGCTCGAAGACGGCATGTTCGGCTATCGACAGCCTTACGTGTTAAATTAAATGCGCCGGTATCCCGCAAAGGAACACGGCAGTATTAACAACAAGCAAGAGAGTTTATGAAGTATTTTATTCGGGGTTTGTTTTTAAGTCTGGTAATGAGCTTACCAGTCATGGCCCAAACCGAGCTACTCGACAAAGTGGCGGTGATTGTTGATCAGGGTGTGGTACTGGAAAGTGAAGTACGGGCACTGGTTAATGAAGTAAAAGCAGACGCGGCAGCCAAAGATCAGCGCCTGCCTTCTGACGAAGCCCTGCGCACTCAGGCTATTGAGCGCCTGATACTGAAAAACCTGCAACTGCAAATGGCAGAGCGCATGGGGATCCGGGTAAGTGATCCACAGCTTGACCAGACCATTGCCAACATCGCTGCCGGTGAAGGCGCAACTGTTGAGCAACTGCGTGATGAAATTACCCGTCAGGGCATTGCCTACAATGACTACCGCGAACAGGTTCGCGAGGAAATCATTATGGGTGAAGTACGTCGCGCTAACGTGCGCCGTCGAATCTACATCACTTCGCAGGAAATCGCTAACCTGGTAGACCTGATGGAACAACAGGGTTCTGCTCAGGCAGAGTATGAACTTGGTCACATTCTGATTGGTTTCCCGCCGGAAACCACTGATGCCGACGTAGCCGATGCCCGCGAACGTGCTGATAAAGTGCTTAACCTGCTGGATGAAGGCTCTGAGTTTTCCCGTCTGGCCATTGCCGCCTCTTCAGGCTCTGAAGCGTTGGACGGCGGTAACATGGGTTGGATGAACATTAACGCCATGCCCACTCTGTTTGCCGAAGCGGTACAGGGCAAGCGCAAAGGTGAGGTTATCGGCCCAATTCGTAGTGGTGCCGGTTTCCACATCCTGAAAATTCTCGATACCCGCGGTATTGAGGTTGTGGAAGTAGAAGAAGTTAACGCCCGACACATTCTGATCCAGCCGTCCATTATTCTCAGTGAAGAGCGTGCCCGCAGTATGCTGGTTGAGTTTAAGGAACAGGTGCAGGCTGGCGACGCCGACTTTGCCGAGCTGGCAAAAGAGCATTCAGCAGACCCAGGCTCTGCCCTGCGTGGTGGTGAGCTGGGGTGGTCAGATCCAAGCATCTATGTACCCGAATTTAAAGAAGCACTGGCTAATTTGGAGCCCGGAGAGTACAGTGAACCAGTACGTACGCAACACGGTTGGCATTTAATTCAGTTGCTCGACCGTCGTATCGACGATGCCACAGAACAACGCAAGGAAGATAAAGCCCACCAGCTGCTGTTTAACCGTAAATTTGCGGAAGAGAGTGAGAACTGGTTACGTGAAATGCGTGACTCGGCTTATATCGAAGTCCTTAGTGATTAAAATTAAGGTCTGACTATGACACCGCTTAAAATTGCCATTACGCCAGGCGAACCCGCTGGCGTTGGCCCCGATCTGGTTATCGAACTGGCACAACAGGAATGGCCGGCACAACTGGTTATTTTTGCCGACGAAACCATGATGCAGGAACGCGCTGCGGCATTAAACATGCCGCTTAAGCTGACACCATACACCCATGGCGAAACACGAATTCAGGCGCAGGGAGAACTGTTTATTCAGGCGATTCCTACCGCCGTGCCGGTAGAGCCCGGCGTATTGAGCAGCGATAACGGCCACTACGTAGTAGAAACCCTGCGTCAGGCTTGCCAGGCCAACATCGAAGGCGACTTTGACGCGGTGGTCACCGGGCCGGTAAACAAAGGCATTATCAATAAAGCGGGAATTTCCTTTAGCGGCCACACTGAGTATTTCGCCCACCAGTCTAATACCATTGATGTGGTGATGCTGCTGGCAACCGAAGGTTTGAATGTCGCCCTGGCCACTACCCACATTCCGCTGGAATATGTTTCCCGGGCCATTACCCGCGAACGCCTGCACAAGGTCATTCATATCATTCATACCGATCTGAAGCTTAAATTTAATATCACCAGGCCGCATATCTATGTGTGTGGTCTTAATCCGCATGCTGGTGAAGACGGCCACATTGGCCGCGAAGAAATCGAAACCATCAGCCCTGCACTGGACGAACTGCGCGCTGAAGGTATTCACCTCACCGGGCCGTTGCCTGCTGATACCATTTTCCAGCCTAAATACCTGGAAGATGCCGATGTCGTTTTGGCCATGTATCACGACCAGGGACTTCCCGTGCTAAAATATAAAGGCTTTGGTGCGGCGGTGAATATTACTTTGGGTCTGCCGTTTATTCGCACCTCAGTAGATCATGGTACTGCGCTGGATCTGGCCGCAAAAGGTCAGGCCGACAGCGGCAGTTTTACCAAAGCATTGAACAAAGCAATTGAACTGGCTCATCATCAACAATGAATAAAACCCATTTAGGCCATACCGCGCGTAAGCGGTTTGGCCAGAATTTTTTAAACGACACCTTTGTGATTGAGCAAATTGTCGATGCCATTAATCCGCAGGACGGCGAGAATCTCGTTGAAATTGGCCCCGGTCTGGGCGCGCTTACCGATCCGGTTTGTGAGCGGGTTAACGCGCTAACGGTTATCGAACTGGACCGGGATCTGGCCAAACGCCTGCGTCATCACCCGTTTCATGGCAGCAAGCTGACCATTGTTGAACAGGACGCCCTGACCGTAGACTTTAACGATTTAGCCAAACCGGATGTGCCTTTGCGGGTGTTTGGTAATCTGCCTTACAACATTTCCACGCCTATCATGTTTCACCTGTTTTCCCACGCGGGGATCATTGGCGACATGCATTTTATGCTGCAAAAGGAAGTGGTTAACCGTTTGGCTGCCAGCCCGGGTAATAAAAATTACGGCCGTTTATCGGTAATGGCGCAGTATTACTGTAAGGTTCAACCGGTACTCAATGTACCGCCAGGTGCTTTTGTGCCTCCACCAAAGGTGGAGTCGGCTGTGGTCCGTCTTTCCCCCCATCAAACCCCGGTGGTGACGGTTAGTGATGTAAAAATGCTTGAACGTGTTTGCACGATGGCGTTTAATCAACGCAGAAAGACCATACGTAATAGTCTGAAAGACTGTATTGACGAAGCACAGTTAGAAGCGCTTGGCCTTGATCCAACCCGACGGGCTGAGACACTGTCGCTCGATGATTTTGCAACCATTGCGAATTGGGTGAGTGAACATGACAGCACCGAAGACCGAACATAATCCGGCCGACCTGGTAACCGTAAGAGTAGTAACGCGGCACTTACCAGAACATTTGCCCTCAGACAGCGATAAATATGCCTTTGCGTATCAGATTACCGTGGTCAATCACAATAGCTTTGCGGTAAAACTGACTCACCGCTACTGGCTGGTAACTGATGCAAATGGCAAAGAAACCGAAGTCAGCGGCGAAGGTGTGGTAGGTAAACAACCCACCATTGAACCCGGTGACAGCTTTCAATATACCAGTGGCTCCGTAATTGATACGGAAGTAGGCACTATGCAGGGTTATTACGATATGAAAACCGCCGACGGCGATGTTTTCAAAGTACCCATAGAGCCGTTCCGCCTCGCGCTACCCAATATCATCAACTAATTTATAGTAATGGCATCATATGTAATTGGCGACATTCAGGGGTGTTACGCCGGGCTTCGCCGTTTGCTCGACAGCGTTAGCTATGAGCCTGGCCGCGATAGCCTGTATGCCGTGGGCGATCTGATTGCCCGAGGTGAGGACTCACTGAGTACGCTGCGTTATCTGCGTTCATTAGGCAGCAGCTTTTTCAGCGTGCTGGGCAATCACGACCTGCATTTTTTATCGGTATCGCAAGGAATAAAAAAAGCCAAGCGTAGTGATAACCTTGAGCCTCTGTTGAAAGCTCCGGATATTGAGGAGCTCACCGCCTGGCTAAGGCAGTGGCCACTGGCCATGGCTCTGGATGAAAAGCACACCATGGTGCATGCCGGTTTATATCCGGGCTGGTCGACAACTCAGTTACTGACGTACAGTCAGGAAATCGCCGAACAACTCAAAAGCGTAAAGTGGTGCCAACTGCTCGAAAACATGTACGGCGACGGTCCGCCGAAGTGGAATGACAAACTCAGCGGTAAACAGCGGCAACGATTTATCATCAATGCCACCACCCGAATGCGCTTTGTCCGCCCCTCACTGGCACTTAACTTATCAGTAAAATCTGCGCCAAAGGATGCACCTTCTTCACTGCGCCCCTGGTTTGACATCCCCAATCAGCAGTTAAAAGCCGAAGAACGCATTTTATTCGGTCACTGGGCGGCATTGCAGGGCAACACTTCTTCTAACCAGTTTTTAGCTCTCGATACAGGTTACGTCTGGGGCAACACCATGACCCTCTGGCACAAAGAAACCAACGAATGCATTTCGGTATCTGCGTAACCTTATCTCAACGACTATACTAATGGGCAACCATTGATTAAATCATTTAACTATTGGCAAAACTGTCCGATAAGGAATAGTGAGCTGATACAAAAATCCGCTGAAAAAGTTCTAATACTTTTGTATCAGTTTTAAAAGATTGGTATAACTAATCTTGCGAGGGAAACAGCCCCTCTGCAACAGATTATCCGGTTTATTGCCTGCTTTGAGGGGATGCAACGCTGCAATACTAAAGGAACCGGTTAACACCAGACTCCGAACAGGCACAGTTCATATTTGTTTGGAACGCCAAAACTATAATAATGCTCTGGGAGCTACAATGAATTTAACGGTAAAAGCACGGGTTGTTCTCGGCTTCTTCACGATAAGTGTGCTGCTGCTAATCATCAGCGGAGTGTCTCTGATTAACCTTCGTTCCCTGCAACATGATGTAGGCGAAGTGAACACCGTGGCAGTGCCCACAGTTATCGGCAGCAATACGCTTAAAGCCTCATTTTTAAATATGGGCCGTCTGGTTTTCGAAGCTTATGTGTCTGATGAACTGTCTACTGTCAACGAAAAACAAGCACAATTCGAAGAAGCCAGTCAGAATTTTACCAATGCTTACAGCGCACTGGCATCAACGGTAAAAAACGATCCTAAACTTAGCGCTGCTTTGCAAAACGTAAATGGTATCTCGCAGGAATACCTGGCCACAGTTAACGATTTATATGCCAGCCACAACAGTTATTTGTCCCGTCGTAACGATGTTGAAGACCGCTTAATGGACGTTGAGGATAACGCTGACGACGCCTCCACCTACCTGCTCGATTTCAGCGACTTACGCGAAGTACAAAGCAATGCTAGTCTGCGCCGTGCCTCAGAGCTAGGCGGCGAATTGGAAACCCGCCTGCTTACGCTTATCACCGTAACCTCTGACTATATGAAAACTCAGACACTGGTGCGCGCTGATACCCTGGGCAACGAAGTGAAATTTGCCGTGGATGCCATTCGTGAACAACTCGATGCCATGCTCAGCGCTGCTAATGGTCAGGATTCGTCCGGCACGCTGGAAGAAGTTGAGTCGCTGGTTAACGATGCTATCGATGCGGTAACCGGCAGCGACGGCGTGGTGCAATTGCATGTATCGCGTTTGGAACTGCGCAACCAGACTGAAAGGGCCCTCGGCAAGTCTGAAGAAATGGCAGCCAACGCCGTAAGCGAACTTGAACAACTGCTTAACCTGACCAATGCTAAAGTGAAAACGCTGGAAGAACAGGTTACCAGTAACGTTAGTTTTGGTACCACGCTGGTAGTGGTTATTGTTCTGGCATCATTGATTATTGCCTTCTTCACCGGTTATAAAACCGTGAATGCCATTACTATTCCGCTTAAGAAGGTCAACGACCTACTTAACATCGCCTCGTCCGGCGATCTGACCCATAATCTGGATGACTCCAGCCAAGATGAGTTTGGTCAGCTGGCGAAAAATTGTAACAAGCTGATCCTCAGCCTTAAAGAGCTTATCCGCGGTATTAACGTGCGCGCCGAACAGCTCGCTGCGGCCTCAGAGCAAACCTCAGCCGTTACCACGCAGACCACCAAGTCTATCCAGGATCAGAAAGCGCAAATTGGCCTGGTAGCTACCGCAACCACAGAAATGCATTCCACTTCGCAGATGGTCTCGCAAAATGCCGAAGATACGCTGCTTGAGATACGTAATGCCGATCAGGAATCGAACAAGGTTCGTGACATTTCACTGGAAAACAAAGCCACCATTGAAGTGCTGGCTCGCGATGTAGAAGACGCCGCTCAGGTTATTCACAAGCTACATCAGGATAGCGCCAGCATTGGCAGCATCCTCGATGTTATTCGCGGTATTGCAGACCAGACCAACCTGCTGGCATTGAACGCCGCTATTGAGGCAGCCCGTGCCGGTGAGCAAGGCCGGGGCTTTGCGGTGGTAGCCGACGAAGTTCGCACCCTGGCCAGCCGAACGCAGGAGTCGACTCAGGAAATCAACGCCATGATTGAAGTCCTGCAGGAAGGCGCAGAGAAAGCGGTATCGGTGATGGATCAAGGCAAACAGCAAACTGCCAGGTGTGTTGAACAAACCGAACTGGCCACTCAGGCTCTCGATATCATTTCTGAGGCAGTTAAACGGGCCCACGATGTAAGTAGCCAGATTGAGCAATCAGCCCGTGAGCAAAACCTGGTATCACAGGATATCTCTGAGAAGCTGGAAACCATTGTTGGTATCGCAGAAGAGACCACCGTGGGTGCACAACAAACGTCAGAGTCGAGCGAAGAAGTCGCCCGTCTGGCCGAAGAACTGCAAAGCTCAATTCGACAGTTTAAGGTATAAAAACGCTAAAGCGTTTTTATACCCCGGAAGCTTCGCAGAAGCTATCCGGGGTCTCCTGAATTATCTCGCTAACCTAATCGCTCTCGCGTTTTTTAACCCCCCGGAATCGTTGAAAACGATATCCGGGCTCTCCTTAACATTCCTGACTAACCTTAACACAAACGTGTTTTTACATCCCGGAAACGCCAAAGGCGTTATCAGGGATCTCCGTCTTTGTTATCGCAGGCTCAAAAGCTCTTCGAACGATTACGCAACGCCGTAGAATTTGAAATCAATGCTCGCATCAGCATTCTGTCGGGGTGC
>DDJQ01000132.1:23086-23234 GCA_002339125.1 Alteromonadaceae bacterium UBA2620
TCCTGCCAGTTCTTTAATCGCGAAATACTGCTCAGGAGATACCGGCTCATAGGCCGGTATGACAGCTTATTTTTGACTGGAATACTTCTCCCTACCACCCCGGAAGCTTCGCAGAAAATATCCTGGATCTCCGTCTTTGTTATCGCAG
>DDJQ01000095.1:0-7775 GCA_002339125.1 Alteromonadaceae bacterium UBA2620
TAAAACTCCCTCCTACTCGATTGTGCAGTTTATTTTGCCATGCAAAAAAAGTTCAGTTTATTGCCATCGAGGTCGCGCACGTAGGCACAGTAATAAGCATCCATACGCACACCGGGCTCACCTTCTGTGGTGCCGCCAAGCTCAAGGGCTTTAGCATAAAACGCATTTACCTGATCAGGATCAGTAGCCGCAATTGCCACCATGCTACCGTTACCCACGGTTGCAGGCTTTTCATCATAAGGGGTTGCGATGGCGAACATTGGCGCGGCAGGATTATTGCCCCACGCAATCATGCGCGGCGCGTCTATAGCGCGTTGTGCGCCTGCCAGACTGAGCAGTTCGTCGTAAAAGGCAGCGGCCTTTTCAATATTGTTGGTACCAACGATAGTGTAAGCAATCATGTAAAATTCCTTGTTATTAACAGGCCCCATTGGCTTGTAAGGTAGTGTAGAGCAAGATCTTATAGCTCGGAATGAATCATGAACTATCCTGAACTGATCGATGTTCTCAACTGAATATGGGGCAAAACGAACTAATCTCAACAAATCGTCTGCCGACGACCAACAAAACCCGGTCTGCTATAGCCTGACTGGTCAAATTCTGGTAGTCTAAATGGGAATGATTGTTATTTAAGTGGTGCGCGGTATGACCGCAGCACAGTTTTGGCCAGCAGGTGCCACTGATTAGGTGTTTTTAGTATGACGTTATGGGAATTAGGTAAGTCAAAGTCTGCCAGGGTGACTCAAATTGACGCCTCCCTCGATCAACAGATTATTGCCCGTCTTAGCGAAATGGGCCTGTCTACAGGCCGTGATGTCCAGTGTATCCGACGCGGACCCTTAGGCGGGCCAATGGTCATGCAGTTAGGTGGTAGTGTATTTGCTATGGAGCACGATCTTGCCGCCCGTATTCAGATTTCCCCCACTGACTGAAATATCCAGTTAGTCTAGATTCAGGACAGCCGTATTCATGCAACGCATTTTAATGGTAGGTAAACCTAATTGTGGTAAGAGTTTGCTGTTTAACCAGCTTACCGGTTTACGCCAGAAAGTCGCCAATTATCCAGGTATTACTGTTGAGATCACGCGCGGAAAGTGTGACCAATTCGAGCTGGTAGATTTACCCGGCGCGTATTCGCTAAATGGCCTTACCCGAGACGAAGTGATCGCCGTAGAGGAAATCAAACGTTCAGTTGCCGACGATGACACCTCGATGGTGCTGGTGGTGCTCGACGCCACACGTCTGGCGCAAAGCCTGGTGATGGGCCTGCAGGTACAGCGACTCGCTTTTGAGCATAACAAGCCGGTGATGTTTGCCCTGAACTTTATTGACGAAGTAAAGCGTGTTGGTGAGACCATCGATACCGACGGTTTATCAAAAGCGCTGGGCAGCCCGGTATTGGCGCTGTCGGCCCGTTCGTTAGACGGTTTACACGAGTTTAAGCAAAGCCTGCTCGGCATGGCTGGTGAGCCAGAGCGCTACGCTACAACTAACGGCACTCCCCACGCAGAAGCCGCCGATCGCAGTCAGGAACTGGCCCGGGATTTCGGCATTCAGCACGACATCGTGCTCAAAAACCAGAACCGCATCGATAACTTCATGCTTAACAACTGGACCGGCGGCCTTATCTTTATCGCGGTCATGTTTGTGCTGTTCCAGAGTATTTTTACTCTGGCTACGCCGTTAATGGACGGGGTAGAAAGCTTTATCGAAACCCTGGCCGGCGGTGTAGGCGCGGTGACTGCAGAAGGCGTGGTTCACGATTTTATTAACGACGCCATCTTCGGAGGCTTCGGTTCCTTCCTGGTGTTTGTCCCGCAGATAATGGTGTTAACCCTGATCATTGGCCTGCTGGAAGACTCCGGTTATCTGGCCCGGGCGGCGTTAATGTGTCACCGGCCGCTCAGTTTCTTCGGTCTTTCCGGCCGCAGCTTTATTCCGTATTTATCCGGCCATGCCTGTGCTATTCCGGCCATCATGGCAGCGCGAACCATTGAGTCACCCCATAAACGCCTGATCACCATGCTGACTATTCCGCTGATGTCCTGCTCGGCACGCTTACCGGTATATGCTCTGTTGGTGGCAGTGCTGGTGCCTGCTAACGAAACTTTCCTGGGCATCTTCAACATGCAGGGCGCGGCCTTCTTTGGCCTGTATTTTTTTGGTATTTTCATGGCCCTGGTGGTCAGTCAGATCCTTAATCGTTTTTTACCCCGGGACCTGGAAAAAACCGATATGCCGTTCATTCTGGAGCTGCCAACGTACCGCTTGCCGCACTGGAAACCACTGTTCCAACGCGTGTTAAACAGCGGCATTATGTTTATTAAGCGCGCCGGTCCGATTATCTTTATGGTGTCGGTAGGCATCTGGATCCTGGGCTATTTCCCACTGAACTCCACACTACAGGATTCCTGGTTAGGGCAGATTGGCCACTTTATCGAGCCGGTCTTCGCACCTATGGGACTCGACTGGCGTTACGGAGTAGCCATACTAATGTCATTCCTTGCCCGTGAAGTCTTTGTTGGCGCGTTGGGTACGCTGTTTGGTCTTGAAGGCGCAGATGAAGATGTTGCTGGTCTTGCCGAGCGGGTACAGGCTGATGGGATGACAACCGAAGCCGGCCTTGGCCTGATGTTGTTCTACGTGGTGGCGTTGCAGTGTGTGGCAACGGTAGCCATGCTGAAAGGTGAAAGTGGCAGCAGCAAGCTCTCCTGGGGATTGTATGTGGCTTATGGGCTGCTGGCTTATGCCATTGCCGTAGCAGTAAATCAGATTGGCGGTCTGCTTTAACAGACCGCTTAATACCTTAGCAGATTTACTGGCAATTCAGGCAGCGAGCGTTCGCCAGATGCTTTATGGCTAACGTTTCTCCCTGTTTAGCTGCCCTGGCTATCCACTGTATGCCCGCTTGCGGTTGTTCGGTTATTCCTACGCCGTTAATCAGTGCCACGCCATAATGATACTGAGCAATCGGGTTACCTGCATTGGCAGCTTTAGCCAGCCACTGGGTTGATAATGCTGGTTGTGGCTCCCTGATGGTGCCTTGTTCATAAAGCAGTGCTAAATAGATCATTGCCGAAGTCGAACCTCGCTGCGCACACTCGATTAAAAACTTTTCACTATCACTATGTAAGCCACCCTTGTCGAGCAAGTAGGCGTTATAGCAGATCGTGCCAATACGCTGTGGAAAGCGGTCCATTTGTTCCTGATAGTAATGCCAGGAAAAATCCGTAGGATTTAACACGCCGCCATATTCGTCGATCTCGCCATCCAGAAATTGAGCTCCACTGTGCAGAGGCAGGAAAATCATCAGCACCATGACGTAATTTGAGATTCTCATCATTTAGCCCCTTATTGCTGAACAGGATAGAACAGAAAATTGAGGATAAGTAACAACACCCAGAAGCCTGTTTCAATGGTTTCTGTAACAGGCTGAATACGCAGCACTGCGCCCCAGATGTGTACAATCACCATCAAGCCACAAAACAATATAAAAAACTGCAGAATAAAGGGCGTCCCAAGATTATAAAGAGCCGCTTGCATAAACATAATATTGGTGACTATGGCAAAGGCACCCAGACACCTTCCGAAGTATATGGTCAGGTGCGTGTCATCAGGGATCTTCCACAGTAAAAGCTTTGCCCACAGACAAGGCTTAAAAAAAAGCGGCAGGCTGAAAGCAAAAAACGTGATAAGCGTTATTACCAACAGGTAGGTTTGTGCGTGTTCTGACCAAATTCCAATCCATGACATTGTGATACCTTTTTGTTGCTAGTTTATCGACCAGCTCATTGCACACTAAACGGCAAACGGATATGCCAGAAAACCCAAAGTTATTCGCAAGAAATTTGCAAGATTGGAGTAAAAATGGTGATAAAGGCTTACGCGGGAGGGCTAAATCGGTATCCCTGACCGTGTACGGTTTCTATTACCGTTGGCAGCTTCTTTTCGGGATCGAGTTTTTTACGTAAGGTGATTATGTGTTGTTCCAGCGCCCGGCTATTTGGTATAAATTCCCGGCCCCATGCTGCATCATATAATTCTTGTTTAGTGATGACTTCGCAAGGGTGACTGGCAAAATGCCAGAGTAACTTTACGTCCCTGTCTGTGAGGTCGATGGCTAAGTCCTGCCGTAAAGCACGCAGTTGTTTCGGATAGATAGTCAGATCGCCCAACCTGAAACCGGTTTCCTGAGAAAATGTTTGGGTTGCCTTTGCTGGTTGCTGACGGCGTAAGAATAAAACGCCGCTTACTGATATCACCAGTATCGCCAACGCGGCTACGACCCAGGTACGATTTGGTACTTCAGTATCGGCAAGTGTGAGTTGCTGATTGAGCTCATCAGGTGAAACAGAAAATACAGCGGCCAGTTGCTCAACATTAAGCAATGCGCAGATGATCTGCTGGGTCCGATAGCAATAAAATAATTCGGCGCCCGAAGCATCTACCTTTTCTGCCCGCCAGGGTAGGGCGAGTTCTGCAAGTGCTTTTAATCGCTTTTCGGCGGCAATAACAGGCTGATCCAATACATGGAGTACCTGTGCGGTAGCCGGGTAGCGCTGTTTACCATCAGCTTGCCAAATTATCGCGCTATTGATAACTGGCGAGCCAGAAATGTACAATCTGGTACCTGCTACATCACTGCGCTCATTTAAGGTTGCGATATGTTGCAACTCACTTTGCAGGTATTCATTTACTTCGGTGTCGTTTGGGGATGCCAGAGCAAGCCGTGGTGCGATTTCCAGCATCGTCACAAAGATTGCTAAAACGATATTAAATCGACTCATAAGCCTACTCAAAAAAACCAAAATCAGGCTGGTATCGGGTGCGTGTTTTATCCCGATCCCAAACTACTGTTTAAGGCTAAGGCTTTGTTTGTAAAAGGCCATCGCCGACTCGCGGTTATTGGCCTTTTCATTTATTTCGGCCAGCAACAGTAAACCTTCCTGAGTGGGATTAAGTTTCATGGCTTTTTGCAGTGCTTTGTCGGCCAGCATATTGTCGCCGGCGTTATAAGCTACATGACCGAGCACCATATACAGCTCGTGATTCTCGTCGTCAGCCTTGATCCATTTTTCCAGCGCCTTAATAGCTGGTGCCGGATTAGGTAACTGTAAGCCTTTCAGCAGCGGCAACAGTTGTGGTTGAGGACCGCGCTTTTGCCAGTCCAGTAATACGGTTTGGGCTTCCTGATGCATGCCCTGAGTAAGCAATTGCTCGGCGTAGGCTGCCTGGTAGCCAATATCATTGCGCTGCTTGCGCGGCAGGTTATCCCAGAACGATTTGAGGGCAATGGCCCCTTGTTTACTGGCCACTTCGGCCAGCCGGCCCTTGGCAATTTGCTTAGACCATTTGGCGTAGTCATCGCCGAGCACTTTTTTATAGCTGCCCAGCTCTTCTTCCAGTTGGGCCCACTGATTACTCTCGGCCAGCGCCTGGACTTTTAACTTGATGGCCGGTGCAGTGGCTTGTTGTTTATCGCTGAGCTGAGCCAGCTCCTTTAAGGCGTCGCCGGGCTGACCTTCGGCCAGCGCCATACGCGCCAGCGTTACTCTGGCGGCCAGCGCCGAACTCTCATAATCAGCCGCTTCGTTTAGCTTGCGCTCGGCAGTGTCTTTACGGCCTCTGGCCACGGCAGCCTGCGCTGAAACCAGATAGTTTACCCCTTCAAATTCACCGTTCTCGGCTTGATCTGCCGCTTTAGTGGCGGCATCCCAGTCACCCTCTGCCAGGGCCTGAATACTGCGATAAAAGGCTTTTTGTGTTTTGCGCCGTGAACGGTTGCCAAACCAGCTGCCCGACAGTTTGGTTAATCGCCAGGTGCGGCTGAGTAAGGTTGAGATAATGATCCAGCCTACCAGGCCAATAAATACCATGATACCCAGGGCAACAACACTGGTTTCTAACACCAGGTTGCCCATCTGAATCATCACATAGCCTTTGTCGCCCACTAATGATGGCGCAGCAATCATCGCGACCAGGCATATCGCCACGATGACTAAAATATAAATAAGCTTTTTCATAGTGCGCTGGCTCCTTCACCAAACACACGTTTTACCCGGCTATCGAGCAGCGACTCAAGCGCTGCCTGGGAGCTGAGCTCGGTAGGCACGGCTTTACTGATATCGGTGTTCTTCAGTTGGCTCAGGGCACTTTGAAAACCTGATACGTCGCTGTTTGACTGAATATAGTCGTCGCTGATAATGGTAGCAGCGCGTTCAATCGACGCCTGATACAGCGCCTGTTCGCCGGCCAGCGCGGCGGCCTGTGCCTGTTGCAGGGCCAGCTTTATTTGCTCGCGTGACAGCCATTCCTGTTGAGCCGTCATCATGGGTTCAACCGGCTCGTCACGGTATTCAACCCGAATAAAGTCATCCACCAGTGAGCGCCACACACTCAACAGGTTTTGCTTCCAGTCACTGGCGGAGTCACTGACTTCTTCGCTGGTAAATTCATTGGCTTCCTTGGGGGTGATAATGGCCAGTTTATCAACCTGTTTAACCAGGCCATCAAGGGCCAGGGCGACCGACACTTCTGATACCGGGTTGACCTGTTGAAGAGCCTGAATGTCCTGGGCAATTAAAGCTCTTACCGGCAGAACTGATGGATCAGCTAATGATTTTAAGCGCTGGTCGGCATTCCCAAGCAGCATTATGGCAGTGCGGAGATCTTTTTCGAGCCACATTTTGCGCCCGGCCATGCGTACCAGATAATCGGCTTCGGCTATTAGCCAGTCGGTGGGCCGGCGGCCATCTAATTCCTGAATTTGCGCTAGTGCGCCCTGCAGTTGATTTTCCAATTGCTCCACAGTGGCCTGCTGAGCGGCTTCACCGTCCAGTACATCCTGAGTCGCCGCAGCCTGGGCACTGATTTGTTGTTCCAGCGTTGCTGCACGGTTGGTCATCTGGCTGTGTTTCTGGCCAAGCTCAGTATTCAGCTCGCTACGCAGCGTGTCGAGTTTGGTTTGGGTAACACTGTGCTGATTGAAGTACCAGTATCCACCATAGGCCGCGCCAGCAAGTAACAGCAGGTTTAGCAGAGTGACCAGCCACAGCAGGCCGGTTTTGGCCGTTTTGGGCGGAGCAGACTGAGCAGGTTTAGGGTTGTCTGGTGAGCTTTTGGGCGCAGCGGCTTTGGCCGAAGATTGTTTGGCGCTGGCTGTGTCGGGCAACTGCTTGGGTTGCTCTTGGTTTGGTTGCTGCTGATCAGCCATATATCACTCCCAATTCTGCTGAATCCATGTAATGAGCGCTTCGTTGCTGGCTTTAGGACAAACATCGGTTTGCCGTATGCCTTGTTGATGAAGCTGTTGCGCTATGCGCTCACTGACCGTCAACCATTTTACACCGGTTAGCGGCTGGGTATTAAATTGTTTCAATAGTGCCTGGGCCTGTTCGCTACTGGTGGCAATAATGCCCGCCAGTTGTGTCCAGTTACAGGTCCGGCTAAATACGGGGGGGATTAATGGCACTCTTTCATAAACAACCACCTCGTTTAGCCTGGCACCGCGTAGGGTTAATTGTTCCGGGATTGTGGTGCGCCCGCCTTTACCCTTTAATAACAAAATGTGCCTATTGGCGCAATCATTGAGCAAAGGTAAAGCGAGTACGCCCTCTGAATTTTCGTTATCGGGGACTATCGGGTTTAAACCAGCGTGGGTAAGAATGTTAGCGGTACTCTGACCGACTGCAATCAGCGGCTGACCGACAATATCACCAGACAGATGCGCCGCCAGCGGTGCGGCGGCCGCCGTACTGGGAACGATGACAATGGCA
>DDJQ01000095.1:8071-8962 GCA_002339125.1 Alteromonadaceae bacterium UBA2620
GCCGCCGTACTGGTAACGATGACAATGGCATCCGGATGAGCTTTCAGCAAATCCTGTAAGCGGACAATACCGGCCGGAAGCTCTTTGGTTTGCTGTAAGGCAATCACACTGGCCGACAACCCGGCCTCGGCAAAAGCCGAGTCAGTGGTGGCTAATTTTGCCAGCGGCCGGGTGATTAGATACATAGTAGTTTACTGATGCAAAGCCTTTAAGATTTCACCGGCGCCCTGCTCCAGCAACGACTCAGCAACCTCTTTGCCCAGTGCAACGGCATTATCGCGGTGGCCTTGGGTACTCGCGTATAACAGAGTTTGACCATCCGCCGAGCCTACCATACCAGTAAGCGACAGCGTGTCATCCGCAAGGGTAGCAAAACTCCCGATAGGTACCTGACATCCGCCCTCAAGGCGTTCATTCATGGCGCGTTCTGCAATTACCCGAGAAGCGGTGTCGGCATCATTAAGAGCAGCCAGTAACTCTATAAGCTCGGCATCGTCATTGCGACATTCAATGCCAACAGCGCCCTGCCCCACTGCAGGTAACGACTGCTCCTGGGGAATAGGCTGGGTAATGCGGTTTTCCATACCCAGACGGATAAGACCGGCACAGGCCAGAATAATGGCATCGTAATCACCGGCGTCCAGTTTAGCCAGTCGCGTGTTAACGTTGCCGCGCAGGTCTTTAATCACCAAATCCGGGCGCAGGTGCTTTAACTGACACTGACGACGCAAGCTACTGGTACCTACTACGGCACCGGCTGGTAATTCGTCAATGTTGTTATAAGTATTGGATACAAAGGCATCGAACGGATTTTCCCGCGGGCAGATAGCATGCAGGCCAAATTCTGCGGGAAATTCTACCGGCACATCTTTCATGGAGTGCACGGCGATA
>DDJQ01000095.1:9276-65366 GCA_002339125.1 Alteromonadaceae bacterium UBA2620
TCTTTCATGGAGTGCACGGCGATATCAGCGCGCCCTTCCAGCATGGCAATTTCGAGCTCTTTAATAAACAGACCTTTACCGCCAATCTTTGCCAGTGGTGTATCAAGAATACGGTCGCCCTGGGTCGACATAGGAACCAGCTCCACCTTGCACTCAGGGTGATGCTTTAATAACTGTGCCTGAACATACTCGGCCTGCCACATGGCCAGGGCACTTTTACGGGTGGCAATTCGGATAGTGCGGGAAGACTTCACTGCAATATTCGCCTTTAATTTTGAATTCAATCACTACGCCTGCTCTGTTTCAGCGGCGCTAAAGCGCAAAGTGTAAACGATTTTGCAGACACAGGCGATGTTATACAGCCTGTATTTGATCTATGCCAAGCGCGCTTGCAGCCACTGACTGATGGCGTTTATTTCATCCATGTTGAGGTTATGCTTCATGCGGTAGCTTTGCCAGCTGACATTGTACTGATTTGCTGTGAGCGTATCGTAGGCAGCTTTGCCCATTGCAATGGGGACCACGTCGTCCATTTCGCCATGGGCCATAAAAACCGGCGTTTGTTGATTGGCCGGATGGGCTTCACCGGCCAGTAACTCCGGCTGGCACATGTAGGTTGAAAGACCCATAATTCCGCCCAGGGATTTACTGAAGCGCGGGCCAAGGTGCAGCGCAATAACGCCACCCTGAGAAAAACCAGCCAGGATGATTTTCTCCGGCGGAACGCCATTACTGATTTCTGCTTCGATTAGCTGCTCTACCTGTTCGGCAGACTCTCTGACCCCGGTAAGATCGGCGCGTTTATCGAAATCCATGGACTTAATATCGTACCACGCGCGCATTCGCATGCCGCCGTTGATAGTGACCGGACGTTCTGGCGCGTGAGGGAACACAAAACGTACACCCAGGGCATCGGGTAATCTTAACTCCGGAACGATTGGCGCAAAACCATGCCCGGAATCGCCCAGCCCATGTAACCAGATAACGGTGGCTTTAATCTCTGAGACCGGATTGGTTTCGATGTAAGGTAGTGCACTGCTCATTGACCGATAGTTCCTTTTGCTATTGTTATTACAGATTAAAATTAACACTCACCGACCACAGGTACAATGGTCTGACCGGTATTGATGAATATTGTTGTTGCGGCGTTTAAGTCGACGCCGAGTGTGCTACACTTTCGCCGTATAACATCATCATAAAAATGAAGCATAGAACACCATTATGACCACACAACTCGGCAATCTGTTTATTTTAGCGGCCCCGTCCGGTGCCGGTAAATCCAGTTTGATAAAAGCGCTATTGTCTAAAGCGCCGGATGTAAACTTTAATCCGAAGCAGGTGTCTGTGTCGCACACTACCCGGGCACCCCGCCCCGGCGAAGTGGATGGTGAGCATTATCATTTTGTGACCCGTGAACAGTTTGAAGCGCTGATTGCCCAGCAGGCATTCTTCGAGTATGCCGAAGTATTCGGCAATTATTACGGCACGTCGCGTATTACCATCGAAAATACCCTGAGTCAGGGCATTGATGTGTTTTTGGATATCGACTGGCAGGGCGCCCGCCAGGTAAAGGCCCTGATGCCCGATACCTGTAGCATTTTTATTTTGCCACCGTCTACCGAAGCGCTGCGCGAAAGGCTGTTTAACCGCGGCCAGGATGAGCAGAGCGTAATTGATAAGCGCATGGCAGAAGCGGTGTCAGAGATGTCGCATTACGATGAATTTGATTATGTGCTGGTTAACGACGAGTTTTCTGAAACTTTGCAGGAGTTAAGCAGCATTGTTGAAGCCCAGCGTTTACGTACGGCTAAGCAAAAAGTACGTCACCAGGCGTTAATAGAGAGTTTATTGAGCGCTGAGTGATTTATTGCTACCCAATTAAGTATGGCTTGTTGTATACTACGCGGCCATTTTTTTAATATTTTTGTTCGAATCGGAGATTTTCATGGCTCGCGTAACAGTCGAAGATGCAGTAGAAAAAGTAGGTAACCGTTTTGATCTGGTATTGGTTGCTGCACGTCGTGCCCGCCAAATCGCCACTGAAGGCAAAGATCCAATGGTTGATGTAAGTAACGATAAGCCAACGGTTATCGCGCTGCGCGAAATCGAAAAAGGATTAGTTACTGCTGAAACCCTTGAGCAAGATGAGCTGCGTGACCAGCAGGATCAGGAACACGCTGAGTTTGCATCTGTTGCAAATATTCTGTCTGATCAGTAAATCGGGTAGTCCTCGGAAGCACAAATTGACAGCGCCAGTGTGTCTTTTATAAGAAACACTGGCGTTTTTCGTTGGAAACCGACGCGTTTCACCGTATTCTTGAAAAACGCTTGAAATTATTGGAAATACGCTACACACGTGTATCTGTTTGAAGGGTTAAAACAAAAGATCGCCGAATACCTGCCGCCAGAACGGGTTCAGCTCGTTCAGGAAGCTTTTGTATTGGCACATGAAGCCCATGATGGTCAGATGCGATCAAGTGGTGATCCGTACATCACCCACCCGGTTGCGGTAACCAGCATTCTGGCTGATATGCACCTCGATCATGAAACCCTCATGGCGGCGCTCCTGCACGACGTTATTGAAGATACCCACTACAGTCAGGAAGATCTGGCCGAAGCCTTTGGCGATACTGTGGCTGATTTAGTGGAAGGTGTCAGTAAGCTCGATAAGATTGCCTTTAGCAGTAAGCAGGAAGCCCAGGCCGAAAACTTTCGCAAAATGATGATGGCCATGGTGCAGGACATTCGCGTTATCCTGATAAAACTGGCCGACCGCACGCACAACATGCGTACCCTGGGCTCGCTACGCCCGGATAAGCGTCGTCGTATCGCGCTGGAAACCCTGGAAATCTATTCGCCTATAGCCCATCGTCTGGGTATTCACGATATTAAAAATGAACTGGAAGATCTTGGCTTCCAGGCCATGTACCCCATGCGTCACCGTGCCCTGAAGTCAGCGGTGAAACAAGCGCGGGGCAATCGTAAGGAAATCATCGAGAATATTCGCCAGGAACTGGGCACTCGCCTGGAAGGCTATAATATTGAAGCCACCGTAGTAGGCCGCGAAAAGCACCTTTATTCTATTTACCGCAAAATGAAGAACAAAGAGAAGATGTTCAACGAAGTCATGGACATCTATGCCTTTCGCATTGTGGTAAATTCGGTGGACGACTGCTATCGCTCACTCGGTGCTATGCACGGGCTGTACAAGCCCATTGAAACGCGCTTTAAAGACTATATCGCGATTCCACGCACTAATGGCTATCAGTCGTTGCATACCTCTTTGGTAGGTCCCCACGGTATTCCGGTGGAAGTGCAGATCCGCACCCAGGCCATGGACCAAATGGCCGATAAAGGGGTTGCTGCCCACTGGATGTACAAAGAATCCAGTGATGGCACTACCGCCCAGCTGCGGGCCCGTAAATGGATGCAGTCGCTGCTGGAACTGCAGCAAAGCGCCAGTTCGTCCTTTGAGTTTATCGAAAGCGTTAAGACCGACCTGTTCCCGGATGAAATTTACGTATTTACTCCGGACGGGCGGATTATCGAATTGCCTGCCGGTGCTACGGCAGTGGATTTTGCTTATGCGGTGCATTCTGATATTGGTAATACCTGCGTAGGTGTGCGGGTAGAGCGCCGTAATTACAGTTTAAGCAAGCCGCTGCAAAATGGTCAGACGGTGGAAATCATTACCTCACCACGAGCTAAGCCAAATGCTAACTGGCTGAACTTTGTGGTCAGTGCCAGAGCACGTACGCGCATTCGCCAATACCTGCGAAAACAGCGTTCTCAGGAAGCCCTGACTATGGGTAACCGCCTGTTACGCCACGCCCTGGGCGCGGTAAAACTGGACGATATCAGCCAGGAGTCGGTAGACCGCGTGGTCGCAGAAACCAAGCACGAATCCTTTGAGGACTTGCTGGTGGATATTGGCCTGGGTAATGAATTAAGCGCTATTGTGGCTCGTCGTCTGTTGGGCGAGAACGAAGATATTCCGGATAAGAAAGGCAATGTGGCCATCCGTGGCACGGAAGGCCTGCTGGTAACCTACGCACGATGCTGTCACCCCATCCCGGATGATGAAATCGTTTCGGTGTTGAGCCCGGGTAAAGGCATGACCATTCACCAGAATGGTTGCCCGAATATCCGTAAGCTGGCTAAAGAAGAGCCCCAGCGGGTACTGCAAATGACCTGGGATGAAGAGCCTCAGGGCGAGTTTAAAGCGTCATTACGTATTGAGCTGTTTAATCATCAGGGTACACTGGCTACACTGACCAATAACATAGCCTCGTGCGACTCAAACATTATTGGGCTGCAAACCGAGGAAAAAGAAAGCAATATCTACTTTGTAGATCTTGAATTAACCACTTATAACCGCGTACATCTGGCCAACGTCATGCGTAAGATCCGCATCATGCCGGAGGTACAACGGGTATCGCGACACAGCCAGTCGCGACATCATTAATTGAGAAGGACTCATCATGGCAAAGTCGATTATTCAAACTGATAACGCGCCAGCCGCAATTGGTACATACAGCCAGGCTGTTAAAGCCGGCACTACGGTGTACCTGTCTGGTCAGATCCCACTAGTACCAGCCACAATGGAACTGGTATCTCAGGATTTTGCCGAGCAGGCCACTCAGGTGTTTGAAAACATCAAAGCCGTATGTGAAGCCGCTGGCGGTACTACAAATGATCTGGTGAAAGTAAACATTTACTTACTTGACCTTGGCCATTTCGCCACCGTAAACGAAATTATGTCTAAGTACTTTGCCAAGCCTTATCCTGCACGCGCAGCAATTGGCATTAAAGAGTTACCTAAAGGCGCTCAAATAGAAATCGACGGCGTGATGGAACTGCCGGAGTGATAGCTGTCAGCAGTCATTGATAGATTAGATAAAATTGTACTGAAAGAAAAAGGCTCGCTTGCGGGTCTTTTTGGTTTCTGATGCTTATTTAATGAGAACAATGATGCGACAAAAATTTTTCTTTATCCTGCTGTGTATATTGCTGCCGCTTGGTGTTTCTGCCAAACAGTTAGCACCTGAGGCTAACGCCGTCACCCCGCTGCTAAATGGCATGAAAGTGCCGGCTGTGACCCTGCAATTTCCGGATGGTAGCCCGGTAAGTCTGAATGCGCTGACGATGAATAAACCCGCCATCATTCTGTTTTATCGTGGCGGCTGGTGCCCTTACTGTAATCGTCAGTTTGGCGAGCTACAGACCATTGAAGACCAATTACTCGATTTAGGTTACCAAATCCTCGCGATTTCACCGCAAACGCCGGCAGCGCTGCAGTCTCAGGCACTCGAAACCGAAATGAAAGTTCAGCAGTTGTCAGACGTTAAACTGGATGCCTTGCGTGAATTCGGCATTGGCTTTTATGTGGATGATGCCACTGCGGAAAAGTACGACGACTATAATATCGCACTGACCAAAGACAACACCGGCACGCCAGTATTACCGGCACCAGGTATATTCATAGTAAATCAACAGGGGCTTATCGAGTTCAGTTATGTAAACCCTGACTTTAAAGTGCGCCCTTCGGCTAAACTGATTTTATCAGTGGCTGAAGTTCTCGCCAGCGAGCGTTAATCTGCGTAACCAATATCATGGCGCTGCATGTAGTCGAGCAGCGCCAGTGATTCATGATCACCACTGTTCTTAAGTCCCTCACAAACCCCGGCCATATCGACGGCCTTTTTGTGCTGACCGAGTTTGCGTACGCCCTGCAAGCTGTCTACTTTGATCTCTATTCCGACAATGCCGCGGATCAGTTTTTGCTGATATTCGACTAGTGATGTATCGAGCATGTCAGGGTTGTAATCCGGCTCGAAAGCCTGCATGAGCTCGTTGAGGGCTACGGGTAATGCCTCATCATCCATTACGCTTACTGTGCCTCTGGCGTGCACCGCAACATAATTCCAGGTGGGGACATTGGGTTCACTGGCGTACCATTTTGGCGAGATATAAGCGTGCGGGCCGCTAAACACGGCAACTACCGGAGTGTTATCCAACGTCTTCCAGTGCGGGTTGGCGCGCGCCATATGGCCAGTCATAACAAGGCTGTCGCCTGCTTGCCTTACCAGCAGAGGTATATGAGTTGTCTGCAGGTCGGGCGTAGTTAACAGGGCAAAAGGATGCGTTTTAATAAAGGCTAACTGGGCTTTGGTATCGGTAAAAGAAAAAGCCGACGGGATAAACATAAAGACTCTCAGATATCAGGGTTAGCCTTTGATAATACGTGATCAGCGAATTTCCACAAAGGGTAAAAAACGCGGGTGAGGTTCAATGTCGGTGCGTTCAAATTCGCCGAAAGGCGGTAGGGTAAGATCATCCGGCGGCGCCGCGAGCTGATTTAAGTCTATCGCCTGCGCCACACCGGTGATCCGGCCATTATTAAGTGTCATCTTATAGTAGATACCGTTCCAGAAGTTAGCGCCAAACTCCCCTTTTTTCTTGTACATAAACAGTAAATCGTGTGCCAGCCAGCTAAAATTATTCTTACTCACCGTGCGGGGTTGCTCATAAGGGTAAGGCAGGTGACACCACAACTCAGGGCCTTCCAGGCATTTCATTTCCTTCATCGATAAAAAGTAATCGGTGAAGTGGCTGTGGTCGATGGTGAGCGTGTAGCGAATCCCATCAGCGCCGGGCATGAAAGTGACACTGCCGATGTCCAGTTGCTCGCCCTTATTGCCTTTTAATATAATGCGCTTCTCACCTGCGAGCGGGTCATCAGGTTGCGCAACAGCAATTGAGTGGCTTACGCCCATCAATACCAAAAGCGGGGCGGCGAGGGTTAACAGGTTCATGGCGGCATCCAGGTAGTCGGTCTTTAGCTAACTATAGACGCGAGACGTCACGGCGAAAGGGTACTTTAGAACATTTAAGGTAGTAGCCCCGGCCGGAATAAGCGCGTGGGGCGATTGAAGCTCGCAATGCCTAAGCGCTTGATTTAATATGCCCCTAAAAGTAAGGAATTACACTCACATGCGGTCTGAACAGCCTCTTGCCACAATGCCAATTACCCAGCTTAAGGGCGTTGGCGCCAAAGTGGCGGAGAAACTGGCTAAAATCAATCTGGTAACCGTGCAGGATGTGCTCTTTCATCTGCCTGCACGCTATGAAGACCGCACCCGTATCTATCCCATCGGCGATTGCTTGCCGTTCACCCACGTTAGTATTCTTGGCGAAGTTAAATCGGCTGATATCCAATATGGCAAAAAGCGCATGCTGGTAGTGAAGCTATCCGATGGTACCGGCACTATTACGCTGCGATTTTTTCATTTTGGCGCTTTGCAGCGCACCTTGATGTCGCCCGGTAATCAGATCAGGGCCTTTGGCGAAGTACGCACCGGCAAATGGGGTCTGGAAATGATGCACCCCGAATTTATGCTGATTGAAGAAGATGCCGCGCCGATGGAAGAAACCCTCACGCCGGTATATCCGACTACCGAGGGCGTGAAACAGCTTACCTTGCGTAACCTTACCGACCAGGCACTGGAAATTCTCAATAAGGGCGGCCTGACCGACTTATTACCCGACGGCATGTATCAGCAACAGGTTAGCCTGAAAGAAGCGCTTACGCTGGTGCATCGTCCGCCACCAGACGTTGCGCTACAGGAACTCGAAAACGGTGAGCACCCGGCGCAGATGCGTCTGATCCTGGAAGAACTGCTGGCCCAGCATTTAAGTGTGCTAAAAGTACGCCAGCAAAGCGATGCGCAGCCTGGTATTGCGATAAACGTTGACCATGGGCTGGTAAATAAATTACTCGCCGCTTTGCCATTTGAACCCACCGGTGCCCAGCAACGGGTAACCACTGATATTCAGCAGGATATGGCGCGCAGCCGACCCATGATGCGTTTGGTGCAGGGCGACGTAGGTTCGGGTAAAACCCTGGTTGCCGCACTGGCAGCACTGTCGGCCATCGGTGGCGGTTATCAGGTCGCGCTCATGGCTCCCACCGAACTGTTAGCAGAACAACACGCCAATAACTTCAGGGACTGGCTGGCTCCGCTTGGTATTGAAGTGGGCTGGCTGGCCGGTAAACTAAAAGGCAAGCAACGCGCTGAAGTGCTGGAACGACTTGCAAGTGGTGAGGTGCAAATGCTGGTGGGCACCCATGCTATTTTTCAGGAACAGGTAACCTATGATCAGCTGGCGCTGGTGATTGTGGATGAGCAGCACCGTTTTGGCGTACATCAGCGTCTGGCGCTGCGTGAAAAAGGCGAGCAACAGGGGCGTTTCCCTCATCAGTTAATCATGACCGCCACCCCTATTCCCCGCACGTTGGCGATGACTGCCTATGCAGACCTGGACACCTCAATTATTGACGAACTGCCGCCCGGGCGTACACCTGTAAAAACCGTGGCCTTGCCCGACTCCCGCCGCGCTGATGTTATTGAACGGGTGAGCGAGGCTTGTCAGCAGCAAGGGCGTCAGGCGTACTGGGTGTGCACGCTTATTGATGAGTCTGAAGTCTTGCAATGTCAGGCGGCTGAAGACACCGCGGTGATTTTAAAAACCGCCCTGCCCGATCTGCAAATTGGCCTTGTTCACGGCCGCTTAAAGGCTGCGGAAAAGCAACAAATTATGGGCGCTTTTAAGTCTGGCGAACTCGATTTACTGGTGGCTACCACGGTGATTGAAGTGGGCGTAGATGTGCCTAATGCCAGCTTAATGATTATCGAAAACCCGGAGCGGTTGGGCCTGGCTCAGCTTCATCAGTTACGTGGCCGGGTTGGCCGTGGCGCGGTAGAAAGTCACTGCGTACTGATGTATCAAAGCCCGCTGTCGAAAACGGCCACTAAGCGCCTGGCAGTATTGCGCGAGTCGAATGATGGATTTTATATCGCCCAGCAAGACCTTGAAATCAGAGGTCCTGGTGAGCTTATGGGCACCCGCCAAACTGGCATCGCTGAGTTAAAAATTGCCGATATTGTGCGTGACGCGCCGCTAATTCCACAGGTGCAGGAGATTGCCAACCGTCTATGGGCGGAATACCCAGCCCGGGCGCAGGCCATAATCAACCGTTGGATAGGGCAGAAGGAGCATTATGGTCATGCCTGAGTTACCGTATTTAAGGCTGTCAGCGCAGCAACTGGCCGCGCCTTCTGAGGTTGAGCAACAGCTAATCTCGCTGACCAGTTCGGTGGGTATCAAACCGGAGAGTGAAGTGTCGGGCGAGCAGTCACTGGTGCTGGAGATCGTTGATGACACCCTGCAGTTAACAGATTTGACGGTGGCCAACAGTAACGGTGTCATCGTGGATTTTCTGTCGGGGCAGAGTCAGTATCGACGTCAGCATGGTGGTGGCAGTAAAGAGCCGGCGGCTAAAGCTGTGGGCATTAAAGCCAACCAACCTATTACCGTACTGGATGCTACGCCGGGGCTTGGACGGGATGCATTTGTCCTGGCCGCAGTGGGCGCCAATGTGATTATGATTGAGCGTTCGCCGGTGGCTTATTTATTGTTAGCGGATGGCCTGCGTCGTCTCGCCCTGCAGGAACCTGAACTGGCCAGACAATTTGTGCTGTACCATGCCAACAGCTGTGATTACATGCAGCAACTGGCAGCAGCTAGCGTGGATGCAGTGTACCTCGACCCCATGTTTCCCCACCGTAAAAAGTCGGCGCTGGTGAAAAAAGAAATGCGCCTGTTTCAACTGATGCTCGGCCCCGACGAAGATGCCGATTTGCTTTTACCTGCAGCGCTTCATGCAGCCGCAAAGAGGGTGGTGGTGAAGCGCCCTAACAGTGCACCGCTGCTGGCCAATCAAAAACCTTCTATGGCAATCGCCAGTAAGAAGCATCGCTTCGATGTGTACATTAAAAACGCATGATATTGGTAAAGACCTAACGCAGTTTGCTGTATCTCTATGATTACTTCTGACGTCAGGGGGGATAGCCTAAACATTTTAATTCTTAAGCTAGCTGAGCGATAAGATTGCGAAAATGTTCAGATGAAATGACAGTGAGTTTTTAATTTCGTCCGATAAGTCGGTTTAAAATAGTAAGCCTCCGTTAATCGGCGGCTTTTTTATTTCACAATTTACAGATACTGTTATAGTTAAAAGATAATTTAGCAAAGACAGCTTGCTGTTAATTGTATTATTTCTCTGGGAGAACAACATGATTGATGTAGGTAGCACCCTGCCGGAAGTGACGTTTGGATTAATGAAGGACGGCAAAATGACCAGTCCGCATACGAATGAATTATTTAGCGGTAAACGCGTGGTCGTCTTTGCGGTACCGGGTGCATTTACACCAACCTGCTCGGAAGCACATTTACCTGGTTATGTTGCACTTGCCGACAAAATTAAAGCCAAAGGCGTGGACAACATTATTTGTTTAAGCGTTAACGACGCTTATGTGATGGATGCCTGGGGCAAGTCGGCCAATGCCGATGAAATTCTGATGGTTGCCGATGGCAATGCATTTTTTACCAAGAGCATTGGTTTAGATATGAACACCAGCGACTTTGGTGGCATTCGCTCTATGCGCTACTCCATGCTGGTAGAAGACGGCGAAGTGGTTAAGCTTAACGTAGAAGACCCCGGTCGCTTCGAAGTGAGTGACGCCGAAACGATGCTGAAAAGTTTATAACCTTTTTCCCTTCGGTGAACTTGCAGTGCGCCGGTCTCTATAAGCGGTAAGGGTAACCGTCAGGTTACCAGCACCGCTCTTTTTTTATGAATCACAGGATACGACGATGTTGCGTAGTTCAGTACAAAGGTATGGCCTGATTGTGTTAGGTTCATTAATGGGGTTATTTGCTTGCTCTGCTGCAAATACCCCCGGGGAAGTTGAAGTAACCGGCGGTAAAATAAAAGGTACCGTTACTGAACAGCTGGTGACTTACAAAGGTATTCCATTTGCTGCACCCCCGGTAGGCGAATTACGCTGGCGTCCACCTCAACCGGTAACGCCATGGGCCGGAGTTAAGGAAACCACCGATTACGGTAACGATTGTATGCAGTTGCCTTTCCCAAGCGACGCAGCGCCGCTAGGGAAAATGCCGGCAGAAGATTGCTTGTACGCAAATGTCTGGGCACCTAAAGATGCCGATGGTTCTACGCCGGTACTGGTGTGGATCTACGGTGGTGGCTTTGTTAATGGCGGCGCGTCTCCAGCGGTTTATGATGGCAGCGAATTTGCCAAAAACGGCGTTATTTTTGTGAGCTTCAACTATCGTCTGGGACGCTTTGGTTTCTTTGCCCATCCAGCGCTTACGGCAGAAGCCAAAGCCGCTGGCGATATGCTGGCTAACTACGCGTACATGGACCAAATCGCAGCGCTGAAATGGGTGAATGAGAATATTGCTGCCTTTGGTGGCGATGTGAATAACGTGACCATTATGGGCGAATCAGCCGGTGGTGGCTCGGTACATGCCATGATGCAAGCTGAGCAGGTCAGAGGGCTGTTTGATCGGGCGATTATCATGTCTGGCGGTGGCCGTTCACTGTTTGGTAATCGTAAGGTCAGCGAACCAACGCCGGGCTCTCTGGCGGGTGAGCAGTATGGCCTTAACTATGCCGAAAAGCATGGTATCACGGGCACAGATGCCGAAGCCCTAGCTGCTCTCAGGGAGTTAAGCCCGGAAGACATCGTTGATGGGTTTAATCTGGCCGCATTATTTAATCCCACACCAACAGACAAACCAACCTGGGCGGGTGGCCCGATGCAGGATGGTGAAATCATTACGGCAACTACCGAAGAAGCTCTTCGCGATGGCAACGTGGCGCAAGTGGATGTGATGGTAGGCGCAACCAGCATGGACATCGGCTTTAATATGTTTAAAGACAAAGCCGGTCTGTTTGCATCTTTCGGGCCCTATGCTGAACAAGCTCGTGAAGTTTACGATCCCGCCGGTGATGCACCGTTCCAGGCAGTAGGTTATTCAGTAGGGCAGGACCGTAGTATGCAGGAACCCGCCAGGTTCGTGGCAGAGCAGATGACCGAGCATGGTAAAAAGGCTTTCTATTACCGTTTTGGCACCGTAGCAGAGAGTAGCGATAGTCCGGGAGCCCCCCATGCTTCAGACATACCGTTTTTCTTTAACACCGTTGCAGCCAAGTATGGCGATGCCTTAACTGCACAGGATGCAGCGGCTGCTGAAACTATTCATCAGTACATTGTTAGTTTTGCCAAAGATGGCCAGCCGGTGAGCGACGGTGCAGTAGCCTGGCAGGCTTTCGACCCGGCACAAAGCAATATGCTTAACATGACCCGCAGTGGCCAAATGGAGCACGGTACCGACCCATGGAAAGCCCGGCTGGATGTGGTCAAAGCCGCGGTTGAGCAGAGCAATTAAATCAGCTAAACCATATTAACCACGCTTCTCCTGACCTATAATACGCCGGTCAGGAGAGGAGCGTGTTGTTTTGAATAAGTTTGATGTAGTGGTGATTGGGGCAGGTGCAGCCGGATTATTCTGTGCGGCCGAAGCCGGCAAGCGCGGTCGTAGTGTGACGGTGCTGGATCACGCAAAGAAAATCGGCCGTAAAATCCTCATGTCTGGCGGTGGCCGGTGCAATTTCACCAACATGTATGCCAGCCACGAAAACTTCCTGTGTAACAATCCACACTTTTGTAAATCAGCGCTTAGTCGCTATACCCAGTGGGATTTCATATCCCTGGTGGCCGAATACGGCATCGCCTATCACGAGAAAACCCTGGGGCAGCTATTTTGCGACGATTCTGCTGCTGATATTGTAAATTTACTGGTAAGTGAGTGCCGTAAAGCCAATGTGGAGATTACTACACGCTGCGAGATCCTCAGTGTGAGCAAAACCGATGAGGGCTTTGCTTTAAGCACGTCCATGGGCGACTACGAGTGTGAATCCCTGGTGGTTGCAACCGGCGGTCTGAGCCTGCCAAAACTCGGCGCCACACCGTTTGGCTATAAGCTGGCGGAGCAGTTTGGCCTCAAAGTGTTGCCAACCCGGGCAGGTCTAGTGCCTTTCACCCTGCATGAAAAAGACAAAACGATCCTGGCCGAGCTCAGCGGCGTGGCCATCGATACCTATGCCACCTGCAATGATACGACGTTCCGCGAAAATACCTTATTTACTCACCGGGGCTTAAGTGGCCCGGCCATGCTGCAGATATCAAGCTACTGGCAGCCAGGTGACACCTTGCACATTAATGCTTCACCCACTTTCGATGTCGCTGAAAGTTTGGCGGAGGCGCAGATAAAGAATCCTGATTCTTTAATAACAACCTGGTTATCAAAACACTTTCCTAAACGGGTAGCTGCAACCTTTTGCGAACTGAACCACTGGGAAAATAAACCCGTTAAACAGTTAAATAGCAAAGAAGCCGAAGCCATCGCCGGATTTTTTGAAGACTGGCAAATTCATCCCAATGGCACCGAGGGTTATCGTACTGCCGAAGTGACACTTGGCGGCGTAGATACCGACGAGTTGTCATCAAAGACCATGATGAGTAAGAAAGTAGAACAGTTATTCTTTATCGGTGAAGTTGTCGATGTCACCGGCTGGTTGGGTGGCTACAACTTCCAGTGGGCCTGGAGTAGCGGATGGGCCGCTGCGCAGTATGCCTGATGTGTGTAACCCTATAACCGCCGCGTAGTATCAGCCTTAGCTTAGCTACTTATTATCTACAACTTTTTACACTCTCATAATCAGACTGACTTTAACAATCCTACTGCAGCATTGCGGATATAATTCCTGTGAGACAATCTCACAGGAATTATATATTGGACTAACTAAGCCAGCCTTTACGAATTCGGGAATCGCGATAGCGCCAGACGCAGGCAGCAAAAATAACAAATGCAACATCGATAACCAGCGAATTCAATACCATCACATCAGGATAATGCACTACAGCGTGGGTAACGGGTAATATAACAAGCAGTATTGTTAGTATTTTCAATAAGCCCAGATGGGTTTTAACCAGCACTTTTTGCCGCAATGCGCCAACCAGTACAGCAGTTAATATTAGCCAAAATACGGGTTTAGTTGGCAATCCGAATAACAGCGAGGCAATTGCAGCAATAGCCATGGCAATAGGTGTCCCCCATACTGTGCCCATCCAAAGTTGATTCAAAATATCCTGTTTTTGCCGCTTTGCCAGCCACAGGTTTATCCCGGTCACAGAAATAATTGTCAGTGCAAAGCCCATTAATCCGAAAAATATTTTCATGGCTTCTGGCCCAAAGTGCCCAAAGTGGATGCGATACACCGAAAAAATTGCCTGCTGCCCGGCTTTGCCATCCGAATAACCCACTTTGTTGATGTAATTGCCATGGGAATCAAAGCGATACTGTTCAGCATAGATGAGCTTATCCATGTGTTGCGAACTGAGCAAAATGTACTGACTATCTCTGGTAGCATTCTCCAGCGTGACAAAAATCGGCTGGGTATTAGGTGCGATGCGGTCTAATTCGGTCAAAGCGCCCGCTATGTTCGCTATCTGAGGTTGCGCCTCTACCTGTATGGATGAGCCATAAATATCGGCAAACAAATCCATTTTATTACCGGCATACAGCGCGTCGGCGTAAAACGAGGTCAGGAACGACGCCAGGCCAAAATACACGCCGGTTAGTGCAATCATCAAGTGAAAGGGGAGTCCCCACACGCTCATTCGATTATGTAAATCACCCTGGGTTAGTTGTTCGTTATTGCCGGTACGTAAACGAAATGCGTCTTTAAAAATGCGTCTGTGGGCAATGATCCCGGAGATGATCAGTGCGCTTAGCATAGCGCCCAGCATACTCACTATCATCATCCCTGTGTCTTCAGGTAAATGCAGCGCAACATGCAAGTCTACAATCAAGTCGGTGATCGGCGTGCTGGAGGGTTCACTTAAAGACCCATCAGGCGCAATATTCCAAACCTCGCCGTCGGCACTGATGCGTGCGCGAGGCAGATCCTGAGTGGGTAAACGCACAACGATGTCGCCTTCCGCGCTGCCACCCTGCATGGATAAAAACTGCTCGTAGGCGGCCTGAATGGTGGCCGGCGAATAATCGAGGTTGTCTGCGACATGGGGTTGCTCCCAGCGCAGCAGTTCCTGCGAAAAAACAGAAAGCGCACCGGAAAAACACACCCAGTACATTAATACACTGACAGCCAGTCCCACCCATGCATGGCTTTTTAACGCATTTTTATTGGCGTTGGGAGAAATCGAAATCTTCATACTAAACACTGTAAATTAGCAAATAACTCAACACGCCAATGAGGCTGACAGATAAAACGGGCCGCCACTCTCTGTTGTCAGCACACAGCCAGTAAACAAAAGCGCCCCACAACACTGGCATGGTATAAATGCCCAGTGCAACCTGATTGACCTTATTCATGGGTAAGGCTGTGGTCCACACCACGGTAAGTAACATGGCACTGATAGCGCATAAAAAGAAAACGGCAGCCGCTTTCAGCAAGCGCAGGGTGATATTGTTGACCCCCGGCCATTGCAAACCCGGCTCAAAGGGCAATACCACCCGTTTAATATTTCTATCTATGCGCTGTCTGGCAACATAAATCCAGCTCCAAGCTTGCAGTGAAAACGCTACCACTGCGTAACAGGTACCTAATTCAGGGCCGTGCTCATAACACCACAACCAAAGGCTGACCAGCATCAAAACCACCGCTAACCCTTTCATTAACCGACCGGTTGCGGGCTGTTGAGTGCGCCAGGCTGTATAAAACATCCCCACCGCAAAAGCGCTGCCGGCAAAGGCAGCGAGAGATAACATCATGGTTTATCCATTAAAAGCTCACTGACGCCGATAGCTTAACCGTTCGCGGCTCACTCAGCACCAGATAATTAGAGCCAGGGTACCCGCCAACGGAAGCCCAGTAATTATTATCAAACACGTTATCGATACGCGCGCGTAGCGTGATGTCTGTTAGGCCAACCAGGAAACTGTATCGTGCACCAATATCAAACCGGTTAGACGCGTCTACTTCCAGGCTGTTGTCTGCACTGGCGTATTGCTCAGACGTATAGGCAGCGCGGGCGTCGAGGGTCAGACCAGGAAGGGCCACTACGTCCCATTCAAGGTTTACATTTAACTGCAGATCCGGCACGCCAATCGCTGTTTTTCCGTCTAACAGGCCGTCCTGGGTTTTGGTCATTTCGGCATCCAGCCAGGTAAAGCCACCTACAACGCGAAGGTTGTCGGCAGGCATGCCAAACACACTGAGTTCTACGCCTTGGTTTTGCTGTTCGCCGTCGGTTGAAAACACATTGTCTTTCACCACAGATGATTGCTTCGACGTGCTAAACACACTTAACGCACCACCATACTGGCCGGCATCGTATTTTACGCCCACTTCAATCTGCTCAGCGCTATAAGGGTCAAACACTTCACCGGCATTCTCGATGGGCTCACCGCCACTGCTGGCTGGCGCCACTTCACCTGGCAATAGCCCTTCAATATAGTTGGCGTAATAAGACAACTGCTCTGAGGATTTGTAGACCACACCCGCAACCGGTGTGAATTTCGACTCATCATAAGACGATAAGGCAGAGCCATCATCGTAATTGAAGGAACGGGTCTCGATATTTTGTAAACGACCACCCACGGTTACCAGTAATCTACCATCCAGTAACGACAACATATCGGCAATAGCCACACTCGACAGATCGGTTTCTTCAGTCACCAGCGGGTTGTTGAGTTCACCGCCAACAAAAAAATCTGCGGCAGGTATATCTGCCGGTTGCGGATCATAAATACTACCAGGAAACCCTGCGAAGCTGGAAAACGCATAGGCGTTTTCAGATGACAGTGAAAACACCGACGCCGACGTGATCAGAGTATGAGCCACATCGCCGGTGGCAAATTCTATATTCACGCCTACTTCACCAGAGCGAATACTGTCGTTACGAACGTTGTCGAAACGATAAGCACTGCTATCGCCGCTCACTTGCGCGGTAGGGTTTGCAAAAATGTTGTCTTCTTCACCCTCCCGGAATCCATATGCCGCCCAGGCGCTAATGGTATCGGTAAAGTCATATTCGCCGCGAACGGCACCAAAAAGCTGGCGTTCATTGGTATAAGTCCATGGCTGAGCAAAGTTGGTATCGCTTTGGGGCGCGTCTGGAATACCACCAGCGGGGGTGACCGCCGGGCGTGGCGCATCGACCTGGTGATCCTGAAAGCCTAAATCCAGCGACACCCTTACTTTTTCGCCTACGTGATCGATACCCACCGAGGCAACGCTCAAATCGCGGTCCTGATTCTCAACGCTGGTTTCGCCACCGCGTTGAACCAGATTAACACGTACACCAGTGCTGTTACCTTCTTCACCAAAGCGGCGGCTCACATCTACTGCGCCCAGTAAATGGCCTTGTGATTCATAGCCCAGTGTAAAGCGGTTAAGCGGCTCTTCGCCGGCCCGCTTAGGCACAATATTCACCGAACCGCCCAGACCACTGCCACCCGGAGCAGCACCATTTAGAAAGGCACTGGCACCACGAAACACTTCTACCCGCTCAAGGAGTTCTGCTGCCACATACTGGCGCGGTAAAATGCCGAATAAACCGTTGTAAGTCATATCGTCGGAATACACGGGCAAACCGCGCATAACGTACAGTTCCTGAAAGTTACCAAATCCTTTTGCAACGCGTACTACCGGGTCATTTTGCAGTACATCCGCGACACTGCGTGATTGCTGCTCGCGAATAATATCGGCAGTAAAGTTAATGCTGTTGAAGGGCGAATCCATCATATCCAGGTTACCCAGGATACCGGCACGGCCGCCGCGCGACACCTGGCCACCGGCAAAACTGTCGTTGAGTTTTACCTGAGAGCCACTGACGGTGATATGTTCAATATCGTCACCAGCCTCACTGTTTTGCTGTGACGTTTGAGCATAGGCGGCAGGGCTAATCATGGCTATACCGATCATCACCGTTAAGGCATTTTTACGAAAGTTCATTGATATTCCAAATTCGTTGCATTGCATGAAAACGCAAATGATAGTTATTAACATGTCGGTGGTCAATCAACTTAAGGTGGTTGCAGCACAGCTGTATTTTTAACACGCTGGCGGCAATTCAGGTGTAAATTATTAACGCTCTTGTTATCAGATAGTCGCCGCAGGGCTGTTGACAGGTATTAACTTGCGGAAACCCGATAATTCAGACGGTTGGGCTAACTAAGGGGATAGAGTCGGCCCCTGAAGTGCTTAGCAACAGTGCTGGTAAGATATTGCTGAATACCAGCCGCGGTGTCCGGGTCAGGGAGGTTTACTGCGTCAGATTTGAATCTGCCCATGCCCGCCAGAATGCAGTACCAGGACGGTGTTAAATACACTAATTGTTCGTCAATACTGTCCAGCGCTTCTTCAAACTCGCCCGGGCCGTCCCAGGCATTTACCAGCAAAGACAGGTTTGCCGGTACCCTGATATCATGGCGACAAGCCTGCCAGTATGGCGTGTCGGTGCGAGTATTCAGATAGTAGTGAGCCACGATGTAATCGCGGATACCGTCGAACATCCTTTTCATTTCTTTATTGTATTGGCTGCGGCTAATAGTCGTAACTGGCTCACCTAACCGGCTGGATAACTGATAAATACCGTATTGAACCAGCATCAGAGCAGTAGCCTCCAGTGGCTCGATGAACCCCTGGGCTAAGCCGATAGCAACACAATTGTTGTGCCAGTGTTTCTGCAAGCGGCCAACGGGCATAGTCAGGTGCCGGGCTGGTGTTTCATCGCTAACGTTGAGGTGCTGCCTTAACTCTGTTTCAGCTTCCTCCGGCGAACAAAACTGGCTGCTGTATACATAACCGTTACCGACTCTGCTGGTTAGCGGGATATTCCACATCCAGCCGGCGGTGCCGCCGCCAACAATAACGATAGATTCTGGCTGTTGAGTGCTATTGGTGATAAAGGCTACCGGCTGGTGGATTCGCGAACTATCAGTTCAGGCACAAAGATATCAGCGGTGATCGTGTGGTTTTCGGCTTTACGTTTACGGGCCTGTAACGAGCGGATTAACGAAGACGTAGCCCGCTGGGCAATTTGCGCCGTGGGCTGCGAGGCGGTGGTGAGTGGCGGAAACGTCTGGGTTGAAAACGGGCTGTTCTCAAACCCGGCAATGGCCAGCGCTTCAGGTACATCTACACCTTGCATGCGGGCACCGAACAGCGCACCCGCGGCGATTTCATCGTTACAGGCAAAGAGTGCAGTGGGCGGCTCAGGCAATGCCAGTAGCTGCTGAATACTTTGTACACCGGTACCAAATGAATAGGTGCCATCAATCACCAGCTCTGGATCTGCCTGAATACCATGGTCTGCCAGGGCCTGATAAAAGCCACGCTGACGTTCGGTGGTGGAATGGTGCTGCTTTTCACCGGCGATAAATGCAATACGCTGATGGCCCTGATCGAGCAGGTGACCGGTAATCTGGCGGGCAGCCTGGTAATCGTCTACCAGCACGCAGGGCTTGTCATCAGGCGCTTTATCACCCGAAAGTACCCGCACATACTGGATGCCCTTGTCATCCATGGCCTGTAATACATCGGGCATTTCAGACAATGGTGGAGACAGGATAAGGCCGGCCAGCCGAGCGCTGTTAACCATGTTAACCAACTCATCGATGATGTCAGGATTAGTTGCATCGCAGGGGTGGATTAGCAATTCATAGCCGTTGGCCCGGCACTCCTTAAGAATACCGTTTTGCATAGCCAGAATGTAGTAGGCATTGGGGTTGTCGTAGACGTAACCCAATACGTAATTATCGCGTCCGGCAAGATCCCGCGCTGCTTTGTTCGGCCGATAATCCAATGCGTCGATGGCTTGCTGCACTTTTGCCAGGGTGTCTGGTTTTACCGTGCCTTCGTTATTGATAACCCGGGAAACGGTTTTAATGGATACACCGGCGTATTCCGCAACACTTTTTATTGTGGCAGACATTATGCCTCCAGAATAATTTTTAAACAATTTTTTGCATATATTTATCAGTAGGTTACGTAATATTCACGCCGAATAGTAAATAAATATGTTTGCAAAGGTTAATTCCTTGTTGTAGCTTATCACTCAATGACAGCGTTGTCATTAACCAAATTCTGGCTAGTGAACGCGACTGTCATTTTATTTATGAGTAAAATGACAGCGTTGTCATTATGATGAGAACAAGGACTTGAGTGATGCAAAAACACAGAATAACTAAATTAACTCGTGGGCTTCGTCTGGCACTGGCAGTAGGTGCAGTGGCGGCAACTTCAACGCCGGCTGTCTTTGCACAGGAAGGCGCAGATAATACTGAAGTTATTGAAATCCGTGGTATTCGGGCAAGCCAAAAAGAAAACATTAACACCAAGCGCTTTTCCGACAGCGTGGTGGATGCCATTACCGCAGAGGATATTGGCAAGTTTCCGGATAAAAACGTGGCCGAATCGCTGTCACGTATTCCTGGGATCACCATCGACCGTGATTTCGGTGAAGGCCAGGGCGTGACCATCCGTGGTGTACAGCCCGATCAAAACCTGACATTGCTGAATGGCCAGGCAGTGGGTACTGCACAATGGTTTGTATTGTCTGATGCAACGCGTAACTTTAACTTTGAGATCCTGGCTTCAGAAATGGTTGCCGGTCTTGAGGTGTACAAATCGTCCCAGGCCGATTTAGATGAAGGCGCACTGGGCGGTACGGTAATTCTGCGTACTCGTAAACCGCTGGACCTTGATGCCAACACCTCGCAGGTATCAATTGAAGGCCAATATAGCGATAACGCGGAAACCACCGATCCATCGTTGTCTGGCTTATACAGCTGGAAAAATGATGACGGCACTTTTGGTTTACTGGTTTCAGCCAGCTTCCAGCAACGTACCGTGCAGCGCGAAACCAACGAAGATTTTGGCTGGTTTGGCCCCAGCATCCCGCGTATTGACCCGCGATCAGCGCAGCGTTGAATATATGCTCTTTCCCCGCTTACTGGCATTTGCAGAACGAGCCTGGCATCAGGCTGAGTGGGAAGGCAAACTGAGCCAGGCGGCGTTTTTGCCAGCGCTCAATCGCGATTTTTCCGAATTTACCCAGGTGGTGGCTAAGCGCCACTACTCTCGGCTGGTTAAAGCGGATATCAATGTCCGCATACCGCCACCGGGTTACCAAATCGACGCACACCACCAATTGGAACTGCGGGCCGCCATGCCTAATCTAAAATTGGAGTACAGCGCAGATGCCATGACCTGGCATACCTATACTGGTGCAGTGTCGGCAGACAATATCCATTTTGTGCGAGCGCGTTTAATTAACAGCCCTCACACCAGCCGAATTATTGCCGTGGAACCCTAATCAGCATGCTGACGACAGACCACAATTATATTTATATCGCTGCCCACAGGCGTAATTCCGACAGTTGGTGCCGGGGCAACTACTGCAAGTTGAGAACAATTAGCTATGAAAAGTAACACGTATTTTATTGGTGTTGATGGCGGGGGGAGCAGTTGCCGGGTTCGCCTGGAAGATCAGCACGGCAAGTTACTGGCGACGGCCAGCAGCGGACCGGCTAACATCATGCGCAATGCCGATGTGGCTGAAGCGTCTATTCGTCAGGCCTGTGCCCAGGCTATCGAACAGAGCGGGCTGGATATTGCCCTAGAACAGATAGTGTTGTGTGCGGGCCTTGCCGGTGCCAATATTGCCGGTGCCAGCCCTGCGCATACAGCCCGGAACAGGGCGCAATCTTATTGGCAAAACAAACAGTAACATCCGGAGAGGGATAATGACCAACAGTATTATGGCGCAGGAGGCCCGTCAGGCCGCCACAGTAATTGCCGATCAGCTTAAACACAACAAGCCCGTGTGCGATGCGCTTGCCGAAACTTTACGTATTCTGCAGCCGAGTATGATCATGATGGTAGCCCGGGGCTCTTCTGATCATGCAGGTGTGTTTGCCAAATATCTTTACGAAGTGGAACTGGGGATCCCGGTGTGCGCTGCGGCACCTTCGGTATCGGGAATTTTCAATAAACAGCTTAACCTGAAAAATGCGCTGGTGATTGTGATTTCACAGTCAGGACGAAGCCCGGATATTCTGCATCAGGCCAAATTTGCCAGGCAGGGCGGTGCTTACACGGTGGCACTGGTAAATGATGAGAGTTCACCGCTGGCGTCCATTTGTGATGCCGTGTTACCCATACGTGCTGGCAAAGAGCAGGCGGTGGCAGCTACCAAGAGTTATCTGGCCAGTTTATCGGCGCTGCTGCAGTTATGTGCCGTTTGGTCTGAGAACAAAGCCCTGGAAGCTTCGCTTGCCGATTTGCCAGCGGCCATGCAAGCCGTTTGCGAACAGCCCCCACAACTTAAAACCGAACATTTGCAGGGTGTTCAGAACTGCATAGTATTAGGGCGCGCCTTTGGTTACGCGATCTCAAGGGAAGTGGCGCTTAAACTCAAGGAAGTGCTGAGCATCCACGCTGAATCATTCAGCAGTGCAGAGTTTATTCACGGGCCGGTAACCCTGGCTGAAAAGCCATTGTTGATTGTCGATCTGGACATACCCGATGAGTCGCAGCCCTATCATCATACGATGTCAGACAATGTGCGTCAGCGGGGTGCTAACATGGTGAAAATGGACTGCGCCAACACGACCTTACACAAAAGAGTGGTACCCTTACTGCTGATGCAGCGTTTTTACCTGGATATTGAGCAGGTGGCGATGGAAATGGGCCTCGATCCTGATACGCCGCCGGGGCTGAACAAAGTAACGGAAACCCTATAAATGAAGATGTGTGTAAAGCGGGTGATCACCCCGAACGGTGTGCTGGAAAATACCAGCCTTACTATTGAAAATGGCGTTATTGTGGCAATTGAGCCGGCGGGCAGCGAGCCGGTGCAGGCAGGTACGCTGATCCCGGGCTACTTTGATACCCAGGTAAATGGCGGCGGAGGCGTGTTATTTAATCAGCAGCCAGACGCTGCCAGTCTTGATAAGTTGGCGCGGGCTCACCTGTGTTTCGGTACCACCTCAATGTTACCCACGTTAATCACCGATGGTGAGCCGGCTATGGCAAGAGCCGCAGATGCTATTGCCGAAGTGATAGCTGAGGACCACCCCACCATCGTAGGCGTGCACTTTGAAGGGCCGTTTCTTAACGTGGCCAAAAAAGGCGTTCACGAAGCGGGCTTTATTCGCCATCCCAAAGACAGTGAACTGGCTATTTTATCCCGCCAGGATCTGGGCCGGGTGTTGGTGACCGTGGCACCGGATAATGTGGACGTTGGATTTATTCGTGAACTGGTGGCCGCCGGTGTGGTAGTGGCGTTGGGGCACAGCAATGCTACCTACGAACAGGCCATGGCAGCCCTGCAAGCTGGTGCCAGCGGATTTACCCATTTGTACAATGCCATGTCGGCCTTACAATCCCGCGCGCCGGGTATGGTGGGAGCGGCGCTTAATCACAGCGATGCCTACTGCGGCCTGATTGTGGATCATCATCACGTACACCCGCAAAGCGCTGCGCTGGCAATAAAAACTAAAACCGCACAGCGCACCATGCTGGTGACCGATGCCATGGCCCATGTGGGCACAGACTTAACGGAACTGGCCTTTTTTAATACCGTTATCGAGCGTCATGGCGATAAGCTGGTTACGCCGGAAGGGACGCTGGCTGGTTCTTGTCTGGATATGCATACCGCGTTACTAAACTGTCACCGCGACCTGGGCTTTACGCTACCAGAGGTAAGTACTATGGCCAGCCATACGCCCGCCTGCTTTATGGGCAAGGAGGAACACCTTGGCAGTATTGCAGTAGGGCAGACGGCCAATTTAATATTGCTTGACGATGCACTTAACATTGAGACCATTTGGTTACGCGGTAACGCCGTTGCTAACGGAGAGATAACCCTATGAATACGCAATCTGTTGCCCAACCGGGTAGCCGCAGTCTGATGCCGGTGCTAACTATTGGTTTGTTATTTTTTATCTTTGGTTTTGTCACCTGGCTTAACGGCGCCCTGATCCCCTTTTTGCAAATGGTGTGCGAGCTCAGTGAACTGGAAGCGCTGTTTATCGCCTTCTGTTTTTATGTCGCCTACGTGGTGATGGCACTGCCAATGGCCAAAATCCTTGAGCGTACCGGCTATAAAAAAGGTATGTCGCTGGGCCTGGCGATGATTGCCGGCGGCTGTCTGCTGTTTGTACCGGCCGCGTTGAGCAAAACGTTTATTATCTTCTTACTTGCCCAGTTTGTGGTGGGATCCGGCCTGACCATTCTGCAAACCGCTTCCAATCCGTTTATTGTGCACCTTGGCTCGCCAGACAGTGCCGCGGCCCGTATCGCCTTTATGGGCTTGCTGAATAAATTTGCCGGCGTATTAGCACCGCTGATTTTTACGGCGCTGGTGCTAGGTGATTTCGGCCATGTTAACCAGGTATCTCTGGCACAGATGAGCGAAACCGAGCGCAATATCCAACTTAACGAGATGTCTTTTAAACTTATTCAGCCTTACATCGGTATGGCGATTGCGCTGGGTCTGCTAGCGTTGGGGTTAATGAAAGTTAACCTGCCGGATATTCGCTTTGAGGATGAAAATACCGCTACCGAAGTCTCCGGTTCGGTGATGCAGTTTCCACATCTGGTGCTTGGCGCGGTAGCCCTGTTTTGTTACGTGGGAGTGGAAGTTATTGCCGGTGACACCATTGGCCTGTACGGCTCTTCACTGGGTGTTGCCAATGCTACCTCACTCACCTCGTTTACCATGACCGCTATGGTGCTGGGCTATCTGCTTGGCTTGGTGTGTATTCCCCGGGTTATTTCACAGGCTGCTGCATTAAAGGCATCCGCTGGATTAGGTCTGGTACTGACGGCAGCGATTTTGCTGGGCTCGGACGATTCAACATTGCTGTCTTCCCTGTTCTGGGGCTGGATGGGCCTGCCCGAAGTACCAGATACCATCGCCATGATTGCGCTGTTAGGGTTAGCCAATGCAATGGTTTGGCCAACGATCTGGCCTTTGGCGCTGGCCGGTTTGGGTAAATTTACCCCGCAAGGCTCGGCAATTCTGATTATGGGCATTGCCGGTGGTGCAATTTTACCACTGGCCTATGGCGGCCTTGCCGATGTGCTCTCTTCACAGCTGGCCTATGCCATTATGATCCCGTGTTATTTGTTTATTGGCTACTACGCCATCTTTGGTCATAAAAAAGCAAGCTGGTAAAAATCAGTAACAGCGTGAACGCTGTGCGTAATTGATGTGTGACCTCTTGCCCCGCTAGCGGGGCTTTTTTGCTGATATCAGCCGTCTGCCATCCCACTGGCATAGGATACAACCTGATTGCGCCCGGCGTTTTTGGCTTTGTAGAGCGCTTTATCGGCGCGACTAACCAGCCCGTCATCAGAAATATTGGCGCTAATGGTTGCTACCCCAATGCTGCAGGTAATAGTAATATTATTGGTGAGCGTCATCGCTTCAACAGCCAGACGGATCCGATTGGCCAGCTCATGTGCTTGTTCACCCGGCGTTTCCGGCAATATAACTAAAAATTCCTCGCCGCCATAACGACCAACCGAGTCGGGTTGTCTGATATTGCTGGCAATACACATGGCCAGATCATGGAGTACTTTATCGCCGGTTTGGTGGCCATGGTTATCGTTGATGTCTTTGAAATGATCTACATCGATCATCAGGATGGAAAACGCTCGGTGGTAACGCTGATATGCCAGGTAACAGCGACTAAGCCGGTCCATAATGGCGAAGCGACTGGCAATGCCGGTAACAGTATCGGTATTGGCCTGACGCTCGAGTTCCTGTGTACGCTGTTTAACTTTTTCTTCCAGCGACTTGTTGGTTTCTTCGAGTTCCGTTCTGAGCCTTTCGAGCTCGGCATTACGTTGCTTTAGCATATCAATACTGGGGATGCTGATGAGTGTGGGCATTAAGCGCCATAAACACACCGCAGTCACAATGGATATAACCCCGGTAGAGAACTTAATAACGCCTTCTATAAAATAGTAGCCATGCCATATGTTAATGAGCCCGGCCAGGTGTGAAGCACCGCAAAAGGCAATAAATCCGCCAAACAACATGGCAATGCCATTAAAGTTGAGATCTTTGCGCTTGTGCAAGAAATAGAATATCCCAAAAGGGATAAGTGAGTAAGCCATGACCGTTAACAGGTCGCCGCCGAGATGTAAAAACAACAGATCCCAACGCCACAACAGGCAGTGCCCATGTGGCATCAGGCTTCCATCAAATATTCGGTCCAGCATGCCGTCTCCATTGTAGCAGCATTAATGACGTGGGTATTTGAATCCCAAGGCGTCACTACTTAAAGTCTTCACTTCATTGAGCTTAATGCTAAATTGCGATAACAGCCAAAATTTAGGGCATTATTTTAGTTGTTCAGGTAAATAACGCGGCCACCTCGTGCCAGCGCGACTCGTTTTCTGCTACCAGTAATTTACCCGCTACCTGGGAGTGTAATCGGAACCATCGAGCATACGGGCGACCGCCCCTGCTTCCTTACTGATCAATAACCCGGCACCGTGATCCCACAGATTAAGCGTTCCCTGAAAAATAATAAAGGCCGTGGCACCGGTATTAAGCAGACGATATTCGGCTGCGGCACAGCGATAGTCCATGACTCTGCCCATCTGCATTACTGCCTGCAGAGCTCGGGGTCGGTCGGCGCCTTTTGACACGCCAAATGAAAAGCAGCCCATGGTTTCGCTGAGGGGCAGTGAGGATTGTTTGCCCGCTTTCAATGGACGGTCCAGCCCATCAACACGGTCAAACGCGCCCTGACCTTTAATGGCCCATAGGTAATCACCGCTGACGGGTTCAAAAATGATCCCGGCGACAACTTCACCATAGCTGGCGACACTCAGCATCACGCCAAAATTCACCGAGCCATTGGCGTAATGCCAGGTGCCATCAATGGGATCTAACACAAAGCTGAGCGCTGCATTGTTGAATTGAGACAACGCTGTTGGGTCCTGGTAAACACTCTCCTCACCAATCAACAGGGCATCCGGATACAAGGCGCGGAGTTTGTTCAGAATAAAGGTTTCGGCGGCCTGATCGGCAACCGTTACCAAATCGTGATGATTCTGCTTCTCTTCAACCTGCTCACTGACAAGCTTTCTGAATCTCGGCATAATTTCGGTATCTGCAGCCTGACGGCAAATATCGGCTAATTGATGAAGTTGTTCGCTGTTCAACATTGTCGTCCTGTTGTGATGGGTTACTCTGCTTATACTGACATCTTTAGCTTTGTGTGCCAGTGATCTTTTTATAATAGTGGTTTGCCGGTGCGGTACGTGGCTTATAACCGCCGCAATAACCCACCGCAGAACGTGATTAAAATAACCTGTGGACTGATCTACAATGCCAGACCCGTTATCGGTCCCGTCAACACGGTTCACTTTTTTCAGTAGAGTGCTAATGCTTAATAAATTATTGTTATTACCCGTAAAGGGCCTGGTTACTATTTTGCCCTTCGCCATTACTATTTACTTTTTGGTATGGCTGGTCAGCTCCACCGAGGCGTTATTATCGCCACTTATTCCTGCGCAATATTACTTTCCCGGCCTTGGGGTAGTGACGGTTATCCTGGCGCTTACAGCCATCGGCATTTTGATTAATGCGTATTTATTCAATTGGGTTATTTTGCTCGGTGAACGTCTTTTTGCCCGTGTGCCGGTGGTGAAAACCTTATTCGGCGCCGTGCAGGATGCGGTAGAACTGTTTGAGGTGAAAAAAGAAAAGGAAGCCAAAAAGGCCGTTGCCGTTGAGCTGGATAATGGCATTAAACTGGTGGGGTTTATGACCAGTGAAAAAGTCGCCAACAAGCTGTTTCCCGGCGAAGATAAAGTGGCCGTGTATCTGCCGTTAAGCTACCAGATTGGGGGTTATACCATTTACCTTGAGCGAGACAGAATAACGCCGCTGGATATCGATGTTGAAACGGCCATGCGGATAGCGGTGACCGGCGGTAACTCGATTGAGAAAGACGCTAAATAGACGTTAGCTAAGTGTCTGTTCAGCAAAGATATCGGAGCGTTTAATTATGAAGAAAACTATCAAAAAGCTCGATAATAACGTGGTCAAAGCGCTCACTCTGGCCTGTGAAACCGCTAAAGACTGGGAAATCGGTTTTCAGTGGCTCACTCATACTGCCCGTTATGAGCAGTTTCCGGGGAGCCTGATGGTCACCTGCGTATTTGAACACGACGAAGACGTAAGGCGGCTCACTATTGAAGAAAACGATACAAAGCTTCGCCAGTTGATTCAGCAGCATCTGTTAAAAGTAGGGATAAAGGTAAAGGATATCCGTCGTCATGTGTGCTTCGACAGTGAAGAAAGCTGTGAGCGTGAGCACAGTGGTGACTGGCAGAAAAGGTTAATTCATTGCTAATTAAAGAGCACTTTGAAGTGTTTCGCAATAAACACTATTCCTCACTATTATAGTTTTCTCGCCATATGTCGGGGTGCCGACAGCACCCAGGGGGAACAGTGAGGTTCCCCCTGGACCCCCCTCAGTTCTATGTGGCGAAACAGCATGCTGGCCAACAAAAAGGGTGAACCTAACGAGGCAGAGCGGGCGTCCTGCCCGCCTGCCCTGGCTCGTCGTCCGTGACGAGCCTACGCTTTCCCTAAACTTTTTGTCGGCCAACAATTCGCCACAACAGAACCACAAAAAAAGCAGGAAGTTTTAACCTTCAAAAGTAAAAACAGTGCCCTCGGCATCCGACAAAAAGCGGAGAGTTCAATCACAATTAATTTCTCCATAACAGAACCACAAAAAAAGCAGGAAGTTTTTACCTTCAACAGTAAAAACAGTGCTGCCGGCACCCCGACAAAAAGCGGAGACTCCAATCACCATTAATTTCGCCATAACAGAACCACAAAAAAAGCAGGAAGTTTTTACCTTCAACAGTAAAAACAGTGCCCTCGGTACCCCGACAAAAAGCGGAGATTTCAATCACCATTAATTTCGCCACAAAAGAACCACAAAAAAGCAGGAAGTTTTAACCTTCCAAAGTAAAGACAGTGCCCTCGGCATCCGACAAAAAGCGGAGACTCCAATCACCATTAATTTCACCATTACTGTCACACCTTATCGGGTTACTTTTTCTAATTAGTCATTCATATTTGGTACTAAATAAGGAAATTACTATGATTAACGCAATTCACAATAAACCTGCTTTCTTTAAAAAATATGCACCGGCTTTTATTGCAGGGAGTAGTGCCTTTGTTGCGGTAATGGCCGGTAATCCGGCCTTTGCGCAAAGCATTAAACTGATGATCTTTGGCTGATGGACAAAGGCTAAGCACCTGTCTTATTCGGGGCAGGTGCTTGCTCTTTCCTTGCGGTCACCACTGTCCGTCTACGTTATAAAGGTGCAGAGTAATCAACACATTTCCTGCTAAATAGCGTAACCTATAGGCCCTCTTATTTTGTTTAGAAATTAGCTTGTGGCCTGGATCTTTTTCACCCTGATGGCGGTGTTCTTTCAAACTTTTCGCAATGCCATCCAGAGTAAACTCAGTAGTACCGTGCCTACTGCCGGGGTCACCCTGTCACGCTTTCTTTTCGCGCCACCGATTGCCGCCGCGTACGTGTGTATTGTGTCTATTGAAGAGGGTATCGGCGTGCCGGAGTTTACGCCTCGTTTTTGGCTGTTTATCGTTTTAGGCGCACTGCTGCAGATTGCTGCCACCTCACTGATGGTGGTGTTATTCAAACAGAAGAACTTTGCCGTGGGGGCGGGGCTGGCCAAAAGTGAAGCGCTGGTGGCCGGTGTGGTGGGTATGTTGTTTTTTGGCAGCGAACTCAGCCTGTTAGGTTGGCTGGGTATTCTGATTGGTGCGGTGGCGGTATTTGTGCTGAGTGGCTGGCGCCGGGGTGGCGACTTATCGGCGAAAACCGTGGCTATCGGACTGGCCTGTGGAAGCTGTTTTGCGCTGACTTCCCTGTATGCACGCGAGGCGAGTCATGCGTTGGGACTGCCCTACGTGCAGGCTGCGGGGTGGGTGTTGTTTTGGGTTCTGTCGCTGCAAACGGTGTTGCTGTGTACATTTATTACCGCCAGGCAACCCGAAACGTTTAAAAAGCTGGCGGCCCGGCCGGGGCTGGTTATCGCTGCCAGCGTCACCAGTTGTATTGGCTCCATCGGTTGGTTTACCGCAATGGCGATGCAGCATGTTGCTTACGTAAAAACCCTCGGCCAGCTGGAAGTGCTCACTACCATGCTTATTACCATTGTATGGTTTAAACAGCCCGTGCGACGTCATGAATTTGTCGGGCTGGTACTTATCGGCCTGGCGGCCATACTGGTTATGTGGACCTGATCTCGCAATTCCGCCTGGTCCGCGCTAGGCTAAGAATATTATGAGCGATAAAGGAAAAGCGTTGCCCGACTATACCGACCCGGTGCTGCTTGAAGCATTAACCGAATTGAAAGCAGTGTTTAATGAAGGGATTTCTGAATACCAGTTGATTAAACAGCTGCAACAGCCGCCCTGGCTGTTGTTTGATGGGGTAGAGCTGAGCGAGCCGCTGGCGATGTTTCGCTGTCATTTTGTGCTGTTTAATGCCCTGTATTCGTTAAGCGAGGCGTGGCGGCAGCAAGGGTTGGGCGAGCTGGATATTCATACTCTTAACATCAGATTGAAACCGGCAACGGCCTATACGGCAGGGGTGACCGGGCACGACGGTCTCAAGGCTTACTACCTTAACTGGGATAACTTTACCGATACCAACGGAGCCGACGTGGAGGCCTTGCTGGATGATTTCTGGCAGCGCATGGCTGGCCGCGATCTGCCGCCCGGCGATGTCGCCAAAGCAAGGCTGACGCTTGAGCTGGATACCGATGGTGAGCTCACCCCTGCAGAGCTAAAAAAACAGTACCGTAAATTACTTCAGCAGCATCATCCCGATAAGGGAGGCAGTACGGCCAAAGCCCAGGAAATTAGCCAGGCTTATCGTATTTTATGCGGTCAGCATAATTAGCTGACCAGCTGCGTGTATTGCTGGGCGTCTTCCCGCTTGTCAATTTTATGCTGATCTTCAGAGCGGCCCTCGCGCCAGTAGCTGGTGACATACACCTGCGTGCGCGGAACGTTAAATTCCACGTCCAGTGTACTGCGAATTGCGCGCATTGAGGAAAACTCACAAGCCGCCCAGACTGCCGGCTCACCTTGCAGCCATTCGATATCCAGCAGGCTTTTGGCCAGACCGGCGCTGCCAGCCTGCACTAGCCAGATAACTTCGATACCAGCGGGCGCTTGCAGCGGCTGCTTGTCTGCTTCACTCACGATACTGATAATGGCATAGCCGCGGGTTTGCTCAGGCAAGGCTTCTAACTGTGCGCTGATAGCTGGCAGCGCAGTCATGTCACCCAGCAGAATCACCCAGTCGTGTTCAGGCGCCAGGCCCTTGGAAGTGCCCGGGCCTGCCACCATAATGGTGTCGCCGGGCTGGGCTGATTGTGCCCAGTGAGAGGCAGGGCCGGCCTCAACGCCCTCGCCGTGGAGCATAAAGTCAACGGTCAGGGTATTCGCAGCTTTGTTCAGCGCACGTACGGTATAAGTACGCATCAGGATTTTCTGGCCCTCTTGCGGCGCGGTAGGTTGTGGTTCACCAAACTGGTTAAATAACAATTTGATGTAGCTGCCAGCGGGAGCATCCGGAAAAGACGCTAAGTCGTCACCGCTAAGGACCAGTCGTTGTAAATTGGGGGTCAGGCGTTCTGTGCTCAGTACCTGTAATTGGTAGTATTGCCGTTTTTTCATAGTCACTCCTTATAATGGGTCGAAAACCTTTCCTAATCGTCCGTGTAAAGAGGAGAGGAGTTGGCAGGTGCAAACCGAGAGACCGGCTTGCTCGGATTTAATCATACCTGTTTGTAACGCTGCTCAGAGTGCGTCGGACGCAGCGATCAGGTTATCTGTCGATAATTATAAATAGGAATCATTTGCAATTAAAATTATCTAATCGAACGGGTTAATTGGTAAAATAGAATGGCGAGGCTATTTATAAATGGCGATAGCGGGCGAGGAGTTGCTCCATTACTTCGCGGCGTTGCTGGGGCTCATCGTCCATTACGCCGTAAATTCGCAAGCCATTATCAACTCGCTGAACGCCCATTGCATAGCAGTGGCCGCCGGTGCGTGGCAGCCATAAACGCTCGTCGCACATGACGTCTTTAATAAAGGTATTCTGTTGGTCTGCCGACATGCCGGTCAGGGAATAATGCAGGATCCAATCCTGTAAGTCGCAGGCAAAGTGAACGTTATCGCCCAGCTTTGAGGCTAACGGAGCAAGACGGTTTGGCAGTTCTGCCGGTACCTGGGAGGCGTGATTTTCCAGCGTATCCGTTACCAGCGGGCAGGATACTTCGGCATCGGCTTTGCGCTCCATTATGCGGATCACCGGCTTTTTGAGCGGGCGTGCGCCCGTTATTACCGGTGTTAAGGTGAGCGCCTGAGAAAGCGCTACGACCTTGCGGTTAAGCGGCAGTTGCCCGTGATACCACGCCAACAGGGCGTTGATGGTTTCAGGGTATTTCGATTCAAAGAAAATATGCTGCTTGGGCACAATATGCAGATGACGGACTTCGTCTACCAGCGCCTGTTGTGCTGCTATAAGCTGGCCGGGGCGGCCAATCAGCCGCAGGGCAAACTTTTTAACGTGGTTGGCCGAGTCTTCTACAAAGACCCGCATGTTGTAGGGTTTCATTGCCTCTTTTAAGCGGGCCTGGGCCGAGAGCAGGCCGTCGATATAGCACTCAGGCAGCCACCAACTGAAAATATAATCATCCTGCAGCGTATCGCTGAAAAAGCGGTGCTCCTTAGGAACATAAGTATTACCAGTAGGTTTACTTTTCGCCGTACACAGCAGGGGGAGCTCGTCGGCTTCAACGCCTGCCAGTAGCAGCGTGATGTGTTCTGGTTGATAATACTGTGACTTGTATGCTGCCACGTCTTCAACGCAAATCCCGGCCAGGGTATCGCAATAACCACCCCAGTGATGATAGCAATCCGGCGAGCGGTCGCCGCGCCAGATACTCATTTGTGCCTGATAATCGGGAGTTGCCTCGTACATAGCCAGCTCACGGGCAATGACACCATCTCGTTCGCGTTTAATGTCGTCGGCGGGGTACTCAAGTTGCTGTATGCCCGCGTAAAGGTAGCCCACAATCTTCAGCAACACCGATTTGCTTGGCGAAACCGCATAAAAATAACTAAAGCCGTTGTGACTGGAAGCATTTATTTTTACCGGCAACACGCTATTAGCGGCAAACAGGGTGTGACGCTGTTGGTAACGGTCGGAGTAACGGAACACCAAATGTTCAACCAGATGAGCGATGCCTGAACTGTCTACCGCCGGGGTAGGCACTACAAAGGCAGCACCGTACTCCTGCGCAGGTTGCTTGAAGCTGACAACGTTGAGGCCGTTACTCAGGCGTGTCTGGTTACCCATGGTTGATTCAGATTTCCGTAATTGGGATCTTTACTTTGGGGTCACGATACACTAATTCGCGCTCAGGCGTTTGAGATTTTGCCACGGCTTCGGCCATTAAATGGTGATCCGGTGATTTAGAACAGACCGGATCGGTTTTGTACATATCGCCGGTTAACATATAAGCCTGACAGCGACAGCCGCCAAAATCGAGGTCTTTTTCGTCGCAGGTTTTACACGGCCCCTGCATCCAGTCATTGCCTCTGAAGTGATTAAAGGCAAAATCGTCAAACCAGATACCCCGCACCGACTTTTCTTTTACATTAGGGAAAGTCAGCGGCAGAATTTTAGCGCTGTGACACGGTAATGCGCTGCCATCCGGCGCGACAGTAAGGAAAGTAGTGCCCCAGCCATTCATACAGGCCTTGGGACGTTCTTCGTAATAGTCAGGCGTGACAAAAATAAAGTGAGGTCCTTTGCCATCCTGCTTATCGCGAAAGGCATTCACTTTAGCTTCGGCTTCAATAAGCTGGGCCTGACTGGGTAACAGATGGTCGCGGTTCAGGTACGCCCAGCCGTAGTACTGCACCGTCGCCAGTTCCACGTAATCGCCATCCAGTTCGCAGCACAGCGCCATGACTTCTTCAATCTGATGAATGTTCTGCGCGGTCAGGCAGAAGTTCAGGACCATGGGATACTCGTACTGCTTAACCAGTTTCGCCACTTTGAGTTTTTGTTCAAAGGAGTGGCGCCTGTTACCAATTAAATCATTGGCGTCGGCATTAGCGGCCTGAAAGCTTAACTGAATATGGTCAAGCCCAGCCTCACGCAGCGCTGCGATGCGTTTTTCGGTTAAGCCTATGCCGGAGGTAATCAGATTGGTGTAATAGCCCAGTCCACTGGCGTGGGCCACCAGTTGTTCCAAATCTTTACGCAGGAGCGGCTCACCGCCGGAGAAACCCAACTGCACAGCGCCCATTTCACGGGCATCGCTGAGTACTTTTAACCAGGTGTCGGTATCACACTCCTGCTCTCTGGACCCCAGATTGACCGGGTTTGAGCAATAGGGGCAGTGTAACGGGCACTCATAGGTCAGCTCTGCCAGTAACCATAACGGCGGGCCGGGCTGATGTGGAGCGCCAGAGCCATTCTCAGACATAGTTTATCCAACGTTTTTGTTCGGCATGCTCAAAAAAAGCCAGTACATCTTCTTCGATACCTTCGGCATCGGGATATTCGGCTTGCAGTGCGGCAACGATATCGCCAACGGATTTCGTGCCATCTACCTGTAACAGAATAGCAGATGCGCTGCCGTTGAGTTTTATCATGCCTTCCGGAAACAGCAGAACGTAGCAGTCCTGGGCTTTTTCAAACTGAAACTTAAATAAACGGTTCAGTTTGGGTACTTTGCTGGCTAATTCACTCACTTACATCAACCCCTTATGGCAGATACTCTGGTCGGCAACGCCGTGGAACGGGCGACGCTCAAACTCATAGGCCAGACTAATGGCATCGGCCAGTGACCACAACACATCCAGCTTAAATTGCAGGATGTTGAGCGCTTTTTCCTGTAGCTTACGGGTAGTAAAGTGATCCAGGGTTATTTGTAAGCCATGTTCAACATCGCGACGGGCCTGGCTCAGGCGCATCTGAAAATATTTAAACCCTTCTGCATCTATCCACGGATAGTGTTCCGGCCAGGTGTCCAGTCGGCTCTGATGAATTTCCGGGGCAAACATTTCGGTAAGAGAAGAACAGGCGGCTTCTTCCCAGGTCGCGCGGCGGGCAAAGTTCACATAAGCGCCCACTGCAAACTTAACCCCTGGTAAAAGCAGCTTTTCGTCAAGAATGTCCTGGCGGTCAAGGCCCACAGCTTCGCCTAAGCGCAGCCAGGCTTCGATGCCACCTAAGCGCGGATCACCCTCTTCGCCATCGTGATCAAGAATACGTTGTATCCACTTGCGGCGGGTTTGCATATCCGGGCAGTTAGCCAGAATGGCGGCGTCTTTTACCGGGATACATTGCTGATAAAAGAAACGGTTGGCCACCCAGCCCTGAATTTGTTCTTTGCTACATTTACCCTGATTCATGGCCTTATGAAAAGGGTGATGAATATGGTAATACTGGCCTTTGTCACGCAGCCTTTGTTCGAATTCTTCTCTGCTCCAGGGGCGTTTTTCGCTCATGGGATACCTCTTTTATAGGGTGATTTGCATACCGTCGTATGCCAGTTCTATATCGTTATCAGTTAAATACTGATGTGCCTCGGAATCTTCGTTCAGAACCGGATTGGTATTATTGATATGAATCAGCACTTTGCGATCGATGTTAAAGCGATTCAGCAGGCTGACGGTACCGTCGGGTCCGTTTACCGGCATGTGGCCCATCTGACTGCCCAAACGATTGCTAAAGCCTTTCTGAATCATTTCGTCATCGAGCCATAAGGTGCCGTCAAACAACACGCAGGACGCCTGGTCAAGCATGGACTCCACGAGCGGACTGGCTTGCACACAGCCTGGCGCATAAAACAGGCTTTTGCCGCTGGCGGTATCGGTGATTTGTAAACCAATATTATTGCCCGGCACCACCTTATCCCGATAGCTGGAATAGGGCGGTGCGTTAGACTCCAGTACAACCGGATTAAATACCAGACCCTCTGCACCCTGCGGGGTGAAAGACGCTGTATAATCGGTATCAATACTATGCCGCTGTAACCCGCCATGCCAGTGTTTGAGCATGGTGAACAACGGGAAAGCAGTGGTTAAATCTTCGTGTACAACATCAGTACAGTAAACCGGTAACGGTAAGCCTTCGCGCAGTGTCAGCAGGCCGGTGGTGTGGTCTATCTGACTGTCGGTTAAAATAATAGAACGAATGCTGGTACCGCGTTGCTGCTGTTTATCTGCCGGCCAGAGTTCAGGCGTATGATTAATTTGTTGGCGTAAATCCGGAGAGGCGTTGATTAACACCCAGTCAGTGCCGTTGGCGCTGACAGCGATACTAGATTGCGTGCGGGGAGAGGCTTTAATGGAGCCATCGCGAACGCCACGGCAGTTATCACAGTGGCAATTCCACTGCGGAAAGCCACCACCGGCTCCCGCGCCCAGGATCAGAATCTTCATGTAATGAGCCCTGATTGGTTACCAAACCGCTAAACGGTTGCGGTAATGTTTGATTAAAAAGCGTTACCAATAAAAAAGGCTGCACCACTACTAAGCGAAAGCGCAACCTTTTATAGGTCTTGTTGAGATGACGTCTCCGGAAAACTCCCTCCGGGCATGAAGCTCTTATCTGTTGCTGATGTACAGAGTAACTTCAAAGCCTAAACGCATTTCAGTGTATTGAGGTTTAGTCCACATAACGGGCTCCTTATTAACTTCGTTTTAACACTTTTGTGATTGTAGGACTCGCCTCACGAAAAAAAAATCCTACTTTGGAACTACTTTTTATAATCCCTTTAGGGTAAAAATCCACAATCGTCCGTATTTATAGACCATTGCGGCGCGCTTAAGTTGCTATAATTTCGTAAAAATTGTAACAACAGCGGCAGAGGCCTGCCGGTAGCGCTATTGCCTGTACCATACTGAAAGCTGGTACCGGCTATATCAAGGTGAGCCCAGGGCGTATTACCGGCAAAACGGGCTAAATAGCATCCGGCGGTGATCATGCCTGGCGATTGACTGCCTGCATTTCGCATATCTGCAAAAGGGGAGTCCAGCGCATCCTGGTAATCCGGCCATACCGGCATGGTCCAGGCGCGGTCGCCACTTTCATCACCGGCCTGCTGCAGTGCCTGGTTGAGTTGCGGTGAGTTGCCCATTAAGCCACTGGCATGACTACCAAGGCTGACAATCTGTGCGCCGGTCAGGGTGGCCACGTCAATAATCAGCGCTGGCTGGTGTTGTTTGGCGTAAGTAATGGCATCGCAAAGTACCAGTCTGCCTTCGGCATCGGTACTGATAATTTCCACCGTTTGCCCTGACATGGTGGTGAGAATGTCCCCTGGCCTGAAAGCATCGCCATCGGGCATGTTCTCGGCGGTCGCAATTACTCCGGTAACATTTACCGGTAATTTGAGCTCAGCCACGGCGGCCATCAGGCCTATTACCGACGCGCCGCCGCACATATCGTAAATCATGCTTTGCATGCCCGGCGGCTTTTTAAGGGTGATCCCACCACTGTCAAAAGTAATGCCTTTGCCGATGACCCAGATTGCCGGCTCCTCAGGCTCTGCGCCTACATAGCGAATTACCGGCATACAACCTGGATGCACCGAGCCTCTGCCAACGGCCAGATAGGCGCCCATTCCCAGTTCAGTGAGTTGTGCTTCATCCAGAACGTCGGTTGATATGGTCGCAAACTGTTCGTCAAGCGCCAGAGCACATTCAGCAAAATAGCCGGGGGTACACAGGTTGCCCGGCATGTTGGCAAGATCGCGTGTCCGGCTCATACCGTTATGTAAAGCCCGGGCATAATCCAATGACTCATCTAAGCTGTCGTCGCTGACCAGTAACGTTACGCTAATTTCTTCACGCCGGGATGTTTTGGTTTTGTAATCGCTAAACTTATAGGAGGCATGAAAAAGGGCCTGGATGAGAAGTTCGCCACCCTGTAACCACGGGGGCATAATAATCTCAGCTTTCGCCTTGTTCAGTTGTTCTAGTACGTCGCTAACCACATTACTGATACGCTTGGCATCAGCCTTTACAATATCCATGTTAGTGTCGACTAACAAAATGCGTGAAGCTTTAAATTCTGGTGGATTTATGCACAGTAAGTATTTACTTTCTGAATGCCAGTCACCCATTTTTTTATAATGTTCTATGAGGGTTTCGAGGCAGGCCGGATACGCCTGGGAAGGAAAGCCGGTCTGTCCGGCTGGCACCAGAATAACCAGCAATTCTGCACTGTGGTTATCAACGGCTGCCATATTCAGATGTTGCGTTTGCATTATCACAGCAACGACTCCTGTGCTATCTGTACGCGGGTAAGTGTGCCATCAGTGTAACGGCTAAGTGCTGCTTTCGCTAACCGGATGTAACGGCGTGGGTTTGCTTTTCACTCTTCTTCTGATTGTAGCGATAAGCAAACAGGCGCTGATAAGGCCGATGCCAAACCAGCCTGTAAGGGAGAGCTTTTCACCTACTATTGTGACTGCCAGCAAGGCTGCTACAACTGGTTCCAGCAGTGTGATAGTGGTGGCCAGACTTGCGCGCACAACCGTCAGGCCTCTGCCGAATAACAGATAGGCTAAAAACATAGGAACCACGGCCAAATATAACCCCACCGAAAAATTATTTACTGACGCGAGTAGCGGTGCGCCGGTGACGAACAATACGGGCATTAACAGCAGGGCGCCCAGACCAAACATACTGCCCATAGCAGCCCGGGATGCTATGCCGCGGTCAATCAGGCGCCGAGCTATCCAGGAATACATGGCATAAGTAAAAGCGGCGACTAAACCAAGCAGGATCCCGACGTTGTTATGCCAGCTGGTGGCGGTATTTTCAAATGAGCTGGCGGGCTTAGCGGTCGCCAGACACACTACTCCGGTAATCCCGAAGGCAATACTGATAAGCCATCTACGGTTTAGCGGTTGTTTATCGAAAGTCCACTCAATCAGCGCTGCGGCAATGGGCGCCAGGCCAATGGAGATCACGTTACCAACGGCTACGCCCGAGAGTTTCATGGAGCTGTAAAATGCCAGGGGGTAAATGGCAACATTAACCGCGGCTGCCAGTACCAGCAAACGGTTGTTAAAAAGTTCGGTTTTATGCCGGGCGATGGGCCTTGCAGCAACCAACGCCAGTAACAGCCCGCCAACTCCCATGGTTACTGAAGCAATCCCTAATGGGCTGACCTGAGGCGCGAAAGTGGCCGCCGTGCCGGTGGTTCCCCACAGTACGGCGGCAATAATCACGGCCGTAATGCCAACGAAATAGCCAGGCTGCGAACTCATAGGGCGTTCTCAATCAGTTTGTCTGCCATGGCTCTGGCGCGTGAGATGGCCTGCACGTCACGGGATAGTCCGGCAAGTGAAATTGAGCCCTCGAGTAAAAAACAAATATGCTCGGCCAGTGCAGCAGTACTATTACCGCTTTCTTCGGTCAGAGGTAATTCACTTAGCTGGTTTAATACGATACCCCGGACTTCCTGCTTATGCCGGTTGACCGCTTCTCGTTCAGCACTATCTGCTGGCATTTCTGCGGCGGCGTTTAATAAGCCACAGCCGCGAAAGCCATTCTGATAGTCGAACTCGGCGTGATCCTGATAGGCATCGAAAACTGCGAGAACCCGTTCCCAGCCATTTGAAAGGTTGTCTGATCGGCGGGCAAACAGGTCGAGCCATTCCTGATGACGGGCATCGATGTAAGCGGCAATAAGCTCAGATTTGGATTTAAAATTATTATACAGCGACATCTTGGCAACGCCGGCCCGGGTGATCACCGCGTCTACGCCGGTAGCAGTGATGCCATGGTCGTAAAACAATTCTCCGGCTGCTTTAAGTAATTTATCCCGCGCACTTACCCGGCTCATAATCGTCTCCGTACTTAACTATACAGACTAGTCTATATAGTTAATTTCAAGGATACAAGTAAGACCTCCGATAAAAATCTAAATCGGTTTTACAGAGCTTGATTTTATTGCGCTTTAGACTAATCATTCTATTCGTTTTTTAAGGCATAAAAATGTCAGGAAAAGCAGCTAAAAGACGCAAAGGTTATGCTGTCTAGCAACGATGATTACTACGGAGTGTAGGGTTAATCTAAAGGCGAGGATTGGGGCGTCGGCCTGGCGCGCAAATGGGTGATGGCGATTACAGTAACTATCGCCAGCAAAACTGAAGCGGCAATAAAAGGCATTCTGTGCCCGATGCCATATAAGGTTGCTGCAATAGGCGGACCAATAATGTAACCCATGGCTGGCGAGGCGGTGATAAACCCGGTCACCGTGGCCTGATTTTCTGGTTTGCAGCTTGAACTGGCCAGTGCCGCTATGGCCGGGTAGCTAATCCCCAAGCCACTACCTAAAAACAGCATGGCCACATATAAGTGTGGGGTTTGCTGATGCAGATAGATGATCAGATAGCCAATCGATAGCAGTGGAAAAGAAATTTTAACCAGGTTGCCAGGGTGCATGCTGGTACGTTGAACCAGCGTGATTTGAACGGTTAACGCGCAAACGGCACTTAACATCATCGCCAGTCCTACCGCCTGGGCGGCTTCGGTAGTGGTGAGTTTATGATGATCAATCAGGAAAAATGCCAGCGATTGCTGCATCATCGCAATAGCCAGAAAGACACTGGCGTTCATGCCGATTAGTAGCGGTACATAGGGCTGTATACTTCGAGACCCGGGCTGTATTGCTTTGCTGGTTGTAACACTGGCAGGTTGACCATGTTCCGGCGGCAAAAAACGCCATACCAGCACAACCGCTATGAGCGTCATCAGGGTAATACCATAAAGTGGTGCCAGCAGATGAAAACTAACCATCAGCCCTGCGAATGTTGGCCCGAGAATTTGCCCGAGACTGTGCGCAGAGGACACTTTACTGATTGCCTTCACCCTTTCTTTTTCGCTGCTGATCGCGATAGCCATACCCACTACCGATGGCGGGGTAGCCGACATAATGGTGGCCTGGGCCGTGCGGGCAAACAGAAGGGCGATAAACAAAGCCGAGCCGACTAACCAGCCCTGAATACCGGTGAGCCATACCGAGGCAAATATTAATGTGCCAATGGTATAGCCGCTGAGCCCTGTAATAAGCAATCGACGGTAACCACGACGCTTACCAATTCGTGACCAGAATGCATTCCCCAGCGCATACATCATGGCTGAGCTGGACATCAGAAATGCTACGTTAAATTCGCTAAGCCCAACCTCGCGACCCAGCGGCGGCAAAGTTGCCATCACCACAGACTGACCCATGGCGGTGGCAAGCAACGAAAAGAACAGTAAGCGAAAGGTCATGTCAGGAAGGGGGCACCGAAAATAAATGAATGAGGTGGCAGTCTAACACGAACCGGTGCTTTGCTTCCTGATATCAGCTTGTTAGAAGAATTTTTCTGTGAATTTAGCAGCCGCTCAGTGCTACTTGCGAATAAAAAAACTTGTTATATTAGATTTGGCGCATATATTGCTGCTATAAATTAGGTTTTATTGTCTTAACGACGGTGATTATGAATAGTATATCCAGCAAGCTTGTTGCAATCAGTACGCAAAAACCACTATGGGTTTATGCCATACTGCTGCTTTTGACCCTCGGCGTTGGTAGCCAGATCCCACGGATTACCATCGATACAGACCCGGAGAACATGTTGGATGCTGATCATCCTGCGCGGGTTTTTCACAACCAGACTAAAGCCGATTTTGGCATGTACGACGCCATCGTCGTCGGGGTTGTGGACGATGAAAATTCACAGGGCGTTTACAATCAGTCATCTTTGACTGACATCTTTGACTTAACTGAGTCAATTTTGGCAATTGATGGCGTTGTGGATGCCGATCTTATGTCTATTTCCACGGTAGACAATATTTCTCAGGCCGGACCAGGCACCATTCGTTTTGAATGGATGATGCCAAATCCACCGTCTGATGAAGCCGCTGCGGCACAAATTCAAACCAATATTGAACGCCTGCCACTGTTGTACGACACGCTTGTTTCACAAAACGGTAAAGCGGCGGCCATTTACGTGCCTATTCTGGATAAAAACGAAAGTTATCGAATCGCCGAAGAAATTCGCGCGACCATCAATCAGTTTGATGGCACTGAGCAATGGTATATCACCGGATTGCCGGTAGCCGAGGACCAGTTCGGTTTTGAAATGTTTGTGCAAATGGGCATCTCTGCGCCACTGGCGGGGCTGACCATCTTTATTCTGCTGTTTATTTTCTTCCGTAATATTCCGCTCATCATTGCGCCGATGGTGGTGGCCATGGCAACTGTTATCGTTACCATGGGCATGCTTATAGGCTTTGGGTTTACCGTGCATATTATGTCATCGATGATCGCCATCTTCCTGATGCCTATTGCAGTGGTCGATTCGGTGCATATTCTGTCGGAATTCTCCGACCGTTATAAACCCGGCGAAGATCTAAAAGCGGTGGTTAAAGAGGTGGTTGGCCACCTGTTTACACCAATGCTATATACCTCGATTACCTCATCGGTTGGCTTTTTCTCGCTAATGCTAACGCCTATCCCGCCGGTACAGATTTTTGGCGCCTTTGTGGGCTTTGGGATCCTGTTTGCGTTTTTAGTCACCATTGTGTTTATTCCCGCTTACCTGTCACGAATGAGTGATAAAGCGCTGAATAATTTACAAGTTGCTCTGCATCAGGACGGCAGTGGCGATGGTTCACGCATTGCTCGTATCGCTCGCGGACTGGGCAAAATTGCAACCGGTTACAAGGGGTCTTTACTGGTAGCCTTCGGCGTAATCTTCGCAGTGTCGGTGTGGGGCGTTACGCAAATTCAGATTAACGATAACCCGGTTCGCTGGTTTAAATCGGATCACGAAATCCGCGTGGCAGACCGCGTCTTAAACGAGAACTTTGCTGGTACCTACAATGCTTATCTGGTATTAACCGACCGCACTGAGCAGGCCACCCCGCAAAGCATGCTGAACGATGAGACTATGCCTGCGTCGCTAAGCAACTGGCGTGATGAAACGCTGGCAACGGTGCAGGACGGTGCTCCAGGCGAAGCGCTGCAAAACCTGATTTTCGCCATCGACGACAAACTGTTTGATGACCTCACAAGTGATGAAGCTGACTACCTTGATGCGGTGATGGCTAAAGTAGAAGCAGCGAACAGTCAGAGCAAAACCTTTCAGAACCCTGAGCTGCTTACCTATATTGAAAAGCTCCAGCAAACCCTGCAGGACTCAGGCTTGGTGGGTAAGTCCAATGCGCTGCCTGATGTGGTGAAAGTGGTTAATCGTGAGCTGCGCTCAGGCGAGCAGAAAGACTGTGCGTTACCGGACAGCAGTAATGCTGTTGCGCAAACCTTATTGCAGTATCAGTCGTCACACCGGCCAAACGATCTGTGGCACTTTGTTACGCCGGATTACCGCGCAGCGCTGGTCTGGTTGCAGCTGACCAGCGGCGATAACCAAGATATGACCGCCGTAGTGCAACTGGTTAGTGACTATATCGACGCCAACCCACTGCCTGCCGGTATTGAAGCTGACTGGGCCGGTAAAGCTTACCTCAACGTAGTATGGCAGGAAAACATGGTAGCCGGCATGCTCGACAGCTTAATGGGCGCGTTTGTGATTGTGTTTGTGATGATGATAGTGTTGTTTCGATCGTTGGTATACGGTGTGCTGGCCATGTTGCCGCTTACCATCACTATTACCTTCATTTATGGCCTGATTGGTATTGTGGGTAAAGACTATGACATGCCTATCGCGGTGCTCTCCGCGTTAACGCTCGGCTTGTCGGTGGACTTTGCTATTCACTTCCTGGAACGCGCCCGGGCGACTTTCAACGATACAGGCAGCGTTCAGCAAACTATGGCTATTATGTTTGAAGAGCCAGCAACTGCCATTTCGCGTAATGCTCTGGTGATTGCGCTGGGCTTTACCCCGTTACTGTTTGCCCCGCTCGTGCCCTACATCACCGTTGGTGTATTTCTTGCGAGCATTATGGCTATCTCTGCCCTGGTAACCCTGTTGTTACTGCCAGCGGTGATGAGTCTGGGCCGTAAAATCGTCTTTAAGTCGGCGAATTAAGGAGTGGTTATGAAATTCACACAATTTGCTAAAACAACCCTGGCTGCGACAATTCTGGCAGCCACCAGTCTGACATTTCTGACACCCGCTATGGCAGAGGTGGATGTAGACCAACTGATCAAACAGGCCGAAAAAGCGGCTTATTATGCAGGTGAAGACGGTCGCTCTGACGCCCGCATGATGATTGTGGACAGCCAGGGCCGTAAACAGTTGCGTCAGTTCACCATTTTACGCAAGGACGTGGAAGATAACGGCGATCAGAAGATGATGGTATTTTTCTCCCGTCCTACCGATGTAAAAGACACGGTTTTCCGGGTAGAAAAGCACGCCGATACCCATGTGGATGACGACCGCTGGTTGTACCTGCCTGCGCTGGATCTGGTGAAGCGAATTTCAGCAGGCGATAAGCGCACCTCCTTTGTGGGCTCGCACTTCTTCTATGAAGACGTGTCTGGTCGCGCCGTATCCCAGGATGATTTCTCGCTGGTTGAAGAAAACGCCGATCGCTACGTACTCAAAGCAGTGCCTAAAGACCCTGGCTCGGTGGAATTTGCTTACTACATCGTTGAAATCGACAAGGCCACATCCTTACCGGTACTGATTAACTTCTACAAAAGCGATGATACCAATTACCGTCGCGTAGAATCGGTGCAGGTCGATGAAGTACAGGGTTTCCCCACCGTACTGCGCTCAAAAGTGTCTGATCTGGCTAACGGCGGTTACACCTTAATGGAGTTTCGCGGCTCAGAATATAACGTGGGATTACCGGATGATGTGTTCACCGAGCGAAGCCTGCGTAACCCGCCAGTGCAGTGGATAAAATAATGCGCCATTCGTTTTTATCCTTAGCTGCATATTCAGTCATTTGGGCTGCCCTGATAGCAGTACCGGTAGTGTACTCTGGACAATCGACTGCTCAGGAAGCTCAAACCAGCGGTGATGAATGGGATGCCTGGGATGAGTTTGATGAATTCGAGGAAAACGAAGAAGTATCGCCTTTTACCTGGGCTGGCTTCGGTGAAATTGCGGTGGGTCAGCGCTTAAGTGCTGACCAGGCAGTAAATACCGATAAAACCTTACGGGATTTACGGGTGCAGTTACAGGCCGACTATACCCTTGATGCGTCAACCCTGGCGTTTCGGGGTGACCTGTATTACGACGGCGTCCTCGATAGTGTGGAAGTGCAAATTCGCGAAGCGGCCTGGCAGGGTAATCTGGCCTTCTTAGGTGACTGGGGCAGCAAGTTCGACGCTAAAATCGGTCAGCAGGTATTAACCTGGGGCACCGGCGATTACGTGTTTTTAAATGACATGTTTCCCAAGGATTACCAGTCTTTCTTTGCTGGTCGTGACGACGAGTATTTAAAAGCGCCCAGCCTGTCGGCCAAGTTATCCGGTTATTTTGACTGGGTGAATGTGGATCTGGTGGTTACTCCGCAGTTTGAGCCGGACAACGGTATTACTGGTGAGTACTTTTCCTTTTTTAATCCGCAATTCGGAATGAATGTCGCACCTGCATTTGACGTACTGGAGCGCAACGAGCCGGATGATGCCGAGTGGGCGTTGCGGATGTATAAAACCGTCGGGCAAACTGAGCTCGCCTTCTACGGATATCGGGGCTACAACAAAACGCCGATGGCGGCCGATGAGCAAGGCTTGCCTCTCTACAGCCGTTTAAATGTATGGGGCGCCAGTGCGGTTAAGCCGCTCGGGCCGGGTCTGGCCAAGTTCGAATATGCTTACCACGATGCCATGGAAGACGATGACGGCACTAACCCGTTAGTGCCTAACAGTCAGCACCGTTTCTTAGTGGGCTACGAGCAGGAGCTGGTTGCTAATTTAACCGGCAGCGTGCAGTGGTACACCGAGCATATTGTTGACCACGATGCGCTGCTCGCCAATTCTTACTGGCCGCAGTACGAGCAGGAAGAAAGCCGTCATGTGGTAACTACTCAATTAATGTACCGGGCGCTCAGGCAAACGCTGACCCTGAACTGGTTTAACTTTTATTCGCCCACCGACAGTGACGGCTATATGAAGTTTCGTGCTACCTATTCACCGGTGGATGAGTGGCAGATAAACGGTGGGGCTAACCTGTTTTACGGTGATGAGCCCCACACCTTTTACTCACAATTTAACGACGCCAGCAATGTGTATGCGTCTTTCCGCTACTTTTATTAGGAGTTAGTTATGTCTGCAGAACGTGCGTTAACCGCTTTTGCCGGATTTATGGTGTTGCTGTCTGTAGCACTCACCTGGTTTGTGCATGAAAACTTTTTATGGTTTACCGTCTTTATTGGCGCCAACCTGTTTCAGCAAAGCTTTACCGGCTTTTGCCCGGCCACCATTATTTTACGTAAGGTGTTTGGCTTTAAAACCGAGAAAGAGCTGGCACTTAATCAATAACTGACTGAAATTTAGAAAGTAAGAATTTGTAAGTTAATACTTACTTTAAAACTGAACTCATTGCAGGATGTTTCCATCCGTTCCTTGCCCCGGCTGTTGCGGGGCTTTTTTTATGACGTTAAACATGCCAGCATTGCCTGTTCAATTTGCTGCCAGTCCAGTGGTTGAGTGCTGATAATTTCTATGCGGCTATCACGTCGGTAGGCCACCTTATCGAAGTCATGTTCGTCTTTAACGCGGTTATAAAATACCCATACCGTACCGATTTTGATGACCCCCTTAATACGACTGATATGGTCGAGTTCATTGAGCAGGGCTTCGAGCTGCCAGTAATCAAAACAATCATCGCGATGGAATATCCAGCCACAGCTGTAAAGGCCATTGCCGTCGCCGGTTTTTCGCACCGGCTTACCTGGCGTAGCGATTTCAGCATGGTCGCTATGTTCATGTTCATGAGAATGCCCATGCGCATGCTGGTGATCATGATGAGCGTGATGATGTTGGTGAGATTCAGGAAACTGCGCTTTAAGTTCACCGTTTCGTACCACGTCCAGTAACGCTATATCGATAACCGAACGGGTGGTACGGCCCACGTATTGCTTGGGCGGAAACATAGCATTAAGGCCGTTTTCGGTGGCAGCAATCTGCTCTGCACTAGCCAGATCGCACTTGTTAATCAGTACAACATCAGCAAGGTTTAACTGGTCGTGAAAGGTTTCGTTGTTAATTACCTCCGGTTCGCCCAGAGAACGCGGGTCCAGCAAGCAGATGGTGGCGCGTAAATCCAGTTTATCGCGAAACGCGGGGCCGGTTAACGTATCAATTATCCCTTCAGGATGGCCAATACCAGTAGGCTCGATGAGCAGCCGGTCGGGACTGGCCTGTTCAATCAGCGCGCGAACCGTTTTACCCAGCGAAGCGCCAAGGGCACAGCAAATACAGCCTCCCGCCAGTTCTTTTACATGCAGACCGTTTTGATCGAGTAACATTTCCTGATCAATACCCACCTGGCCGAACTCATTAACCAGTATCGCCCAGTTTTCGCCCTCTGGTTTATCAGCCAGCAGCGCATTGATGGCGGTAGTTTTACCCACTCCCAAAAAGCCGGTAATGATATTGGTGGGGATCAACGGGGTGTTCTGGCTCATAACTTCTCTTTCGCTTTAAAAAATGAAACACTGCTAAGCAGTAGCAATACTGACTCGGTAGAAAGTGGCGTTATAGTATAACAATTCAAGGGCAGGCAGCATGCAGTGCCCGGTAAAACACCATTACAGAATAACGCATAAAGTCCGGATGCCAATATCGTATATCAACCACAGAGAACACACATGGCCATTACTGATCCGCTGGTTGCGGATGAATTATTACCTTCACTTGATGCTTTGATGCAGCTTACAGAACAATCGCCGCCTTTAAACGGCGCGAATCTGGGCTTTTATCGCAAACGTGCCAGAGTAGGCGGTAGCAAACCTCTTGAGGATGTGCCTTTCGAAGTGGTTGAAGTGCCGGATGGGCCGGGGTACCGGAGCTTTCGACTTTGGTTAATTAATACCAGTCCCGATACATCAGCCCGGCCAGCGGTACTGCACTTTCATGGTGGTGGGTTGGTAATGGGCAATTGCCAGAATTCACTGCCGCGCATGCAAAGTCTGGCCAAAGCACTGAATTGCGTCGTGGTATCGGTGGAATACGGGCTCGCGCCTGAAGTGGGGCCAGACGAAGCACAACTGCAGCATCAGGCTGCTCTGAACAGGCTTATGGCAAAGGCCACTACACTGGCTATCGATGTAAGCCGAATCAGCTTATTGGGCGTGAGTGCCGGTGGCTGCCATGCGGTAAATCTGGCACTACGCTGTGCCGACGATAAGGTGATTGATTTAGCCGGTATGGCCTTGCTTTACCCTATGCTGGACGACAGAACCGGCAGCACTGTGATGCCGCCAGCTCATCAGGGGCGGTATTTATGGACAGCCGAACAAAATCACTATGGTTGGCGCACTTTCCTCGGCAAAACACCCGGTAGCGATAAAATACCCAGTCGCCATGTACCCGCCAGAGCGAGTACTCTTAGCGGCTTACCCCCCACGTACATCGCCGTGGGAGAACTGGACTTGTTTTATGCGGAAAACTGCTCTTTTGCCGAAAAGCTAGAGGCTGCAGGTATAGCTACTGAGCTTTTCACTGTGCCCGGTGCATTTCATGCCTTTGAGTCCATAGCCCCGCAAAGCCAGCTGGCCAATAAGTTTAATCACCACCTGTTACAGGCGTTGGTTCGGTTTTGCCACTAGTTAGCTCACTGTTCGATATTTATTAAAGTATGAGTAATATTCATGTATTAATGAAATAAAGTCACTTTTTTTCATGTGAATCGGCGCGTATAACTCTCTCAGGTTCTGAACACAGATAGTGTTTAATGAGTTTTTAGTTCTATGAGCAGGGTAGCAGACGACCATGAAAGATGATTTTAGCTTTACCATAAAGCGCGTTTGTTTCGATGAAGATTACCGTCCATCAGACAACACGCGAATTACCACTAATTTCGCCAACCTGGCCCGTGGTGAATACCGCAAAGCGAACTTGCGCAATGCTCTGGCGATGATAGATAACCGCTTTAATGCCCTGGCAAGCTGGGATAATCCGGCCGGCAATCGCTATAGCGTGGAGCTGGAAATTATCTCGGTAGACATAGATATCGATGGCAGCGGACAAACGTTTCCCACCATCGAAATGCTGCAAACTTACATTGTTGATAAGCAAACTAACGAGCGCATTAACGGTAACGTTGGCAACAATTTCTCCTCTTACGTGCGTGACTATGATTTTAGTGTGTTGTTGCTTAACCATAACAAAAACCAGTCAGGCTTCAGCATCCCGGACAATTTCGGCGACCTGCATGGCAAGCTGTTTAAGTGCTTCGTAAATTCGCAGGAATATCAGCAGGCATTCGCTAAGCTGCCGGTGATTTGTCTGAGCGTGTCTGACAGCAAAACTTATCACCGCACCGAGAATACCCACCCGGTACTGGGTGTTGAGTATCAGCCAAACGAGTCGTCACTTACCGAACTTTATTTTCAGAAAATGGGCCTGAAAGTGCGCTATTTCATGCCGCCAAACAGCGTTGCACCGTTGGCTTTTTACTTTTTTGGCGATCTGCTGAACGACTACACTAACCTGGAGTTAATTAGCACCATAGCCACTATGGAGACTTTCCAAAAAATATACCGGCCAGAAATTTACAACGCCAATGCTGTGGCCGGGCAACGGTATAAGCCTAATCTGAAACACCCGGATCATTCCGTTACTCAAATAGTGTATGACCGTGAAGAGCGCAGCCAGCTTGCTATCGAGCAGGGGCGGTTTGCCGAACAGCATTTTATTAAACCTTATCAGGCCGTGCTTGAGCAGTGGTCTGCCAATTACAATAATTAACAACCGGAAAGCATGCTTACTATGAAAAACTTATTACCTGTATGTAGCGCCGGCAGTTTACCTAAGCCAGCCTGGCTGGCACAGCCAGAAACCCTGTGGTCACCCTGGAAACTGGAGGGTGAGGCACTGGTGGAAGGGAAGCAGGATGCGCTACTGCTGTCGTTGCAGGGCCAACTCCGCGCCGGTGTTAACATTGTTAGTGACGGCGAGCAATCCCGTCAGCATTTTGTCACCACGTTTATCGAACACCTCAGCGGCGTGGATTTTGAAAATCGTAAAACGGTAAGAATTCGCAATCGCTACGATGCCAGTGTACCGGTAGTGGTGGATGCCGTGGCCAGAACAAAGTCGGTCTTTGCCGACGATGCCCGTTTTTTACGTAAACACACCAGCCAACCAATAAAATGGGCGTTACCCGGGCCGATGACGATGATTGATACGTTGTACGACGATCATTACCAGAGCCGTGAAAAACTGGCCTGGGAATTTGCCAAAATTCTTAATCAGGAAGCGAAAGAACTGGAAGCCGCTGGGGTGGATATTATTCAGTTTGATGAACCAGCCTTTAATGTGTTCTTTGATGAAGTGAATGACTGGGGGATCGCAGCGCTGGAAAGAGCCATTGAAGGCCTTAAGTGTGAAACCGCGGTGCATATCTGTTACGGCTATGGCATTAAAGCCAATACCGACTGGAAGAAAACCCTGGGTGATGAGTGGCGCCAGTATGAAGCGGTGTTTCCAAAACTACAGCAGTCAAATATCGATATTATTTCGCTGGAATGCCATAACTCCCGGGTGCCCATGGAGTTGATTGAATTGCTCCGCGGTAAAAAAGTGATGGTCGGTGCCATCGATGTTGCAAACAATGCGATCGAAACGCCGGAGGACGTCGCCGATACGCTGCGTAAAGCTTTACAGTTTGTTGATGCGGATAAGCTTTATCCATGTACAAACTGCGGCATGGCACCGTTGTCCCGGGAGGTGGCGCAAGGCAAATTGGCAGCCCTCAATGCTGGCGCGCAAATTGTGCGGGATGAGCTGGGTAGGTAATCCGGTTCGCAAGCATTACATCTATAGAATTTTCTGGAATGGAAAATCGGCCCCTGAGATTCAGGGGCCAGGTATCACTTCTCGAGACTGTAAAAGGTGTCTGTAATCCTTTTCACTCAAACCTTCTACAGCACATTTTAATGCCACTTACTAATTAACGCGTTTTCACTGGAGAGGAAGTATGTTTAGCCACTTTGTTTGCCTGATTCTTTCTTCGACTCATAAGCGGCACTCACTCCGGTACTCTTGGTCAACACATCAAGATAACTCAGGTTATTACTACATTTCGTTATCAGACCTGCGAGCTCAGATAGTTCATTACCTTTTACGTAATAGAGTCGTTTTGACAACGCATCGACTTCTCGTTTCATGGTCTCGCTACCATCACCTGAATAGGTTTGTACGACTTGGTTAAACTTACTGTTTAAATAGTCGTTCATTGTCTTCTCGGTTGGTAATGAGCCCAATAGGAGAGCGATAATTATGAAGCCATCATTTTGTCCTATAGAGGAATTTTCACGTTTCCTTCTTGACAGGAGCAGTCCTAAAAGCAACCAGGCGGCGTCTGCAATCTCCAGAGCCTCGTCATCTCCCTGGTTATCTTCCTGGTATTCTGTCAGGCGCATAAGATCCATTCTAAAATGCTGAATCAAACCCATTGCTCGAAGTTCTACCAGGCCTATGCCGAAGTTTCTTGCTCCTTGGTTTAATCCACTTAGAACGTTAAGGACATCAAAGAATTCATTGTCGTCATCAACAATTCTTTTTACTGCCTCTCTATCTTTTGAAGAGCTAAAAAAACTCTCCGAGTAATTTTTTACGTGTGTATTTTCAGGCTCCGATCTACTGTTAGTGTCAGCTTGTACGGAAAACTGTAACACGGAACGAAATACAGAGTCTTTAAACGCTTCTTCTATCGTTTCGACCAGTTTTTCCAACTTTTCTTCTAGCTTTTCCTGCAGCATCTCCTCAGGATCATGAGTTTCATGAGGTTTGACTGCTTTGCCATCTCTCCCAGGTTTGGGGTTGATTAGGTGAGCTCGCTGCTCAGTTATATATAGATCTTTCGCATACAGAAGAACGGCTGCACATGCTCTTTTAGTATCAGATATAGAGCGTGTAAGTCGGGAGTTCAAATCTGAGATACGTTCAACATGTTCTTCCCATAAGCGAATTTGTTCCCGTATAGAGTCATTGAGTTGAGTATTCTTGGCGATACCAGCAATCCGAATTGCGACGACCGCGCCGGCGAAGCCCAGGGCCCAGCCACCAAGTGCGTCAAATAGGCCAGTATCTTCTTGCGATAAGTCAGGTCTCATTAACTCGGTGGGAAGTAATTGAAATTTGATAGTCAACCAAAACAGGGCAAAAGTGAAAGTACCGAAAAATAATGTCAGTATGATTAGTTCGCTAACAGGCCCAAACAAGACCCTTCTAAGCCAGCTTGCTGGATTAACCTTTGTATTGGTATTGCTCATTAGATACCACCTTGGCTTCTATCATCAGCACCGTTGGACAGAATTTCTTCAATTGCCTTTCTCTGATCTTCTGTTATGCCACCAAGTTTGTCTTTAATCGAATCAATCCACTGATGGTTCTCAGATTCGGCTTTATAGTTATCGATGAGGCCCTTTAGCTTCACTTCAGCAGCTTCACTATCCTTCAGCATTAGTGAAAACAATTCATCATAAGTACGTTCTGTGAATTGCAAAATAAAAGTCACAAGGCGGTGTATCTGTGTGGTGTGTAACGTCCCTTTACCGAGCGGAATATCGATAGATATTTTTAGTTCGCCGTCTCTTGGATCCAGTGACATGGACAAAAACTTATATTCAAACTGAAACCAGGCGATAGCCATACTGATTAAGCTATATTCCGTTTTGTTAAGATCAAACTCATAAAGCCAGGGGGTTTCAAAGCGCAGTAGATCGCTATCTGAATAGTTGATGACTATTCGAAGGCTGGCATCTCCCTTAATGTTGATGTAATTATCTGTGGAAAAACCAAAGATAAACCGCTGTTTGTCTTCATCGTGTTTGAAGGAATAATCCTTCTCCTCGAGATATTGCTCTACCGCATCAGCAATTGATTGTGGGGCGTCGACTCCGGTGGTTGAATCTTCGACCTGCAGTGCTTGCTCCGGTGCATTCTCGACAGTTTCATGTGCCGTTTTTACAACACCGAGTAAAACGGCTTCGGCATTATCTAAAATAGCGTCGAATTGTTGCTCAAAGCTTCCGCTTTCTTCGCCAGAGGCATCATAAACGACGGCGAACCCGTCCTCGTCTATCATTATGACCAAACCGGCTTCTTCATTTTTTTGCTGAATCTGTTCTTTATCTTTCAGGCGCAGAAATTTTTGTGCTAACTCTGTAAGCGGACTTTCGCTGTAAAGGTTGTAAAAGAGGTGGACCTTATTCTCATTACCATACATTCTGATCGAAATAGGTAATGTGTTTTCTTCTTTTTGACGAGAGATAATAAATGGCTGCTGTGAGGTAACAGACCAGTTTTCTTTTTGGTCTGCGATGCGGGTAAGAAGCTCGCGGTATTCTTGTGTTGAACTCATTAGTGACTCCTTTCAAAAACTACAAATACGTCGTCAACTGACTACAAGTAAGGGTATATTAATAGCGATAAGTACGAACTTATCTACCACATTAGGTTGTCATTTAAATAGAAAAGTATCACTAATTCAATAGTATAATTAATTGAATTAACTACCAGGGCCAGACTTTTGCAGAACTATTGCTATTAAATCTACAGGCGCCATGCCACTATAATAACTACTCTCAGTTCATGTATTACAGGGATCGTTTACCTTGAGAACGCTGTTACTTTTTGCGAAATATATCGCGCTTGAAGAAAGCCAAAAAAAGATTGATTTAGACCACGTCGCGGCGTCTTTTTTATGCCTGAAACCTTTTGCCAAAGATCATTCGGCCCCCCTGTTTGGGGAACTTCAAAACAGGTTTAAGTCGGTTGATATTGGCGAAGAGTTTATAGCAGATCGTTATAAAAACGACCTGAGTAGCGTGTTGCTCAGCTATATGGCTGAGAAACCGGTTTTACCTTTTTCTGACCAGGTTTGTTCTTTTTTACAAGAGCTTCGTCCAGCCGCTTCTAATGATGATTGGGTATCAGTTACCGAAATATTTGTTTTACCTGAGATGGCTGTTGATTACCGGGAAAGCCTGAAACAACTTGAACAGCTCAAAAAGGCCTTATGTGAAGAAGTAGTCGGTCAGGAGCATGCAATTGAAGACCTGATTGACAGTATGTCGAAAGCCGTATGGCAGCCACAGCAAAACAGGCCTCAGGGAGTGTTTTTCTTTGCGGGACCTCCGGCATCGGGAAAAACGTTTTTAGCGGAACGCTTTGCTCATCATTTGAAGGATGAATATCAGTATCGTGCATTTGATATGACTCAATATTCCAATGCTAACGAGAGTTTTGGCTTAGTCGGAGCGAAGAAAACCTATGATGACTCTGCGCCAGGTGAGCTGACGACTTTTGTTGAGAAATTTCCGAAATCGATCATTGTTTTTGATGAGTTTGAGAAGGCTCACACCCAGGTACTATTATCTTTGCTTCGAATGCTCTCTGCCGGCTTTTTGACAGACGAATTCACTCAAAAAGATATTGATTTCCGCAATACTATAATTGTTTTTACGTCGAATCTTGGTGGGACTGTTTATAATAAGCCGGATTACCTTAAAACTATAGTGGACCAGCCTGTGCAAGCCCGGGCTGCAATGCTCTCGCACCTGCGAAACGAAACTAAAATCGAACGAAGTCACGAAGTAAAAGCGATACCACCAGAGCTACTTTCCCGCCTATCCCAGGGCAGTATTATATTGTTTCGTTCACTGGGCGTTAACGAGTTAATGCTGTTATCTGGCAAACAGTTGAATCGCGAATTAAGCTTTTTCACTCAAAAAAGTAAAATCGATTTTCTGCCCTATGAAAGTGATTTAACTCGTCTGTTATTATTCACATTTGCGCCGTTTTTTGATGTGCGTGATATCAAATCGAATATCACTGCAAAAGTGGTTGATCCAGTAACTGACTTTATCAGAGCCCATCCTGAATCGGACTTTGACCAAGTTCAGATTACATTAGGCGCAGATATAAAAGACATGCTGGCCAATAATGAACTTTCTGAGCATTTCGATGCGTTAACGTTACGCGGAGAAGTGTTGTACATGGAAGCATCATGTCGTGCGAACGAACAGGTACTGATATTAACTTACTCCAATCCAAAGCAAGAATTACTCTTACATGTGGATGATGTGGAAGCTGATGGCGGTATTATATTGGATATGCCTGATGTTGGCTTTGACGACATCGCTGGCCATGACGTCGTGAAACAGCGCTTACTGGAGACAGTCAGAATTTTAAATCACCGGGAACAACTTGAGCATGCTGGTGTAGAGCCTCCTAAAGGCATGGTGTTGTTTGGTCCCCCGGGAACGGGAAAAACTATGTTGGCGCGAGCACTCGCCAGTGAGGCTGGCCTGCCAATAGCAACCTGTTCAGGTACTGATCTGCTGTCTGATAATTTTATAAAGGAGCTGTTCATTCGAGTTAGGAAATACGCACCTTGTATATTATTTATAGATGAGATTGATGCATTGCCGAAGCGAGGTGAAGCCGGGCCTGGAGCTGACGCGTTAATGAATCGTTTGCTGACTGAGATTGATGGATTTAGTAAAAATAAAGGCGCGGTTTTTATTGTCGCGGCTACCAATCGGCTGGATAAGCTTGATGAAGCATTATTACGTTCCGGAAGGCTTGATCTTCATGTCCATGTTCCATTTTTGGATAAAAATGCCCGGCGCTGGTTTATAGAAAAGTTCTTGCAGTTAGATGTTTACGAAGAGGCTATAGACGTTGATTTAATTGTTTCTTTAACAGCTGGTATGAGTGGTGCAGATTTAGAAAAAGTGCATCGAGAGACAGTGCTTCAGGCTCTAAGTAAGAATACTGGCAAAATTGGTCAAAGTACGTTACTGGAAGAAATTAATATTCTTAAATATGGCGCTAAACGGACACTTGATACTGAGGGATCCCCACGAATT
>DDJQ01000054.1 GCA_002339125.1 Alteromonadaceae bacterium UBA2620
ACAATTTAGCAGAACATAGCCAATGCATTAGTATGTTTGGTAAATGATAATGTGGTTTAAAAAGCATTTATCTCCTGTTGTCTGCCTGCTTAGCACCCTTTTTATGGTCGTTCCCGCTGCAAGTCAGGCAGACGTGGAGCTCGCTTCCGGTTTTAAAGTGTCCGGCTTCGGCCGTGTTATTGGCGGTTATCTGGATACCGGTGATGCCGCTTATCTTGATTATACCGATGAGATTAAATTTGACAGTCAGTCACTGGCTGCGTTGCAGATAGACTGGCAGGCGACAGATAAACTCAGTGTTACCTCGCAATTACTCGCCCACAGTAACTCAGACCGTGAGTCCGGTGTTGAGTGGCTATACCTGACATATCAACTTAACGACAACTGGCAGATCCGTGCCGGAAAACAGCGTACCCCCTTTTTCCACTACTCCGATGTGCGCAATGTGGGTTTTGCTTATCATTGGATAAACCCGCCTCAGCAACTTTATAACGGTGTGCTTTTTCCTACCTATACAGGGGTAAATGTAAATTACCGGTTTGGTAACGAAGACATTCAGGCATCCGTTGAAGCGTACTGGGGCAGTTATAACGATGAATACGAAATTGCCGATGTAAAGATAAAACCTGATGTAACTGATCTGCATGGTTTTATCGGGCGAATAAATCGTCAGAACCTCCAGTTTACGCTGGCTTTTCACCGCGGCGATATCGATGTCACTCTGCAAGAGCTTACTGCCTTAATCTCCGTACTTCGTTCAGTTGGCTACAGCGTATCGGCTGATTCACTATCACCAGTGGGCAAAGTAGAAGTCTTAACCACCGGGCTGTCTTATCACAGTTTTGACTATTTTATGGAAGCGGAGGTGATGAAACTAATAGGTGAGCCATCTGCATTTCCAGACATGCTTAGCGCTTACCTGACAACCGGCATCTATAGCCCACCGATGACTTACCATATTACTCTGGCGACATCTTCAGCTTCGTATCCGGAGCCTACCAACGAGATCCCGCTTGGACTCTCGCCAGAATTAGACGTTTTATCTACCACTTACGAATCGATTTTTGACCAGTTTTCTCGCGACTCCCTTAACAGTATTGCCATTGGCATGCGCTACGACTTTAATGCCCACTTTGCCATCAAAGGCGACATTTCCTTCTTGCGCGGACAAGGTCAGCAACGGGCCTTTTTTGAAGTTAAAAACGCCGACTTCAACAATTCCGCCACGCTTTATCAGGTGGCTTTGGAGTGGGTATTCTGATGAAGCGCTTACTCCTTATTACCTGTCTGTTAGTACACAGTATTGTTGGTCATGCTAAAAGTAATGATCACGTGATGGTTGTTACTCATCGCGACTCATCCATTAATACTATCAGTAAGTCGCAATTGAGAAACCTGTTTATGGGCAACCTGGCTTTGCCAGACGTAACGCCCATCGCACTGTCGCCGGGCGAAATGGCCCGCTCTATTTTTAATATCAGGGTTATCGGACTCACCGAGTCACGGATCCAGGCATACTGGGCTCAAATGCGCTTCAGCGGTCGGCAACAACGGCCAGAAACCGCAGACAGCATCAATGAGCTGATTTTAATGATAGAGTCATCAACAAACACCATAGGGTATCTGCCGGAGGGCACGCCATTACCGGAAGGTATAAAGGTGATTTATCGTAGCTCTGTGCAGTAGCTAACCAGCCTGACGCTGATAGTCCGGTTGGTTTTTAATGTCGGCCAGTGGCCGGGGTTTGCTGAACAGGTACCCTTGTACTGTGTCGCAGCCTAATGCCTTGAGATATTCCCACTGCGAAATGGTTTCCACACCTTCGGCGCAAATCTTCAGTGACAGTCGCCGCGCGAGATCGATAATCGAGATGGTCACCAACCGGCTGCGTTCAGAGGTATCCAGCTCCATCACAAACTGACGGTCAATTTTGAGGGTATCTATCGTAATCCGGGTCAGATAGCTTAGCGACGAATAGCCGGTACCAAAGTCATCAAGCGCGATGGTACAACCAAGATTGTGTAAGCGCTTAAATAAGGATTCGCTGGTCTCAAAGTTATCCAGGTAGGCAGACTCAGTCACCTCAAACTCGACGTTCTCCGGGTTAACTGAATGAGCCTGAAAGGCATTATATATCCAGTCAAATAACTCGCTGTGGCGCAAATCGTGCACTGAAAGGTTTATTGCCAGACGAATTTTCGGTGAATATATGCTCATCAGTTCGGCCAGTTCCTTACTGGCCTGATTGAGTACCCACTGGGTAATCGAGGTGATTTTACCCGCCTGTTCGGCAACCAGAATAAACTCAGAGGGCATGACCGGCCCCAGCTCAGGGTGGTGCCAGCGAATAAGTGCTTCCAGCGAATCTATTTCGCCATTCAGATTAATTTTAGGCTGATAATATAGGCTGAACTGGTTTTCTTCTATCGCCGCCTCAATGCTGTTAGCAATCAGGATTTTTCGTTTATGGGACTCTGACATCTCAGGGCTGAATATTGTATAAACACCCCGCCCCCGCGCTTTTGAACGATACATGGCAAGGTCGGCATTACTCACCAGCTGACTGAGGTCGTAACCGGCTTCGCGGGCTTTTGCCACGCCAATACTCACGCCAACTCTCAGCGACAAGCCTTTTAGTTTAAAAGGTTCTACAAATGCCGACAACACCCGCTCCGATACGGTGGCCATATTCAGCTCAGTAACATCGCGGTCCGGGATGATTAAAAACTCGTCGCCCCCCAGCCGGGCGAGAATATCGCCGTCACGAAGAATGGCTTTTACCCGCTCAGCCACTTCGATAAGGATCATATCGCCGGTTTCATGCCCTAAGGAGTCATTGATACCTTTGAAACCGTCAAGGTCGAAAAACATCAGGATCAGGTCGCTGTCTGCTCGCTTTGCCCGGGACAGTTCAATCCGAATCGTGTCCATTACAAACTGCCGGTTTGGCAGTCCGGTCAGGCTGTCAAAGTTGGCCAGCTGGGTCATGGTGACCTGCTGCTCCATCAGTGTTTGTGTTTGCTGTTGGTTTATTGATAATTCACCTTCAATGGTCGCCATCAGGCGGTTGATGTGTTCACCAAGGCGTTTGATTTCGGAGGTGCCCTGCACATTATGACGGGAGGTGTAATCCTTGGAGTCGATAACCATCTGAGTAAAACGGGATAACAGCTCCAACGGCTTAAATGAGCGCCGGAGCATGATCAAAGAAAGAAAAATGGTAGCTGTAAGAAGCAGTACCACCCAGGGGGTTGTTCTGAAAATTAACGAGCGGCGGCTTTCTGCCAGGCTGGTGTTCAGATCATTGACGATCAACAAATAACCAACCGGGAATGCCTGTTCACCAATCCGTTCAAGGCTAATCAGTTTGCCCTGTTCAATGTTAATTCCCAGTTCATAAACTGACGGGTCAATCGGCGGTTCCTGTAAACCCTGCTCTGTTCGGCGTGCGCCGCGCCCTACGTAATGCTCAACCTGGTTGTACTCATTGTCGTAAATAGTGGCGTTAATCACATTGTTGTACGGCTCCAGCCTCAACAAGACTATACTCAGCGCAAAACTATCCCGCTCTGTCTGCTCCATGTAAGGCACCAGATCGTTTGCCATGTTTCGGGTTAGCGCGAACAGGTTGTTTTTCTGCGATTCGAGAAACAGTTCTTCATGTTCAGCAACAGCGAGCCAAAGCACCCATGTTGAAGATGACATCACAACGATGCTCAATATCACGGCCATCGCCCTTCGGATACTACTGAACATTATAAAGGCTATCTCATCGTTATCTTATTTGGTAGATTGCGCTTCCAGCTTGGCCTTAATGAAACGACTATGAGGAATATAGAGCAGGTCGGCAATCTTACGTATTATGTGTTCTTCATCCGGGCTCAGCGTAGCATCTGCGTAAGCAATCTGCCACAGTCCTCTCATCACCCGTTCCTTGTGTTCGGCACTCATTCCGTCGTTTAGCGCTTTAGTAAACTGTACTAGATCGACGGCTTCTTCAGAACGTTTTTCACCCACACTGACAATATTTGTTATCTCTTCTTCATTCAGATCAAAGTTTTCGCGAATTAATTGCTTAAGCGTAGCCAATTCACGCTCATCCGACAGGCTATCTGCTCTGACCACCTCACTCAGTAATGCCGCTGTAGCTATCTCCACCTGATGGGGGCTCTGGCTGTCTTCTGGTGAATCTTTAAACAAATTCAGGATGGATTTCAACATGCTTTACTCCACTTTGTTATTGTCCATTAGTTCATTAATTTGACCGCGAACTGAACCAGGAAATCTCTCGTTAATCCTGCGTTTTGTAGCACTTAACCTAACTGAGGATATCGGCATCATCAATAACGGGAGTGATGGGTAGTATCACTTTGATTTGCTTGCCAGAATTGGATATTTGTAAGGACTGACATAATTCTCTTATCAGCACGAAACCGCGACCAAAGGTTTCATCTTCGCAATTTTTAAGCGATGCAGTGTCAAAACCAGGGCCACTATCCTGCATACTAATTTCCAACACGTTATCTGGCATCAGCCGCCGCACGGTGATCCAGATATCGCCCTGCTCCATCTGCTCAATCCTTTCCCTGCGCTGTTCATAATAGTCAATGAACCCTTCCGGTTCGGCTTTCAGGTCTGATGATAAGCCCAGAATGCCATGTTCAATAGCATTGTTGGTAAGCTCGTTGATAACGGTAAACAGCTCAGAACGTATCGCGGCCAGACCCGGAATACTATTTACGATAGCAACGACCTGGTCGATCACCTGCGCGTCTTTGATGTGTTGCGCGGTTAAATGAAATGACAGATTAAACGGAATCGGCTCAGCCAGCAGCTCAGGAAATTTAAACTGGAATGGCCGGCTCTTTAACAAGACAATGGTAATATCATCTTCTGCCGCCGCACCGGCGCGATAGAGCTCTGCCTTATCAACCAATAACTGGGCATTTACCTGGCTGCTGCGGGTAAACCACTGTTCCA
>DDJQ01000158.1:0-4757 GCA_002339125.1 Alteromonadaceae bacterium UBA2620
GCGTTGTTACGCTTGCTTGATTTGGAACCACCAAACCTGTGCAACCAAGCCTAGCCAGAAAGCCTGACAGTCTTGCTGAGTGGGCAAACTTCTATGCAGATTGGTATTATATGTTGGCAGTTTATTTGGCGCAGAACAAGACAGGTTTATGTCTTAACCGGCCATGGCTATACTGCCGCTATGTACTAAATTGTAGTGCAATAAATTAAAGAACACCGATTCTTTAGCGCGTTGCCGAATTAATTCTGATGTCGAAATTATTACCTGTAGAAAGCATAATACCTGATTTACTTACCGCTCTGGATACCAATGATGTGTTGCTCAGCGCGCCGCCCGGTGCCGGTAAATCCACCGCTGTACCCATGGCCTTGTTGCGATCAACGTCCGCCAGGATTCTGCTATTACAACCCCGCCGTGTAGTAGTGAAGCAACTGGCGGGCTATCTGGCACGGCAGTTAGGCGAGGAGGTGGGCGAGACAGTTGGCTATCGTATTCGCGGCGAGCAGAAAACCAGTGCGGCCACCCGTCTGGAAATTATTACCGAAGGGATCCTCACCCGCAGGTTGCAGCAGGATCCCGAGCTGGCCGGCGTGGATATTGTGTTGTTTGATGAATTTCATGAGCGCAGCCTGCACAGCGACTTCAGTCTGGCGCTCGCCACTGAGGTGCGACAAACCCTGCGTGATGACCTGCGCCTGGTAGTGATGTCGGCAACGCTGGATGTTACTCCTCTGCGTAAACTGTTACCGGAAGCAGCGGTATTATCCAGCCAGGGGCGCCGCTTCGACGTGGAAGAAGTGTATGTGGGCGAGTGTCATCTTTCGCAACTGAGCCCGCGTATTGGCGCCCTGATTACCGAGGTGCTCACTAAAGAATGCGGCGACATACTGGTGTTTTTACCCACCGTAAAACACATTAATCAGGTGTTAGGTGCTCTGTCTGGCATAGAGAGCAAAGAAGTGGCTGTCCTACCTCTTCATGGTGCTTTGCCACTTCAGCAACAGCAATTAGCTCTTAGGCCTCATGTAGAGGGTTTAAGAAAAGTCATACTGGCTACTAATATTGCAGAAACCAGCTTAACTATTGAAGGTATCCGTCTGGTCATTGATAGCGGCCGGGAGCAGGTCGCTCAGTTTCATCCGACAACCGGCATGACCGAGCTTTCATTAAAGATGATTTCACAGGCATCAGCTGAGCAACGTAAAGGTCGTGCGGGCCGGGTACAGGAGGGCACATGCTACCGGCTTTGGAGTAAAGAAGCCCATAGCCGACTGGCAGAGTTCGCTCTACCCGCCATACGCACTGAAGACATAACGTCTCTGGTGCTACACAGTGCCGACTGGGGCACTTCTCTTGATGCCCTGCCGCTGTTGGACAAGCCGAGTGAAGCGCAATTAAATGCCGCGACTCAGACGCTGCAGGAACTACGATTACTGGATACTAACGGGCGGATTACGCCACTTGGTAAGAACAGTCTTAAACTACCGGTTGATGCAAAATTCGCCAGTATGCTGTTACAGCTAAAAGAGGAAGCTGAATTAACGGATGATCAAACACTTCTGACTGCTGGTTGCGTGGTGACTGCCCTGGCCGAAGAAGCGCCCCGAACGGAACACTGGCTGGTGAGTGATGTTCTTCGCTCCATACCTTCTCCGGTCAGACAATCGGTAAGCCGCCAGGCGTCGAGGTATGCTCGTTTGCTAGGCAGCGACGCCAAAATAGACTCCAGGCTGAATGTGCCGGAACACTACCTTGGCCTGGCAATAAGTCTGGTCAGGCCAGGCTGGATTGCCCGGGCGCGCAATTTACAGGAGTTTAAGCTTGCGATGGGGACCGGTGCAGAACTGGTTCAGCCGGCGGCGACAGAACATCCCTGGCTGGCGGTATTAGCCGGCCAACGCAAAGGCGCTAACTTATTGATTCGTTTAGCACAGCCAATCGAAGAGCAGCTTATCAGTGAGCATTTCACGGCTTCTGTTTCATCACAGCAGGTTGCCTTTTATGACGCTCAAAGCGACACAATGAAGGCCGAAGAGCGGCGTTACTTCAAGCAAATCCTGCTATCCCGCAAACCGCTGGCTAAGCTCGGCGAAGCGCAAAGAATTCAGTGCTGGCAAGACTGGTTAGGCGAAAAAGACGTTAAAGACTGGCCATTCTTTAACGAGCTTGAAGAGACTTTAAACCGGCTTAATATGGCGCGAACACATAATCTTGTGGCCAGCGGGTTTGACGGGGACGCGACCTGGCCGGAGGTGTCGATAAGCTGGTTACTCGGGCAGGAGGTGGTGCATGCCGTATTAGGGCGATGCGCGTCACTTAGCCAGCTTAAAAAAGCGCACTGGGCGGAGGTACTACTGCAAACATTGAGCTGGCCTCAGCGTCAGGCCATTGAGCAACAATTGCCCGCGAGCCTTAAAGTGCCCAGCGGCACAACACGACGCTTGCGTTATGAAAGCGAATCGCGGGTAGTGTTGTCAGTCAAAATGCAGGAAATGTATGGCAGTGCTGCACCAGTGACCGTTGCTCAGGGTCGGCAAGTGGTTACGGTAGAGTTGTTATCACCGGCCGGCCGACCGATTCAGACTACTAATGATTTACCGCGCTTCTGGCAGGGTAGTTATGCCGAGGTGAGAAAAGATATGAAGGGCCGTTATCCCAAACACTACTGGCCTGAAGATCCGACCACTGCAATGCCTTCTGTTAAAACAACGAAGAATAAGTAACTGAATACTATTATTAAAATGTCATATAGACCGAATAGGCTATTGACTTGGAGAATAGTTTATAGACCAACGTCTGATTTTCACGGTGGAATATTCAAGCTATAGATGATTATATAGTAATCAGTTGTACGTTGAGCAATATCAAACAAGAAGGAAAGAGCATGAGCAGAGTAGCACTCGTTACAGGTGGAACACGCGGTATTGGTGAAGCAATCTGTACGACACTGAAGGATGCGGGTTATACCGTAGTGGCTAACTATGGCGGAAACGATCAGGCGGCACAGGAATTTACCGAGCGAACAGGCATCGCGGCGATGAAATTCGACGTGTCAGACTTTGAGAAAACTAAAGCCGCCATCGAGCAGATCGAGTCGGATTTCGGACCGGTAGATGTGCTGATCAATAACGCCGGTATCACCCGCGACGGTACCATGCACCGTATGACGTTTGAACAGTGGAACGCGGTTATCCAAACTAACCTGGCTTCGTGTTTTAACACTTGCCGGGCGGTTATCGAAGGGATGCGCGAGCGTTCATTTGGCCGCATCGTAAACATTGGTTCAATCAATGGCCAGGCGGGTCAGTATGGCCAGGTGAATTACGCGGCGGCGAAATCCGGGATCCATGGCTTCACTAAAGCGCTGGCTCAGGAAGGTGCTGCAAAAGGCATCACCGTAAATGCTATTGCTCCAGGCTACATTGATACTGACATGGTACGCGCAGTACCAGAAGACGTACTGAAGAAAATTGTTGCGAAAATCCCGGTTGGCCGTTTAGGTAAGCCAGAAGATATCGCTGACGGTGTGTTGTTCCTGATTAAAGATGAGTCGAGCTTTATCACAGGCTCAACGCTGTCTATTAACGGCGGTCAGCACATGTACTAAACCGAAAAAGCCGGACTTGCTGTGATTATAAAGCGCTGTCCGGCTTTTTTTATTCAGTACAATTAAGAGGTCGGAGTAACTTCTATTCCCAGTGCCTGCATGACGGCCAGCGAAGGAAAACCATCGGCAATCATGTCACTACGGCGTTGAAATTCGCGGATCCCCTCGCGGGTAGCCGGTCCTAAAATACCGTCTGCGCCACCAACATCAATTCCTTTTTGATTAAGCTGTTCCTGCATAGCTTTAATATCGTCGCGACGATAATTCGGCAAAGGAGGCAGGGATGCAACCAGTTCACCGTCGCCGGCAATTCTGTCTGCCAGTCGGCCCACCGCAATGGCGTAAAACTCCGAATTGTTCCAGCGCATGATCACTCTGAAATTAGGGTAAGCGAGAAAGGTTGGACCCTCATGACCGGCGGGCATGACTAAATAGGCATTCATATCGCTGCTACCCAGTGTATCTCCGCTGGCACGGGTTACCCCGAGTTCGTTCCAGTCGGTCACGGTGCGACGTTTAGAATAGCCCAGTAATGAGTAATCAAAACCGTCGGGCAGTTTGACTTCTCTGCCCCAGCGAAACCCCGGTTGCCAGCCCAGCTGAGACAGAAAGTTGGCCGCTGATGTTAATGCATCTGCTTCGCTATCCCAGAGATTAATCTGTCCGTCACCATCACCATCGATGGCGTAGTTAGCATAGGCTGATGGCATAAACTGGGTGTGACCCATGGCACCCGCCCAGGAACCCACCATTTTTTCCTGCTCTAAAGACTGCTCTTCCAGCAACTTTACGGCAGTGAGCAATTCACGGGTGAAAAATGTGCTGCGTCGCGGATCACAGGCCAGGGTTGCCAGAGAATCGAGTACCGGCATTTTCCCTTTATAGCCGCCGAAATTTGTTTCCAGACCCCAGAACGCCAGTAAGTACTGAGCGGGAATACCGTATTGCTTTACCAAATCCTGCAGCAGCTCTTTATGCTCGCCGGCCAGGTGACGGCCCTTGTTGATTCGCCAGTCATTAACCCGCTTACTGAAGTAACCGGGAAAAGTTTGCACAAATTCCGGCTGGCTGCGGTCAAGCTCAATGACTCTGGGCTGATATTTGATATTGGCAAATACCTGTTCGGCTATGGCTGGTGTGATACCCGCCT
>DDJQ01000158.1:5075-16502 GCA_002339125.1 Alteromonadaceae bacterium UBA2620
CCCGCCTCTAAGGCTGATTGCTGCAGGTTTTGCTTGCAGACGTTGAAGGCCTGAACCGGATCGGCTTCAGCAGAGGGCTGCTCATCGATATTTTGCAGGGCATAAGCAGTCGGCTGAAAACTCAGCGCTGCCACAGACAGCATAAAACAGGAGGTTAACCGTGGGAACAAACACTGACCTTTAGCGGATGTGCAGCGGGGAACAAAGCGCATAGAAATCTCCCTGAAATTAAGAGCACCCATGCTAACCTAAGTTGCCAGCATGGGCGAGATAACGTCAGGCAAATTTATGAATAAAATCGGTGATCAACGGACGAATATGTTTGCGGAACTGTGAACCGCTAAAAATACCGTAGTGACCGGCACCTTGCTGAACGTGGTGTTTACGTTTGGATTTGGGAATGTTCTTACATAAATGCTGAGCTGCTTCGGTCTGCCCCAAACCGCAAATGTCGTCGTTAGCGCCTTCAACGGTTAACAGCGGCGTATTTTCTATAGACTCGAAGTTAACCGGTTGACCTTTGTAGGTGATAGCGCCACGAGCCACTTCATTATTTTTAAATACGCGCTCGATAGTTTCCAGATAAAACTCTGCCGGCATATCCAGTACTGCCAGGTATTCGTCGTAGAATGCCCGGAAACGGTCGGCATCTTCTTCCTCACCCAGAAACAGGTTCTGGTAGAAATCGATGTACTTCCTCATGTGTGCCTGTTGGTTCATGCTAATAAAACCGCCAAGCTGCATAAAGCCAGGATACACCTTACGCCCTTCGCCCGGATAACCATGCGGAACAGTCATAATGGCGACATTACGGAACCAGGACATGGGATGCTTCTTGGAAAACTCATTAACCCGGGTAGGATTTTTACTGGTATCGATTGGGCCCGCCATCAACGTGAGCGTATGAGGCGTAGCCGTGCTCTTCTGCTCGGCCATTACCGCGGTGGCAATCAATGCCTGAACTGTGGGCTGGCAAATAGCCATTAAATGGGTATTCGGACCAAGATACTCCATAAAGTTAATCAGGTATTCAACATAACAGTCAAAGCTGAAAGGGCCCTCGTCCAGAGGCACTTCGCGGGCATCAGCCCAGTCGGTAATATACACTTCATGGTCTGGCAACAGCGCTTCTACCGTGCCTTTGAGTAACGTAGCAAAGTGGCCGGAGAGCGGCGCAACAAGCAATACTTTGTGATCGTCGTGCACACCTACGCGATTAAAGTGAATTAAATCGCAAAACGGTTTGGATACTACAACTTCTTCCTTAACGGCGTGGTACTTGCCATCAATGGTGATCTCGTCAATATTAAAGCCAACTTTCTCGTAACGGCGGGTAAGTCGCATGGCGGTCTCAAGACTCGCTCGGCTAACACGGCCTGGAATAGTGTGGGAAAATGGATTCGACGGGTGGCTGGCAATATCGTTTAGCAGACTAAACCCTTCATGCATGATTTGCGCACCGCGAGCCATGTAGTCGTATGCTTGGTAATTCATTGTTTCACTCCCGGAGGTACTACTTTTTGAGTGATATGTGGACCGACAAAAACGCCCTTGGTTCCACAAATGTCAAAAAAATGTAATACAAATATCAAAAAAGGGCCATTAAGTATAACAGCCCTTTTTCTGGGCCCGAATAACACTTATGTCCTATTTTCAGAGCAAGTGTTGCGGGCATTTTTAGCCTGGCGGAGTCTTACTTAGCAGTAAACTTAGTAGTGAACTCTTCGCTCATGCCTTTCATCATTTCACCCGCTTTTTGCTGGGTTTCAGTGATCAGCGTGTAGCTGCTTTTCGCAGACTCAGTCATTTTTTCCTGCATGCTTTCTAAATACGCTTTTTGCGCTTCAGCAAGGCTCATCAGGTCCTTTTGCTGGCTGGCAGTCTCAACAAAAGACATACCGTCAGACATCAGGGTAGAGAACAGAGAATTTTGCTTTTCAGCTAATTCCTGCATGGTGTTCATGTTCAAAGTCGCAAGTTCAGTTACAGGCTTCATTGCAGTTTGAAATTTTTCAGTCATTTGCTCTAGCATTAGTCTCTCCTTAAAGAGTCGTTAATTAATTGGTTGATTTGGTTTCGGCCGCTTTAGTTGCTGGCTTTTTAGCTGTCGAAGTTGTTCTACGCGTACGCGTGGTTTTCTTTGCAGCCGGCTTAGCTGCAGGCTTTGCCTCAGCTTCAGCAGGTTTCGCCGCTGCTTTAGCTTCCTTTGCCGGGGCTGGCTCCTCTTTTGGCGTCGGGGCCGGAGTAGGAGCTGCCTTGGCTGCCGGTTTTGGCGCTGCTTTCTTCGCAGGCGCTTTTACCGGTGCGGCCTTAGCTGCTGGTTTCTCAACAGCCTTGGTTACCTCTTTCGTGACTTCTTTGGCGGCTTCAGCACTATCTTCAATCGATGATTTCACTACGTCTTTCATGTCAGACTGTAAGTGGCTTAATGTTGAATAAGCGCCTTTAGAAGCAACAGCCAAACGGTCGCGCATGGCTTCAGCAAATTCAGAATTTGCGGCAAAAACACCTTTCGCCTCGGTTTGTACCGACACGGTTTCGAGATATTTCACGCTATCGCTCAATAAACCGGTAAACAACTCGGTTTGGTTTTGCGATAAATCTTCCAGCATTTTTGCATTCACGGCCATCCATGAATTCACTGGCTTGGAAGACTTCTTAAGTTGCTCTGAAAATTTGCCAAACATATAACACTCCCGTTCGAAGTTTATACTTGCTGCGTCGCAGCATTCGTTGGTTATATATTAGACAGCAGAGGGCGGAATGGTCAAGGGGTATTTTGTTGCAATGCAGCAAAATGCCTATAACAATATAGAATAACTATACAACTTTTTATGCTGCGGTGCAGCAAGTGGCTATTTTTTCTGATCTTTTGCTGATTTGGTCCAGGCGTCGATATTCTGTTCCATGATTTTACTGAACATACCCAGCGGGCTGGTATCGACCATATTCTTCATCATTCCCTGTAAACTGTCCTGTTGTTCCATAAAGCTAATCAGGCTTTGTTCCAGGTACTCGCGGAGGAATAACTGCATATCAGAGTCGTAAAAACGAATAAGCTGCTTGAGGAGTTTATTGGTGAGCAGCGACTGATGTTCATTGGTTTCAGACTCACTAATGATCTGTAACAGGATGGTCTTGGTTACATCGTCACCGGATTTTGAGTCGACCACGTTAAAGTCGGTGCGCTCATTTACCAGTGTCTTAATGTAATCCATGTTCACATATTGACTGCGTGATGTGTCATAAAGCCTGCGATTTGGATATTTCTTGATAGTAACCATGGCAACCTGTGCTTATCTTATTTGAACATGAGTAAGTAGCTATAACTTCTACTTATCCGGGCTGGCAGTCACTGCCCGGCAGAGGCATTACCACCCCTGAATCGGGTGTACAGAGTGCTGAAAAAACCAAAAAAGAACCCCGGTGTAGGGCCGGCAGGTTCACCCAAACCCTGTCAGCTATCCTGCAATGTAGCGCAGAACAGGCCGACAGAGCAAATATCGGGCGGTTTATAGTTAGCCGAGACGTCGTTTAACGTAACTGCCTGGTGCATCTTCAATAATAGGGTAAGACTTATGTTTCCCCGGTTTTGGTGAAGTAACCTGTTTATCATTGTGTGACTGCAGCCAGTTGTACCAGTCCGGCCACCAGGAACCCTCATGCTGAGTGGCGCCGTCAAACCAGGCCGCGGCATCTGCCGGCAGGTCTTCGTTGATCCAGTGAGGGTATTTGCCTTTAGCAGGTGGATTAATTACCCCTGCTAAGTGCCCGGAACCAGCCAGCACAAAGCGGGTATCACCACCTACCAGTTGGGTGCCTTTGTAGGCGGCTTGCCAAAGCACGATGTGATCGGCAATGGTAGCCAGGAAATACACGGGTACGTTGATATTGCCCAAATCGATAGGTACGCCGTCAATCACTATACCACCCGGTTCCCGCAGTTTGTTTTCCCAGTACATGGTACGCACATACTGTTTAAAGCACGCGGCGGTGATATTGGTGGCATCACTGTTCCAGAACAGAATATCAAAGGCAGCAGGATCCTCGCCTTTCAGGTAGTTATTAATAAAGTACGACCAGAACAGGTTGTTCTCGCGCAACAGGCTGAAGCTAAGCCCCAGTATGCGGCCATCATACACGCCTTTAATGTCGGCGTTCTGCTCCATGGCGTTAAGGCTTTCTTCGGTCAGGTAATTGCCAATTTCACCTGGCTCACTGAAGTCGGTCAGGGTGGTTAGCAGAGTAAGTGACTGAATTCGCTCATCGCCCTGGGCGCGCAGGTAAGCCGCCGTTACGGCAGACAGGGTGCCGCCTACACAGAACCCGGTCATGTTAACTTTGGGCTGTTTGGTGATTTCGCATACCACATCCAGCGCGGCCAGCGGACCGTGCTTCATATAACTCACAAAGTCATGGTCGGCCAGGGATTTATCCGGGTTGACCCAGGAGATCATGAACACGCTAAAGCCGTTTTCGAGCAGTCCTTTTACCGCTGATTTCTTTTCATCCAGATCGAGGATGTAATATTTGTTGATAAACGGCGGCACAAATAACACCGGAGGTGCATAGGTTTTAGCTTTTTTCGGTGTGTAATGAATGAGCTGCATGAGGTCATTCTGGTACACCACCTTGCCCTCTGTTGTGGCGAGGTTTTCGCCCAGCTCAAAGGCCGACATATCGGTTTGCGTAATCTTAAACGCCTCAAGTGGACTTTGTTCCAGGTCGCGCATGAAGTTCTCAATGCCTTTGAGCATGCTCTGCCCTTTGGATTTGAGGATTTCTTCACACACATCCGGGTTAGAAAACAGGTAATTGGTTGGCGCTACCGAGTTAATATACTGACGAGTGTAAAACTTTACCTGTTCAGCCGATTTAGGATCAGCAAACGTCATGGAGTCCATCATGCCCTGCAGCATTTTGGAGTTGATCAGGTAGGCTTGTTTTAAATAATTGAAAACCGGGTTGTCATTCCAGTCGGTGTGGCTGAAACGTTTGTCACCACGTGACTCACTAACTACTGCTTCAGCCTTCTCGCCAAACATGGCTCTGCTTGCCTGCTGCCAGAGCTCGGTTTGCTGGCGCATAAACTCCATCTGGTTTTCAACCAGCTTAGAGGTATCGACTTCTACCTTATCGGCCAGTTTTGTGGTCAGTAACTGTTGCAAATGCTGCGGGTCGAACATCTTTGCAGCGTCGTTCGAATCAGCCTGACGGGTAAGAATTTTCTGTACCATGCTATTAAACTGCTCAGCATACTGGTTCAGCGTGTCCAGAATTTCCTGCTTATCCTGTTGCTCCACAAGTGCTCCTTGAAGTTGTTATTTTTTGCCTGAGGCGGTGCTGGTGGCAATGCCTTCCATCATTTTCTGGTAGAAAGAAAAGGCCTGTTGACTGCCATCAAGGTAGGGTTTCAGAAGGGTCATCATTGTTTCCTGGTTACCGTTTTTTAATTGTTCGGTAAACATGGCAATGGTGGCTTCATGGATTTTGGTCATGTCCGGCCAGCCTAAGAGTTCGCGAGCTTCTGACGGTGACAGATCGATATCGACGGTAATTTTCATGGTAAACTCCTTACTTTAGCCAGTATCATGGCTTTCCCAAAGGCTGATTGACTTACAGAGTAAAAAGCGAACAATCACTTGTCTAGTCTGATGAGCCTAAAGTTGCATACAGGTAATTGATACAGCGCAAACAAAACTGCTGTGTCCCTTGCCCGGACTGAATGCCAGCAACCGGTCGTACCCGCAAAGTATTTACAGGAAGCGTTGTGACATCAAAAAAAGCCGAGCCTACTTCTAATCCTAACCGAAAACGCCGACTCTGGCGGTTTTTCTGGAAGTTATCTTTAATTCTGCTGGTGCTGTTCGGGGCCTACATTATTTATCTTGATGCCCAGATTAAGCAGCACTTTTCAGGTAATAAGTGGCAGGTGCCTGCACAAATCTATGCCCGTCCGCTGCAACTGCAAAAGGGTGAGGAGATTACTCGTAAAGAAGTGCTGGATGAACTGAAACTGCTGGGTTACCGACGGGTGAATCAGATTCAGGGCAGTGGCGAATACAGTGTTAGTCAGGCCGCAATTAGCATTTATCGTCGGGCGTTCCATTTTCCTGATGGCTTTCAGCCGTTGCGGCAGTTAACTATCCGCTGGAACGGTGCTCGCATCGCCTCTATTACTGATTTACAAACCGACCAGTCATTACAACAGGTCAGGCTGGAATCCTGGCTGGTAACCCGTCTTGCCAGTGGCAGTCAGGAAGATCGTATGCTGGTGACGCTGGAGGATGTGCCGCCGTTACTGGTAAAGGCATTGACGCTTACCGAAGATCGTGACTTTTACAGTCATCACGGTATTGCCCCGTTGTCTATCATTCGTGCGCTACTAGCGAATATCGCAGCGGGACGCACGGTTCAGGGCGGCAGTACGCTCACTCAGCAACTGGTAAAAAACCTCTATCTGACCCGCGAACGTTCGCTTGAACGAAAAATTAAAGAAGCACTGATGGCCATCATCATTGATGCCCGCTACAGCAAAGACAAGATCATCCAGGCTTATCTGAATGAGGTGTTCCTGGGGCAGAGCGGTGATATGGCTGTACACGGTTTCGGTCTGGCAAGTTATTTTTATTTCGACCGCCCGGTGTACGAACTCGACGAAACCGAAATCGCCATGCTGGTAGGGATGATAAAAGGGCCTTCTTATTACAATCCCCGTAAGTACCCCGAACGCGCCATCGAACGGCGCAATCTGGTGCTGCGCTTGTTGCTGGAAGGCAATGAGTTAACCCCGCAGCAATACGAAAAGGCTGTCTCCAGATCAGTAGGCATTGCTACAGGCGACAGTCTGGCAACCGGCAAACATCCGGCATTTATGACCCAGGTGCGTAAAGAGCTACAAACCATTCTTGCCGATCCTAACATTCGAGAGTCGGGCGTGAAGGTGTTCACCACCCTGGACATTTATGCCCAACGCCGCGCCGAACAGGCTTTAACCAGCACTCTGGACCGCTTGCAACCAGGCCGCGAAGCAACCCTGGAAGGCGCGATGGTAGTATCGGACATTGGCAGTGGTGAGGTGCGCGCACTGGTAGGCGGGCGCAATGTCAGCTTTGCTGGCTTCAACCGCGCTCTGGATGCGGTACGGCCAATCGGCTCGCTGGTTAAGCCGGCGGTGTACCTGACGGCACTGGAGCAACCAGCGCAGTACAATCTGGCTACACCACTGGAAGATAAGCCATTATCTCTCAGCGATGAACACGGTGATAACTGGCAGCCGCAAAACTTTGATAAAACTTACCGCGGCTCCGTGCCGCTTATTGATGCGCTTAGTTTGTCGCTTAACGTGCCTACGGTTAATCTGGGCCTTGAGCTGGGCATCGATAACGTTGCCGCCACTTTAAAAAATCTGGGTGTTAAACGGCCGGTTCCGGAAGTCCCGGCGCTTACCCTGGGCGCGGTAGCGCTGACCCCCTTTGAAACCAACCAGATATACCAGACGATTGCTAATAATGGTGCGTACCGACCGCTACATACGGTGAGTGCCATTGTGAGCGTGAATAACCGTTTAATGTGGCGTCAGGCCGAATATGGCGAACAGCGCGTTAACGAGGAGTCAGCTTACCTGCTTAATTACGCGCTTTATAAGGTGGCCACCGAAGGTACGGCAAAAGCCATTGGCAGAACCTATGACAACATCAACATGGCGGGAAAAACCGGTACTACCGACGATTACCGCGATAGTTGGTTTGCCGGGTACGACCGCAACAATCTGGCTACGGTCTGGGTCGGCAATGATGAAAACCGCTCAACCGGCCTGACAGGCTCTACTGGTGCACTACCTGTGTTCCTTGCCTATCAGCAGTTACAGGAACCTAAATCCCTGTCCCGACGTTTTCCTAATGGCCTGGGGATTGCGCATTTCGATCCTGCAACCGGTGCGGTAGTAACGGCCGGATGTCAGGGCAGTATGAGTGTGCCTGCCGTGCTCGATGCGCTGCCGCCTGCTCAAGGTTGTGTGGGTAAATCGGGAGAAAAGGCCCCGGCTAAAAAAGCTAAGGAAAAGTCCTGGTGGGAACGGTTGTTTGGTGGTTGATAGGCTAACCCGGTTTGGCCTTGACTGAGTTTATTTGGGCTGTGTTATGTCGGGGTGCCGACAGCACCCAAAGGGGAGGTGGCTCCCCTTTGGAAACCCCCAGTTCTTACTCACGAAAGGCATACTGGAATTGGTCAGGTAAAACCTATCGACCAGAGAGGGCTCCATGCCCTCGCTGGCCGGAGGCGTCGTCCATGACGCCTCTACGCTTTTACTTATTCTGACCAACTCCAGTATTTCGCTCAATAAGAACCAAAAAAACAGCAGGATGTTTTAAACACCCGATAATGCCACTGTCATATAGATTTTTCTGACTTTGAAAGGCAAGTCCTAAAGTCTGGTGAAGTTGCCTGGGGGAATTGATTGGTCTTTAGCAGATAAAAAAACTCAGGAGATTGCAGAGATCTGCAATTCCTGAGAAGTGGCACTACGGGAGTGTCCAGGGATACAAATGCGGTAAGCCTTTAGTGGATCAATGAGTCTGACGTAAACAGGTAACGAATCCCGTTAAAAATCCCCAGCGCAACGATATAGGCCAGCACCGGACCCAGTAAAAGCCAAATTAAAAAACTGTAAGTAATCATAATCTTGAACCTCGCTGTTCATTACGGGCACACCAGTAAGCGATTCACACTTACTGCCCTGTACCCAATCAGAGCCTCATCATGCTCGCCGAGCAGGCTGTCTAATAATCTAAGTCGCAGAATAGTTAGCGATAGTTGTGCCAGTCAGGTGGTTAATTTGTAAGGTTATGATTTTTATGATTTTATTGTGGCCTTGCGAAGGCGGGTAAAATTGAGTCTGTGGTTTTTTTTGCTAATTAATAACTGAATTGTCAGTAAAGTAGCGCAAATGACTAACGCTACTTTACTGTGATGCGGAGTCTTTTTAATGACGGACTTTATTAAAAATAGCCAGGGCGAAAGCGATGATTGTCCCTGCGATTAATCCGGCGATACCATCGGCAGCAATACTCAGAATTAAGGCTATCTGTGGTATCAGTTGGGTTACCGATTCAGCGAGATGATGTAAGAACGGGATACTGTGAGTCAGAATGCCGCCGCCCACCAAAAACATTGCGATGGTGCCAACGAATGACAGGACTTTCATCAGAATCGGTGCCGCTGTCAGTAAAAAACGCCCGCCTATACGCTGCGCACTGTTGTAACCACCCGTTAGTGATTTACGTAGCAGGTATAAACCGAGGTCATCCATTTTGACAATGCCGGCCACCAGACCGTAAACCCCAATGGTAAAGGCAATACTTAGTCCGCTGAGAACCAGAATTTGCGTGGTAAGGTCGGCACCTTGCAGGCTGCCAAGGGTGATCACTACAATCTCTGCAGACAAAATAAAGTCGGTCCGTATCGCCCCTTTAATTTTGTCTTTCTCCATTTGCACCAGGTCAATGGAAGCATCGGCCAGATTATTAAGGCGCTCATCGGCTTCCTCGGCGCTGTCGGCATGGGGCAGGAAACGATGGAGCACTTTTTCAGCTCCCTCAAAACATAAATAGAGTCCGCCAAGTACCAGCAGTACGGTGATTAGTACCGGTACAAAAGCACTGATCAACAATGCGGCAGGCACCAGAATCAGTTTATTGATGAAGGATCCCTTAGCCACTGCCCACACCACGGGTATCTCGCGGTCGGGTTTCACGCCCTGTACCTGATTGGCATTCAGTGCTAAATCATCGCCCAGCACACCGGCAGTTTTCTTGGCTGCCATTTTCGACATCATGGCGACATCGTCTAGCAGGGTGGCTATATCATCAATGAGTGCAAGTAAGTTGGCTCCGGCCACGGGCAGTCCCTTATTGTTCTGGTTGTTTGTGTTGTCGTTTGTCGATGAATTGCTGGAATTCATTGCGTTGATTGCACTTTACATTGCCTCCAAACAGTCGCGCAACTGTTGCCACAGTACTATTCACTCCCTTTTCGCAATTTACGGCATATTCACCGACTGTTTGCTCGGCTGGTTCGTACTCACCAATATGTAAATCTGGTGATTTCTGCTCGAGACGGCGCTGCCGCGTGACTTGTTCGGCGAGTTCATGCTGTTTTTGTGACTGCAGTCCTGCAATCCCCCGACTGATGGCGTTAGATAGACGCCGTGAAGGTGGTGCGGGGCTGTCCTCTGCCTGAGTAAGTATTTCATCTGAAGACGGTGCAGAGGCTTCGGTACTGACATCGGAAATTTCTTCGGCTTGCGCTGGCGGTGTCGCAGGTTCGGTTTGTGATGGTTCGTTTACGGGCTGAGACTCGACTATCTCTGGCTGTTCAGTCGGTACATCGGTTACAGCGGGCTTGGGCAATTCTGCCGGTGCGGGCTGGGTTGGTGCAGGTATAACAGGCGTGTACAAGACCGCTTTCACCGGACTGGATTTCACCGGTGGTATAGCAGGCGGCGGAAACGATAACGTGGCGAGTACTGCAATATGAACCAGCACCGAGAAGATAATCAGCCACACCAGCCTGCCAGCCTTTTTCGGGGCTGGTTCAGCAGGTTGAAAACGCGTGGGCCCGGTAAAGGCTAAGTCCATTTTTTCCATGCCAGATAGACCGGCTGTTTTACGCTAAGTTCCCTGCGATAAACGACATTACTGACAGGATGAAATGTGGCAGCACCAAATTGGTGCAAACCGAGTCTCATGCATTTAAATGGTGCGTAAAATTGTAAGAAAATATAACAAATTTTAATTTAGTTGTTGATTTGTATGGGATTTAATTTGTGGCATAGGACTTGTTCTAGTCAATCTCGCACAACATGAACACTGGTAGCAAACCACTATTATTTTGGGAGCAACACATGAAACTAGTCACAGCAATCATCAAGCCATTTAAGCTGGATGATGTTCGTGAAGCCATTTCAGAAATCGGTATTGACGGTCTGACCGTAACCGAAGTGAAAGGTTTCGGACGTCAAAAAGGACATACAGAATTATACCGCGGAGCCGAGTATCAGGTCGACTTCCTGCCGAAAGTCAAACTGGAAATTGCAGTTCAGGATGATCAGGTGGAACGTTTGGTTGAAGCCATCACAGGAGCTGCGAAAACCGGCAAAATTGGTGACGGCAAGGTCTTCGTTTACGACCTTGAAGGCGCTGTCCGGATTCGTACTGGCGAAACAGATACCGACGCACTGTAAGAGCAGTCGACGAGAAATTTGCGGAGATAAGCATAATGGAAACAACTTTTGAATTAGGGTACGCGTTAGATACCTTTTACTTTTTGATCTGTGGCGCACTGGTAATGTGGATGGCTGCAGGTTTTGCCATGCTGGAAGCTGGCCTTGTACGTGCTAAAAACACAACTGAAATCTTAACTAAAAAC
>DDJQ01000161.1:0-1477 GCA_002339125.1 Alteromonadaceae bacterium UBA2620
TGCCAAGGCAAATGCTTCCAAACGCCCCATAACGATACAGTTGGTTATAATCAGACCAACGAATACCGACAGCTGTTTTGATATCTCATAGGAGTAAGCCTTGAGGATTTGATCCACAACGATTACCAGCGACGCGATGATGGTCATCTGAATGATGATCCGCACGCTGCTTGGGATCTGATTTCGAATTAACGAGATAAACAGGTTAGAGAATGCTACTACGCTGGTCAGAGCCAACGACATTACTAACGCCGTTTCAAGTTTGGTAGTAATCGCAAGTGCAGAACAAATCCCCAGGATTTGTAGTGCAATTGGGTTACTGTCTAAGATCGGTCCAAAGAGGACCTTCTTCATTTCTTTAGTATCAGCCATGATAATAACCCCTTACGAACGCCAGGCTTGTTTTTTAAGGAACGGGCCAAAGCCGTTTTCGCCAACCCAGTACTGAATGGTGTTGTTTACACCATTACTGGTTAGCGTTGCGCCAGACAGCGCATCAACTGCATATGGGTTGTCTTCACCGGCCGCTTTTTTCACTTCCAGTGCAACATCGCCGTCTTTATACAGCTTTTTGCCATCCCACTTTGCCTGCCATTGTGGGTTTTGTACTTCACCACCCAGTCCTGGCGTTTCTTTTTGCTGATAGTAAATCAGCTCACGAACGGTTTTACCGTCTGAGTCTACCGCCAGGAAACCATACATCAGGTCCCACAGGCCGCTGCCGTGAACCGGCAGAATGACACGGCTAACATCACCTGCGTCATCGCGTACCAGGTAAACTGATGCCACTTCTGCACGACGCTGAAAACCCACATTGCTGTTTTCAACTTTGATGCTGCTATCCGGCTCTTTAGCCGCTTTATACATATCGTAGTCGTCAGACGGTGCTTCAACAAATTCACCGGTGCTCAGGTCTACATAGCGCTGTTCAACGAATTCGTTATAAGTGGCCAGGATGTCACCGTTTGCTTGTTCCAGCAGACCCGCCGCTTGCAGGATGTTAGACATCTTGTCTTTCTTCGCATTGGTTTGCTGAATATCACGCAGGCCAACAGCCGCACCCGATACAATAATTGAACAAACTAAACAAACTGCCAGTACAACGCCGACCGTTTTACCTAAAGATTCTTTTTTAGCCGACACGAGCTATCCTCCGCTTGATATTGCTTTGAGCGACAAAGTAGTCGAATAGTGGCGCCCACAGGTTGGCAAACAGAATTGCCAGCATAACGCCCTCTGGGAATGCAGGGTTAAGTACGCGGATCAACACGGTCATAAAGCCGATAAAGAAACCGTACGCCCATTTGCCCTGGTTGGTAAATGACGCAGACACAGGGTCTGTTGCCATAAAGAACATACCAAAGGCTAATCCACCCACTACAAAGTGCCAGTGCGCCGGCATGGCAAACATCGGATTGGTATCACTGCCAATCAGGTTGAGCAGGGTTGCGAAGAACGCGACACCCAGAGCTACACC
>DDJQ01000161.1:1792-10455 GCA_002339125.1 Alteromonadaceae bacterium UBA2620
CAGAGCTACACCAGCCACAATTCGCCAGCTTGCAATTCGCATGTAAATAATGAACAGGCCGCCCAGCATAATTGCCAGCGCAGAAACTTCACCGGCTGAGCCAGGAATGAAGCCCATAAATGCGTCCATCCATGCGTTGGTGTCGGCATAGTTTAATGAACCTGATGCACCTTCACTCAGTGACGTTGCACCTGAGTAACCGTCTGCAGCAACCCATACGCGGTCACCCGAGATTTGCGCCGGATACGCGAAGTACAGGAACGCACGACCAGACAGTGCCGGGTTAAGGAAGTTACGGCCAGTACCACCAAAGATCTCTTTGGCGATAACCACACCGAATGTAATACCCAAAGCAACCTGCCATAGTGGAATTGTAGCTGGCAGCGTAAGTGCAAACAGTACTGAAGTTACAAAGAAGCCTTCGTTTACTTCGTGCTTTCGCACTGAGGCAAACAGCACTTCCCAGAAACCACCCACGGCAAACGTAACAGCATAAATAGGCAGCCAGAAACAAGCACCGTAGAACATCAGACCAAGTGTGCCTGAATTAGTCAGGTCCCCGCCCAGCGCAGTAAATAAGCCCGCCTGCCAGGTGTCTGGCAGCGTACCAGCGCCAGCAGCAATGGCTTCCTGCGCCTGGAAACCAATGTTGTACATACCAAAGAACATGGCTGGGAAAGTAGCCATCCACACCATGATCATGATGCGTTTCAGGTCGATACTGTCACGCACGTGCGTACCAGCTTTGTTTACATGACCTGGCGTGTAGAAAATAGTCGCGGCTGCTTCATACAGTGCATACCATTTTTCGTACTTTCCACCGGGCTCGAAGTTAGGTTCGATTTTTTCTAAATACGCTTTTAAGCCCATGAATTAACCCTCTTTCTCAATGGTGGTCAAACAATCGCGCAGAATGGAACCATAAGTGTATTTGCCGGGGCACACATAGGTACACAGCGCCAAATCTTCCTCGTCCAGTTCCAGACAGCCCAGTGTTTGAGCACTGTCAGTATCACCGGAAATTAAATCCCGTAATAATAACGTTGGCAGGATATCCAGAGGCATCACACGCTCGTAGTTACCAATTGGCACCATCGAACGCTCTGAGCCATTGGTGGTAGTAGTCATGTCAAATTGCTTGCTACCACTGAAGTGACCGGTGTAAGCACGGGTTACTGAGTGTTTATCAGAACCAGGGGTTAACCAGCCAAACAGGACTTTCTCTTTACCTTCAAGTAACAAAGACACCTGTAAGTGGAAACGCCCTAAGAAGCCGTGTACGCCTTGTGCGGTGGTACCGTTCAGTACTGAACCAGACACCACGCGAACGTCACCGTCTTTCTTCTCGCTGGCAGTCAGTTCTGTCAGGTCGGCACCAACAACAGTACGTACCAGGCGAGGATTTTTTGCTGCCGGACCGCCAATTGCCACAACACGGCTGTTGTCCAGTTCACCGCTGGTCAGTGTTTTACCAATGGCAATAACGTCCTGGTAGTTTACTGTCCATACGGTTTTCTTGGCGCCTACCGGATCCAGGTAATGTACGTGAGTACCAGCCAGACCAGCAGGATGCGGACCATCAAACTCAGCGGTTTCTGCTTTGCTGTCGCCAGCAGATACGTTTGCGCCGGCTTTCTTACAAAGATAAACCTTGCCGCCGGATAAGATGCTAAGCGCTTTTAAGCCGTTAGCGAAATCTTCCTGCCGCTCAGCGATAACTACCGCCGGATCAGCTGCTAACGGGTTAGTGTCCATCGCGTTAACGAAAATTGAGCTAGGGGTAGACCCCAGCGCCGGAGACTTACTGAACGGGCGTGTACGAAGTGTCGTCCACAGACCAGTGTCTACCAGCACTTGCTCAAGTTTTTCACGCGCAGTTGACGTAATCTGGTCAGCAGCAATGGCTTCGAAGGTTTCAGCTTCGTTACCTTCCTGCTTTACAACAACTGATTGTAAAACACGTTTAGCACCACGGTTTACTTCTACCACTTCACCCGCAACCGGAGCAGTAAATTTAACGCCAGGATTCTTTTTATCTTCAAAAATCAACTGACCTTTCTTTACTTTATCTCCAACCTGCACGTGCATGGTAGGGCGCATACCCACATATTCTTCTCCCAGTATGGCAGCCCGAGACACAGACAGACCATCCTGGATCTGTTGCGTCGGAGCTCCCGATATAGGGAGGTCGAGACCTTTTTTGATTTTTATCATACGTAATCGCACTACTCTAATAGAAATACCCTTTTGAATTTGCTGCGCTCCGGCAAATCTGCCAACAGAGCCACAATTCAAAAACGTACTTCGTACAAACAGTAAAATTTGGTTGTTTAAAACCGTAACAAAGCTACAAAGCTTCGTTTCCACTTCGCAAAAATTGCAATCCAGCTGAATTGTTATTGTTGTTAGAATGAGTCGTGGTTATTTAGTGCTAGGCGCTTGCTGCATCGCCTGTTGTCACGACCGGGTGCAGGATCCTGAACAAGGCCCCCCACTTAATTTCGGAATTTTAGCATCAACATAGCAACTTACGCTACGTTGATTAGAGATAAACCGTAATTTTTATCCCAATTATCTGTACAACTAACCTACCACATTAGTCTTATATTTAATCACAGGGGCCACGCTGTCTGGCTTGCAATGCCCGACGCACTGAATATTGTCGACATACCCCTGTGCACTAAAGTATTAACAAAATGCCATAATAAAGCCGTCATAAAGACGGCTTATATTAAATATTGAGTGGTATTACCAATTAACCATAGGATCGACATCGGCGTCGTAATCGACCCCTGACACGTCAAAGCCAAACAGTTTCAGAAACTCATGATGGTAACCAGCATAATCGCTCAGTTCGTGGAAGTTCTCCTGGGTTACCTGATCCCACAGCGCTTTAATTTTGGCCTGGGTCGCATCATTGGTTTCCTTACCGTCCATGCGGTAGCGGCTTTGCTCATCAAGGGTAGCACTGTCACCGTACAGGCACTGTGTATAAAGGCCTGCAATCTGTTCGATACAACCTTCATGCGTGCCTTCTTCTTTCATTACCTTGTAGATTAACGAAATATACAGCGGCATTACCGGAATCGCCGAGCTGGCCTGAGTCACCAATGCCTTAAGTGATGATACATGTGCATCAACCTGTAAATCAGCGTGGTCAGAATTAATTGCCGTGGCGGCACGGTCGAGATCTTCTTTGGCTTTACCAATTGTTGCCGAACCGTAAATTGGCCAGGTCAGTTCCTTACCAATGTAGGTATAAGCAGTAGTTTTACACCCTTGCGCAAGCACGCCTGCATCGGCCAGCGCATTAAGCCATAATTCCCAGTCTTCACCGCCCATTACCTTAACGGTATCGGCAATTTCTTGTTCGGTCGCCGGTTCCAGTGATACTTCGTGAATTTTGTCTTTGTCGGTATCGTAAGTTTTAGTGGTATACGCCTGCCCAACCGGTTTCAGGGTAGACTTGTAAGTTTCACCGGTGGCCGGATCGGTGCGACGAGGCGACGCAAGACTGTAAATCACCAAATCCACCTGACCGAGATCGGCCTTGATTTTGTCGATAACCTGCGCTTTTAATTCGTTCGAGAAAGCATCACCGTTAATGGTTTCGGCATACAGATTGGCAGCCTTCGCCTGCTCATGAAACGCTGCGGTGTTGTACCAGCCGGCAGTCGCCGTTTTACGCTCTGTAGGCGGCTTCTCAAAGCATACGCCCAGAGTGTCGGCACCATAACCGAACGCTGAAGTGATCCGCGACGCCAGGCCATAGCCGGTAGAGCAACCAATAACCAGTACCTTTTTAGGCCCGTCACCGAGCTCGCCAAGACCTTTAATATACTGAACCTGTTCTGCAACAACTGCAGCACAACCCTGTGGATGTGCATTTGTACAAATGAAGCCTCGAATTTTAGGCTTGATAACCATAGTGACTCTATCCTTTCTTATTTTAGCCCGTATTGTAAATGACCGGCGATTGATAACAACTCTGAACAGCTGGAGTAAGCCTAATGTTATTTTCGCCGATTGCAAACTACTCCTCAATGCCCTTAGCTAAAATAGCAAAAAGCCCGCAACCGCGGGCTTTTATGAGCGGCAGCTAATTGCTTAGGCAATTACGTCGAGCAGCTCGATATCAAATACCAGCGTGCTGTAAGGTGCAATGGCGCCACCTGCGCCCTGCTCACCGTATGCCAGGTTGTGCGGAACATATAAACGCCACTTAGACCCGACCGGCATAATTTGCAGCGCTTCGGTCCAGCCTTTGATTACGCCACCTACCGGGAATTCTGCCGGCTGGCCACGGTCGTAAGAGCTGTCGAACACAGAGCCGTCGATCAACGTGCCGTGGTAATGAGCGCGAATAGTGCTCTCTGCAGTAGGTACTTCACCGTCGCCGGCACTCACTACTTCGTACTGCAGACCAGACTCAGTTACCTGAACTTCTTCACGCTTGGCGTTTTCAGCCAGGAATTTTTCGCCTTCTTCAATCGCAGCTTTGTGTTGCTCTGCTTTAGCTGCCTGCATACGCTCGTGGATTTCACCAAACGCGGCACGCAGAGCGTCGTTGTCAACCTGTGGAGCCTGACCAGTGAATGCGTCTTTTAACCCTGCTACAACAGAGTCCAGATCCAGTCCGTCAAATGGATTTGATTGTAATTGCTGACCCATTTGGAAACCAATTCCGTAACTAGCCTGGGTTTCTACTGTTTTAAATAAATCTGACACAGTGTCTCCTGAAATAAAATTACACTTTTTGCGCAATTATTAATCAAAACCCGTAGTATTCTGAAAATTTTTATTACGCTTCGATTTTTCGCTGGCGTAGTGTAACACACCCAGATAATCCGTGCCCGCGACATTGTTCCGACCGGTTTGAAGAGCCCGTTTCAAGGGGCTGTTAGATAAAAAGCTATTAGACAATTTAACTAAGAGACAGTATGTTGATAGCACTGTTTTTTGGAGGACGCCATGCAATCACATTATGACGCGCAGTTGAAAGATACTGTTCGCTATTTGGGAAAAACGCTGGGACAAACAATCAAAGCTCAGCTGGGAAATGACTGGTTAGAGAAAATAGAGAAAGTTCGCCTTGACGGTCGTGCATCGTATAAGGGTGATACAGATTCCAGTGAAAATCTGAAAGAAACTTTCAAAACCATGTCCGACAGCGAATTACTGGTAGTAGCAAGAGCATTCGCTCAGTTTCTCAACCTGGGCAATATCGCCGAGCAGGAATACAACGCCGGTCTGGATGTCGACGCATCCATCGACTCACTTTTTTCACATCTCGATAAGGCGGAACTGAGTGCGCTTGAAGTGGAAGAAGCGGTGGCTAAGCTGGACATCGATCTGGTGCTTACTGCCCACCCTACCGAAGTATTCCGTCGCACCCTTATTCACAAGCACAAAGAGTTGGCGTATTGCTTAAAGAGCATTCACCACGAGCAATTAAGCGATACCGAGCGTAAACGTTTGGAAACCCGCATTGCCGACTTAATCAGCCAGGCCTGGCACACCGAGGAGATTCGTTCGGTACGCCCTACCCCGGTTGACGAAGCACGCTGGGGCTTCTCAGTCATCGAAAACTCGCTGTGGGATGCGGTTCCTGAGTTTCTGCGCGATTTGGATGAGCGCTTGCAACAGGATTACAACGTCAAACTGCCAATCGATGCAGCCCCCATTCACTTTAGTTCGTGGATGGGCGGCGACCGTGACGGTAACCCGTTTGTTACCGCCAAGGTCACCGAAGAAGTACTGCTGCTGGCCCGTCGCCGTGCCGCTAAACTGCTGACCATCGATCTTGATCGTCTGCAGGTTGAGCTGTCGATGAACGATTGCAACGATGAATTGAAAGATGCCGTAGGCGAACAATACGAGCCATACCGCGCTCTTTTACGCCCGCTGGTGAAACGCTGTGCAGATACCCGAGACGGTATTTACGATTTCTTCAATGGTCGCCCCTATGATTCCAGTGAGTGGATTGCATCTAACGATGAACTGTTAGAACCACTGCTGATGTGCTACCGCTCACTCTGCGAGTCGGGCCTGGAAGTAACCGCCAACGGCATGCTGCTCGACACTATCCGCCGCGTTAAATGTTTTGGTGTGCATCTGTTACGCCTGGACGTCCGTCAGGACTCTCAGCGTCACGCTGATGTGCTAAGCGAAGTAACTCGCTATCTTGGTCTAGGCGACTACGCACACTGGAGCGAGGCCGATAAGCAAGCCTTCCTGCTGCGCGAGTTAAGCTCCAAGCGCCCACTGTTCCCGCGTTGTTGGGAACCTTCAGAAGATGTGAAGGAAGTATTGGATACCTGTAAGGTGATTGCCAGCCACAGTAAGCATGGCTTTGGTATCTATACCATTTCCATGGCGAGTGAAGCGTCTGACGTGATGGCCGTACAGTTACTGCTGCAGGAAATGGGCGTTGACTGGCCAATGCCGGTAGCACCACTGTTTGAAACCCTGGACGATTTGAATAACTCACCTATCGTGATGCGTAAACTGCTGAGCATCGACTGGTATCGTGGTTATATCCAGGGAAAGCAGTTTGTTATGATTGGTTATTCTGATTCCGCCAAAGATGCCGGCGCCATTGCCGCAGGCTGGGCGCAGTATGAGTCTCAGGAAGCGCTGGTTGCGCTGGCTGAGGAATTCGACATTAAGCTAACCCTGTTCCATGGTCGCGGCGGTACAATTGGTCGTGGCGGCTTACCGGCGCACGCTGCTATCCACTCGCAACCGCCGGGTTCACTGGACGGTGGTTTCCGGGTCACCGAACAGGGTGAAACCATCCGTTATAAGTTTGGTATGCCGTTACTGGCCAAGCGCAGCCTGGGTATTTACACCAGTGCGATTATAGAAGCCATGTTGTTCCCACCACCTGCACCCAAAGACGAGTGGCGTGAACTGATGAAAGCCATGGCCGCTAAGGGTCGGGATTTCTATCGTGGCGTAGTCCGCCAGGATCCGGAATTTGTTCCTTATTTCAGAGTGGCTACACCTGAGCAGGAACTGGGTAAATTACCGTTAGGTAGTCGTCCTGCCAAACGTAAGCCAACTGGCGGTATCGAAAGCCTGCGTGCGATTCCATGGATTTTTGCCTGGGCGCAAACCCGTCTGGTACTGCCAGCCTGGTTAGGCAGTATGAAAGCCATTGAAGCCGTTCGTCAGGAAGGTAACCACGAGAAGCTACAGGAAATGCGTGAAAACTGGCCCTTCTTCCAGTCGCGTTTGTCTATGCTGGACATGGTCTTCCAAAAAGCCGATCCGCGGATCAGCGCTGAGTACGATGCCCGCCTGGTGCCCGATGAACTCAAACACTTTGGTGAAGGTTTGCGCGCGGAGCTGCAGGAAGCAATCAAGCTGCAGTTAGATATCAACGGTCAGACCGATATCATGGAAGCTGATCCGCAAGGTAAAGAGTCGATGAATATTCGTGCTCAGTACCTTGAACCTCTGCACTTCCTGCAAATCGAGTTGTTATCGCGTCTGCGTCAGTTAGAAGAAGACGAGCACGATGCCACGCTGGATAAAGCTATGATGGTTGCCATCAGTGGTATTGCTATTGGTATGCGTAATACCGGTTAAGCCACGCCATGATCTAAAAAAGCCGCGCTCCTGCGCGGCTTTTTTGTCGATATTCCTACAACTCTACAACTGCTGTAGCTTTTTTAGCCCTAGTCTTAACGCATCGTGAGCCGAGGGATCGTTAAATTTAAGGTGGGCATCAAGAAACACCAACTGGTGATAAAGCTTACGCAACGCATCATTAACCGTAGAAAGAAAATCCGCCGTAGCAGGATTACCGTTACACATCATATGACCGGTTTTAATTGCTGAATCGCCGGCAATAGCGGCGCTCTGAAAGGTAGTTTCCGGGTAGTTTTGCGCTTCTCGCTGTATGTCGTAAAGATAGGCAAGAATATACTCTCCCCGCTCTCTGACCAGCATCTGAATATCGCAGTCATACTGATGACTGCCCCAACGATAGTATTTCACGCTGTCGGGAAAATCAGCAATCTGGGCATCCAGCAAAGCGCCATGGGAGCGGTCTTTGAGCAGAATAAGCTTACGCTGAGGATAGTAACTAAACAGAGACCTGAGGCTGACCAGCTCATTATCGTCGTTCAATAGCTCGGCCGGTAGCGGCGGTGTATCAGTGGTTTGGTATAACCGGTGCGAAAGCAGGTAATCGGTGGGTAAACTAAAATCAAAGGCCGCCTCACGTTCGGGGCTTTTAACTATCATAAATGCACAGGCCGGCGCCTCCTCCGACAGAGCCGCAATAATCCGTGACGTAACGGTAAGCTCAACGGAGGGTTTAAACTTCATTTGCCTAAACAATGCCATATGCGCTGCCTTCATCGGACTTTGGGGTGGCTGTTCACTGTTCAGTGACATCAAATAAGAAAGGACTATGGGTAATAAAGCGAATGTCTTTGAAAGACGGGTTAGCAGCTTCCGCCTCTTTTACAGATAAAGCACCACAAGCCAACAGGCTACACAATTGCAGGATTAATATAACGTAAAGCCGACTTCTCACAATACACCCAGCACTTTGCCCTGATAAAAACCCAGTGTTGTTCAATTTTTGAATGGTAGCAATCCGATGAGCTGAGCGGGATTGAACTTATTGCTAGGGGCTGTTGATCTTTCGT
>DDJQ01000156.1 GCA_002339125.1 Alteromonadaceae bacterium UBA2620
ACAGTTAATCCGAACATAGCCTTGTAATTAACAGTAAGCCAATGACCTGTATGGAGATTGTAAGATCTTCTGTGTAAGTGGCTGTTTATCATAGTGATACGCGGTCACTGTACATAATCATAAACTGACTCATGGCCGCTTTCCAATCTCTTATTGGCATTGTCCACTTCTTCGATATCTGGTGAAGTGCCAGATACAATATTTTCATCACTGAATCGTCAGTCGGAAACGACCGTCTGGTTTTGGTAATTTTCCGCAGACTCGCGTTCAGGGACTCGATGGCATTTGTCGTGTAAATGACCTTACGGATTTCCGGCGGATAGTCGAAGAAGACGCTCAGACGTGCCCAGTTATTGCGCCAGGACAGGCTAATCGTTGGGTGTTGGTCATCCCATTTTTCAGCGAACTCTGCCAGGGCCAGTTCCGCTTCGGCCAGAGTTGCGGCACCGTAAATTCGTTTTAGGTCAGCGGCAATGACCTTGCGCTGTTTCCAGTTAACATAGCGCAGCGAGTGGCGAATTTGATGCACGATACACAGCTGTACCTGTGCTTTCGGGTAAACGGCCTCGATGGCTTCAGGGAAGCCTTTCAGGCCATCACAACAAGCGATGAAGATGTCCTGCACGCCACGATTCTTAAGTTCATTCATCACAGACAACCAGAATTTAGCGCCTTCGGTTTGTGCCATCCACAAGCCTAACAGCTCTTTTTCACCATCGGTGTTGATACCGAGAGCCAGGTAAACCGATTTGTTCTGTACCGCACCAGAGTCGCGACTGCGTACCACCAGGCAATCCAGGTAAACGACAGGATATAGCGCATCTAGCGGACGTTGTTGCCATTGCTTTACCTCATCCATTACTTCATTGGTAACTTGAGAGATAAAGGTTGGAGAGACTTCTACGCCGTAGGATTCCTCGAAATGCGCCTGAATATCGCGTGTTGTCATGCCACGCGCATACAGCGAGATTATCCGGTCATCGAAACCATTAAGCTGCTTCTCGCCCTTTTTGATGAGCTTGGGTTCGAAACTACCGCTGCGATCTCGCGGGATATCCAGCTCTATTTCGCCATGAACTGAACGCACTTTTTTACTAGATTTACCGTTCCTAGAGTTGCCGGAATTTTTACCTTCCGGTGCATGTTTAGCGTAACCGAGATGTTGCTCCATCTCGGCGTTTAACGCTCGCTCTGCCACCTTTTTGGTGAGCTGCTTAAGTAATCCGGCTTCGCCGAGGATGTCATCGGGTGAATCACAACCTTCTAGCAGTTGATCGATAAGTTTGTCTGATATTGGCATTCTACATTTCCTTTCAACAGGTTAAGAATGCCACTTACACAGATATTTTTACACTCTCCCTGTATGGTAAAACCAACCCAGTTTATTACGCTGTCAGTCAAAATTTACCCACCTCCCTGTATGCCATGCAATTCAACACAGTTTATAAAATCAGGCCCGCATAACGGGCAGAGTAACCTTGAGTATAATCTGCGACCAACGGCAGCGGTGCCAAGCTTTAAATATACCGTTGATCGACTTGTTAGGTCATTATTAACTCAATAACTCTATAACAGTAACTATTCTTTACGTTTTGACGCTGCTATAGCAACTATTACTACGCTCATGACAACTACCACACCACCAATTACTAAACCGCTCATAATTAACTCCTTTGATAAAACTCATTAAAACTTTGGTTAAAATGACTGCGTATGGTCAAAGCAACCTAATCCCGTAACGCCGAACTACCATTGAGAAAATACGAATCAAACCCAACATCGCTTTTTATCGCCATTTCCGGCCTGATGTGCCTTGATAAGAACAATTTAATGGCCACTACAACTCAGCCTTTTTCCATATTTTCGAATTGGTCTAACAGATGCGTTAACCTGCGGCCGGATATTTCCTGATAAAGCCAACCAATTAACTTATTGTCCCTGTTTTCTGGCTTGAGCTTATTGATAAGCAGCGCCGCCAGAAGCCCAAATATCAGGGCAATCACTGAAAATCTAATGGTTGTTTCTGCCGACATTAATGAGAATAAATCAACGCCAAAAAACAGGTCGTAGCCCAGAAATACATAGGCCATGTAAAAAGGTGCAGATAGGATTAGCAGTTTAAAAACATTCAAACTATGCGTTCTGACGGCAATAAGATCATTCAGCGTTTCTTTCATCGATTTAGAAAAATCTACCTTTTTCAACAGCGCGATTTGGCCAATGCTCCCGGCTAGTCCCACTATTGCAAATATATTGAGAACAACGGCGGATACCACCGGTGCAGTTAACCCCCAGGACGAGGCTACGTAGCTCCCCAAAGAAAGGACAATGCAAAAAAATACAGTGCCTTCTATCGCTCTTGTCAAAATGAGCTTGTTCAACTCACTTTTGTTACCTTCAGCCTGTATCTTCTGAAGCAATGTTTGATTCAGACTCATACACTCGTCCAGCTTTTCACTATGTGCCTGCCACATAGACTGCATTTGATCTAAATTCATACCTGAGTACCTCGTCTGTTTAAGACGCTTTCGCCTTTAACTTCTGTTTAATTCGACTGATTTTGGTGGAGACATTAGCAATCGTAATATCTAAATTAGCGGCGATTTCAGACTGGCTTTCACCTTCTAAATACATCAACAATACCGCTTTATCTATATCGTTGAGTCCGTTTATGAATGCGTATAACTCACTCAAGCTCTGTGCATTTTCTCTTTCAGTTTCCATGTCATAACTAAGTAACTTGTCTTCCATTTCGGAATGCTTGTAAGCAATTGTTTTGTCTTTCCTGTAAAACGATATTGCAACGTTAAGTGCCACTCGATACATCCAGGTCGTAATTTTAAAGCCGTTATTGTAGGTATCTAATGAACGCCAGATTTGGGCGAGAATTTCCTGAACTAAATCTTCCCGGTCAAACTCATTACTGCAGTAAGCGCGTGCAACTTTAAACACAATGCCCTTGTGCTTTTCTATGATGTCTAGGTACATCCCATGCCGATCAACGCTCATTTAACTTTAAACCTATTCATGGCCTGCTGTATCCGTCCTATTAACTGAGAGTAAACTCATTTCTGCCTAGCGTTGATTGATTATCATACAAACTTATGGGCTTTAGCTAATCGTCACAAACCCAAAACCTTTACCTGCAAATTGTTATATATCTAATGATTCGCAGCCGTGAAATAAATCTCACAATTTTTTTTAAAATTTTATTAGGATGGTAAATCCTCTAACCTGAAAGCCTTTCGCTTCGGTCAGGAAGAGTTGCTATTCCAAGCTATATTTGCTCCGGGATTGTTGCAAAAACTGTATGATATCCGTCATTCCGCACCTAATTAACT
>DDJQ01000075.1:0-20806 GCA_002339125.1 Alteromonadaceae bacterium UBA2620
ACTTCAGGGAGTCCATATAAGAGGACGGGAGTTGTAAAACTCCCTCCTACTCGATTGCACAATTCACAACGTAAAGAGGTGGCTTGTTTGTGTTAGATTATCAGCCAGACCAATAATAGTAACAACAAGCGTGGAATAGCTTTCTTACAAAAGCCAGGAATGGCAAAAATGAACACCCTTTTACTTAACCAATAGAACTCATCTGTATTGCTATTACCTTTCCCTGGTCACTGTTTATTGTTAAAAGAGCCGACTTTTTATGCATAGCTATATATAGCGACTGCTTACGTCGTATACCCGAAAAACATAGACCAACAGCATCCCCAATGACTTCAAGCTATGTAACGATAAATGTTGATGTGGATGGAAATCAATAAATGACAGTACACGGGGATGCCGCCCGGAGATACGACCAGCACATCTGCGCAATATCCGTTTTTCGGCGTTTAAATAAACATGGCGCCGTGTAATAGCACCAGTGAAGCGATTTTACGACCAGTGTATCGCTTCTCACACGCCACTTTTCCCGAACATCTAAGCCTAAAGTATTGTAAAGATACAACATAAGTATGCTTAGAATAGGGTGCTCGGATTGCACTATGTTTATTGAATTGCTGAATAGGGATGCAGCAATAATAATGATAAGACAGAGATAATGTCGCTCAGGATGCAACACAGGGCGTTTTTAATGCCAAATTCAGATGATTAACAGGTTATGTTAGTAACTGTCAGCTATCGGCCGAAATCAAATCTGGTCGGACTTTGCCGTCAGAAATTAATAATCGATTAACTGTTGTTGTGAAACTTTTGTAATTTATTTACACTTTCGAAAGTTTTATAACACATGTTGAACAGTCGATTTGTTTAATCACTGAGCAAACGCAACGCGATATCCGGGGTGTAAAGAGCTTGTTACTTGACTCCCTTATTGATCTCGTGTGACTATAAGACGTTCGTAGTATTGGTGTCAGTATGGCAAATACTACCTTCCTAAATATAGATAAATTTTATACGCCCCTTGCGAAGCAGTATTTTTATTACAAGTCGCAAGGATTCAAATAAGAAATTGGTTGGGAACTATGTCCAAAATGAGCAAGAGAACTCTTATTGCTTCTACTATGATGGGTGCATTCGCACTGACTGGTAGCGCAGTCGTCTCTGCAACGAATCTGAGCGATCTTCATAAAGAAGAAGCAAAGATTCATGCGGCTGCAGCGAAATCTCAGGAAAAAATCAACTCACTCTTCGAGCAGTCACAAGATCTGTTAGTAGAATACCGTGGTGTTGTTGATGAAACTGAAAACCTGAAGATCTACAACGATTACCTGGCAAGCCTGGTTGCTGACCAGCAGCGTGGTATCGATTCTTTACAAAAGCAAATCGACAGCATCGAAGATACCAAACAAGGTATCGTTCCTCTGATGTTCCGTATGATCGACAGCCTTGAGAAATTCATCGAGCTGGACGTTCCAATTCGTCTTGAAGAGCGTAAAGAGCGTATCGAAAGACTGCGCGACCTGATGGCTAACTCGAATGTAACCGTTTCCGAGCAGTTCCGTCAGGTGCTTGATGCATACCTAATCGAAACCGAATACGGCACGCGCATCGCGTCTTACCAGGGTACTCTGGATGACAACGGTACTGAAGTAACCGTTGACTTCTTTAACCTGGGCCGTACTGCAATGCTTGCTTTGTCTTTGGACCAAAAACACGCTTGGGTTTGGAACAATGACACCCGTTCTTGGGAAGCTCTTGGTGATGAATACCTGGGCTCTGTTAACGATGCTGTGAAAATGGCTAACGGCCTGATCCCGGCTGAACTTCTCAAACTTCCAATTAAAGCAGCGGAGTAAGCGTTAATGAAACCAGTATTTAAATCTCTACTCGCCGCTGCGACGGTAGCGGTTATGTCTTCTACTGCGGTAGCTCAGGAGCCTGCAACTCTGCAAGACCTGCTGAACACTGTGAAAGAAAACCGTGCCTCTGAAGCAAAAATCAACGCACAGCGCGAAGCAGAATTCCAATCTGCTCGTGCCGACAAGCAAGCCTTACTGCGTAAAGCTCAGTCTGAATTAAAAGCTGAAGAAGACCGTGGTAATCGTCTGCAACAACAATTTTCTGACAACGAAGTAACGTTGAACGAAAAAGCAGCGGAACTAGAACAGGCTACCGGTACTTTAGGTGAAATGTTCGGTGTGGTACGTCAGGCATCATCTGAAGCTTACGGCCGTATCGCAACGTCAATCGTAAGTGCTCAGTATCCTGGCCGTGACGAATTCCTGGCTCGTATGTCTGAAGAATCTAAAGGTCTTCCTAACATCGACGAACTGGAAGAGCTGTGGATTTCATTGCAAACTGAAATGACTGAACAGGGTTCAGTAGTTAAATTTACTACTGACGTAATTAACCTGGACGGTGGTACTAACTCACAAGAAGTTCTGCGTGTTGGTACATTTAACTTAGTAGGTGACGAAGGTTACCTGACTTACGACGACGAGAACGACATCGTTCAGCCTCTTGGTCGTCAGCCAGACGGCTACCTGGTTTCTGCTGCTAAAGATGCACGCGAAGCAACTTCAGGTTTCGTACCTTTTTATGCTGACCCTTCACGCGGCCAAATCTTAGGTCTGTTGAAGCAGAAAGCAACTATGTCTGAGCGTTATCACGCTGGTGGCGTAGTAGGTTACGTAATCACTGGTATGCTGGCAATTGGCCTGTTAATCGGTCTGTACAAACTGATCACCCTGACTCTGATTGGTGGTAAGATCCGTTCACAGCTTAAAAATCCTTCAGCTCCTTCAGACAAAAACCCTCTGGGTCGAATCCTGAAAGTTTACAGTGAAAACAAAAACGTTGACGCTGAGAACCTGGAACTGAAACTGGATGAAGCTATACTGCGTGAACTGCCAAGCATCGACTCTGGCATTAACGTAATCAAAATCTTTGCGGCAATTGCACCTCTGCTGGGTCTGTTAGGTACAGTACTAGGTATGATCGCTACCTTCCAAACCATCACACTGTTCGGTACTGGTGACCCACGTATGATGGCAGGAAGTATCTCTATGGCACTTGTAACTACCGCGCAAGGTATTATTGCAGCGCTGCCATTAATCTTGACGCACAGCATCGTTGCCTCTAAGAGCAAGTCAATCGTTCATATCCTGGACGAGCAGACTGCAGGCATCATTGCTGCTCACGCAGAGTCGGAGAAAGCATAATATGGTTTACCTGATTGGATTATGGGAATCGGTCAGGGACTTTATCGCTACCGGCGGTGACGTGTTATACGCTGTTGCTGCCGCGCTCTTTCTCATGTGGGTATTAATGATTGAGCGCTACTGGTATTTGACGTCAGTGTTTCCAAAAATGAAAAAGCAAATTATTCAGGATTGGAACGCTCGTGCAGATACTAAGTCATGGTATGCGCATAGAATCCGTGAAGCGTGGATCTCCGAGGCTTCAGATAACCTGAACGCCAGAATGCTTATCATTCGAACCCTGGTAGCTATGTGTCCGTTAATCGGACTACTGGGTACTGTAACTGGGATGATCAGCGTGTTTGAGACTATGGCAACGCAAGGTACGAGTAACGCACGTCTTATGGCGGGTGGTATCTCGATGGCAACTATCCCGACAATGGCGGGAATGGTCGCGGCGCTGTCAGGGCTGTTTATCAGTACTCGTCTCGAGGCGAAGGTTAAGATTGCGCGGGAAAAGCTAGTTGATAGCTTGCCGTATCATTAGAGAGAGAGATTATGGCTCGAAAAGTCAGAACCGAAGAGGAAGATGCAGCGATTGATATGACGCCCATGCTGGACATCGTATTCATCATGCTGATCTTCTTTATCGTGACAACGGTTTTCGTTAAGGAAGCCGGTATAGAAGTTAACAAGCCCGATGCGAGCCGAGCGTTCTTACATAAAAATGCTAACATTTTCATTGCGATCACCGAAGATGGCGATGTCTGGTTAGATAAACGCGAGGTGTCTGTTGACAGCGTCAGGGCAAACTTAGAGCGATTACTTACGGAGCAACCAACTGATTATGTGTTTATACAAGCTGATATTAAGGCTAAACACGGGGTGGTTGTTGAAGTTATGGACCAGGTTAAAGCCGCAGGCATTGACCGTATTGCAGTAGCAGCGAGGAACTAGTATGGGTAGAATTATCGCCTCTATAGTCATCGGTGCAGCAGTAGCATTTGGTCTGTTCGTAGTAATGGCTAAACTTATTGAAAACTCAGCGCGTCCGGTTGATGAAATTCCGGATGCACCGGTTATCGATATCGTTATGCAGCCGCCAGAAGAGGATACGCAAACACGTACCCGTGTTCCGCCACCTCCTCCTCCGCCGCCACAACAGCCGCCTAAAATGGAGCCTGTTGAGCCGGAAGAAGCTGAGCCGGATGCAGACGGATTCAGCCTGGATATTCCAGGTGTTGATACCGGTGGTGTTGGTGTAAACATTGGTGGTGTTGGTGCGATGCAGAGTGATGGTGATGCGACACCTATCGTTCGTATCGATCCTAAGTACCCGCCGCAGGCAGCACGTGATGGTAAAGAAGGCTGGGTTAAGCTTCAGTTTACTATCATGGAAGATGGCTCGGTTGATGACATCGATGTAATCGATGCAGAACCTAAGCGTATCTTTGACCGTGAAGCCCGTCGTGCTCTGGCGAAGTGGAAATACAAGCCTAAGATCGTTGACGGTAAGCCTGTTAAGCAACCAAATATGTTTGTACAACTAGACTTTAAACTGGAGCAATAATCATGTTGAAATCCACAATGTTTAAAAAGTCACTGGTAGTAGCGGCATTCACTCTGGGCTCAGCTATTGCGTTGCCAGCAGCAGCTCAAAGCTCGGCACCGGTAGTGTGTCCAGGCTACGAGAAAGGTACAACCAACCTGGTTGGTGAGCGTGTAGGTAAAAAAGTACAAAAGGCTTTTGAAGCGTACAACGAAGACCTGATTGATGACGCGATCACAATCCTGTCTGAGATTGAAGCGAAAGAAGACTTTGACAAAGCTTATGTAAACCGTTTCCTCGGTAACATCATGGCGACTAAAGATGGCATGGGGCCAAAAGCCCTGGAGCTGTTAGTGTCGTCGGTAGAAACTAAGGTGTTAAACGACCTTGAGCACTCGCAAACGCTCAAGCTGGTTGCTGACCTTAGTCTGCAGGAAAAGGAATACGAACAAGCGGTTAAGTACTATCAGGCATATCTGGACTTTACTTGTAAAGAAGACCCTGAAGTTTACACCCGTATGGCCAATGCTTTTTATGAGCTGAAGCAATACGACAAGCTTATCGATCCAGCTAACAAAGCTATCGCGTTGTATGAAGAGCCAAACAAAAACCCATACGTACTGAAGTTATCTTCGTACTATGAGCGTAAGATGTACAAAGAAACCGTTGGGGTTGCTGAGGACATCGTTAATACGTTCCCTGAAGAAGGTAAGTGGTGGGTTCAGTTAGGTCAGTTCTATCTGATGATCGAAGACTATAAAAAGTCTTTGGCGACATTAGAAATTGCTTATGACCAAGGCTTTTTAGAAAAACCTAACCTGATAAAAATGTTGTCTCAGTTGTATGCAACAAACAATATGCCTTATCGCTCAGCCAAGGTGCTGGCGGAGAATATTGCGAACGGTAAGATTGAGAAAACAGCAGATAATCTGGCGTCTGTAGCGAACAGCTATCACCAGGCGATGGAGTACGAAACTGCTGCACAGTATTATCAGCAAGCGGCAGAAATGTCGTCTGATCCAGAATTTTACCGTAAGCAGGGTGTACTGCTGCTGGTTGCAGAGGATTACAAAGGTGCTATTACAGCTCTTTCTAAAGCTCTGGAACGTGGCGTAGAAGACCCGGGCAAAGTTCACTTTAGCTTAATGGAAGCTAACTTCTATGCCGGAGACTTTAAACAAGCCTACGAGCATATTAAGGAAGCGAAAAAGGACAAGACATTACGCAGAAATGCGAATGCCTGGGAACCTTACATCAAGCAAAAAGCGAAAAACCGCGGTATTAATATCTAATAGAAAAAAGCGCCTTAAGGGCGCTTTTTTTATCTCTGTCATCCTCATTCTTTATTGTTCTTACCGGGTAAGTACACGACCAATATGGCTGGAGATGAAACGCTCCGTTTCACGTTTGCCGCTGAGCCTGTACCGCTCAGTAAGGGTAATGAGTTTGTTACTGTTTGCCACAAAGTCCTCTAGCACAGCCTTGCTCTCGTTGTCCGTAATTGCCTCTGATTGTGTTTCAAGCAGCCACGCAACACTGCCACGGGCATGCTGAAGACTTCTGCTGCCGTTAATAACCTGCTCCAGTATGGCTAAAGTGCACGCTCGAATACTTTCGTTCACCGCAAAAGGTGAAAAAGGAGCCTGACAGCCAAAAGTCTCCGCTGCAGGGTGGAGCAATAACTCCTGGCTAAAACGCTGTGCAATAAGCGCCTGAACATCAAGCATCAACTGACTCAATGGCAGAAACATGAGTAAACTGTATTCACCACTTGAGGCGTCACGTTTTAATCCCGGTTTGGTGGGCACAAAGTCATTTGCATTCCAAAAGGCCGTCAAAGAAGGCGTTGCACCATAAGAAGTAGTCAGTGCGTCCACTCCCGCAGTTTTTGCCTGTTGCAGCAAACTGTTAATTAATGTGGTGGCGATACCTTTGCGTCTGAACCGGGGTAGAACTGCGATTCGGTTAATACGCCAGTAGCTTGCAGTCGCCATAGCTGAAGATGCTAAAAGCATGCTTAAACCCTGGGCTGACAGGTGTCCGTTTACCCGTCTGGCGCCGCAGGCAATATCATTTGCAACGTCTCTGAGCAATGCTCCGCCTTCCTGCTGATAATTTAGTACACCAATTACTTCATTGTCGCGAATTGCCAGTAACGTATTATTTGCAGGCGAGTCGTAGAGGCGTACCAACTCATCGGCAGTGGTCTGATAGTGAGCTTGCATGAGCAGGGGGAGCAACTGGCGATTAGTGGAGCTATCGAACTGTCCCTTATCAAGCGCCTCATAGCAGATAGTGCTGCTGCAGAGAGTTTCTTCAGGTTCGACTTCACCATTAGCTAAAACAGTTGTGTCCATACATAGCGCGCGATACCAGAATCGCTCCAGCGGGTCGCCTTCATACCAGCGAATCGGAGTCTGCAATTCGTAATGGTGAATATCCGGCCGGTGTTGCTTAAGCCAGGGGATAAAGCGGGTGATAAAGCCTCTTCCAGACCCTTCATAGCCTCGTACTGTAGTACTAAGCAACAGGTGCTTTGCCTGATTGCAAAGTGCGGTGAGCTGCGGCACCGGAATGCTAGCGGCTTCGTCAATAAGTAATAATGTTGAATCGGTGATATTGGTCAGCAAAGGGTGGTCAAGGGGGAGCCATCGGCATGTCAGTTCATTAAATGAAACCTGATGCCGATCGATCTGTGTCACCTGAGGGCAGGTTAACAGAACCCCGGTAAACACCTGATTTACTGACTCTGCATAACGACTGGTGATAATCACAGACTGTGCTTGTGTGGCCATATAGTGCCCGGCAATTATGCCCAACAGGGTTGATTTACCTCTGCCACGGTCGGCAGTGAGCAATGCGCTTCCTATAGGTTGGCCGCCGGTTATAAGGTTGAACAGGCGCTGTTGTTCTTCCGATTTGAATGGAGAAGGGGGAGCCACCGGTGGTTGTGCAGAATTTAGTTCAGGCAACTCCGGCGCGTAATTCTCGCGTAATATGGCAACGTTTGACGTATCTCCGAACTGCATCAGAATAGCAGCCCGCAGTTGACTGAATTGCAGTTGTTCCCCGTAACTTAAATAGTGGCCGGTAGATGCCTCGCGGTAAACGGGCCATTGGTTAAAGTCCGGACAGCATATAACCATCAGACCACCCTGAGTAACCGTCCCGGCAACGGCCAGAACAGCATTAGGACGAAAGGCATCAAAGGTATCAACAATTGCCAGACTGTATTCGGCACCAAGAACGTGTCGGTAGGCGGCGATATTTAGTGAGTTATTGCCTGGGTAAAGAAATGTACCCAGAAGCAGGGTTTCCTGGTCACGATATTGTTGTGTTAATTGGTCGACAACGTCTTTGCAGTAATGCGCAGAACCGCTCACTACCAGCAGTTGGCGGTGAGCATTGAGAGTCTGTACGAGCGCAGTATTCCAGTTGGATAGTGCGGTTAACGTTTTCGCGGTGGGCATAGGAGCAAAAAGTCATCACGTAAAATCGCTATTGTACCTGTTTGTGGAGTGGCCACCAATGCAGCCACAATCATTAGTAGTACATTACCAATTTGCCAGGAGCTCTATGGCCTCGGTTAGCTGCTGTTCTGACAGTACGTCAGCGAGTTGTTCGTCGTGAATTTGGGCCTGATTAAAACACAAACTGTTAAAGGCCAGTTCATGACAACAGCGGATCCGTTGATTCACTTTTGCATCCGGTTCCTGACACAACCGCCACAAAGTTTGATTTACCTTACTGGTAAAGCCCCATCTGACCAACAACAGCGACGAGGCGCCATACAGGCACAGGTTATGTTCTGCAGCCAGTGCAGACTGGAATTCGTCAAAACTGGAAGCGTTCTGCCACTGTTCAAAAAACAATGAGGCATCCAAATGTTCGGTATGAAATATCAACAATAAGGCCAGCGGACCAAACAGGGTGAGCTGGGCTATAAGGGCTTTATCGTCGCTGCTGTATTCGCTGGCAAATAAAGTTTCAAATAAGGCATTGCTTAACAGCATAGCGTCAATCAGCCGCTCGATATTCGGGTGTACACTTTGTACTGTGAGATATTGCTGGGCGGCAAATAACACCGCGAGGTTTCTCACGTTGTTAACGCCGAGGTTGCGGCCAATAGCTTGTTCAAGAGACTGCGGCACGGATCCGTAGAGCGCTTTGCTGGCTTTACCAATGATGTGAGCCAGAAATACCGGGTCTGGCTCGATGAGCTTTACCAGTCGGCTCACGGTAAGTTGTTCATCAGACAGATTCACGATATGGCTGATGGTTTCCGGCAAGGGTGGCAGATTTTCGGTTACTTCGATCAGTGCCTGGTTACCCCGCTGGAATCTCAGTCGGCTTCCGACCTGACGTAACTGTCCAGGGCTTATGCCGGTAAACTCCTTAAAACTGCGGTCGAAGGAACGGCGATCGGAAAAGCCCAGTGACTCAGCCAGCACATCCACTTTCTCGCCGCTCAGTAAACCATTTATGCTGCGTTCGTGAATATGCGATTTTAGCAGGGCGCTGAAAGACAGCTTCTCCTGTTTGAGTTTGCGCCGAAACACCGACTCAGACATGCCCAACAGTTCGCCAACCGCTTCAGAGCGAATTCTGGCAGGGGTATCAAACTGTTTAAACGCATCGACTAAATCTTGTTTAAAGCCCCCTTCACCGGCAGGTTGCAGGTTTTTGACCAGTACCAGTTGCAGTTTTGGGCTGTAAAAAAACGATGGGCTGGCTAACCAGCGGGCATCAAAAGTAACAGCCAGTGCAGGATGGTGGTGGCTGCAGTGAGCCTCACTCACCGAGGCTAATAACCACCCGGGATGTTCGTGAACGAGTTCAACCTGGTTAAAATCGAAATTTCGACCGGCCAGGTGACGAAACAGCGCCAGCAGAAAAGCCACCATAAAAGGCTCCATATCCGCCAGGATGCCGGCTTTTACAGTAAGTGTTACCTGGTTTTCTGTTTTATTGATTTGAATCTCTTCTGACGCTTCAAATAAAGGGGTGTCGAAGGTATGCAAAGCATCCAGGGCTGCGTTGATATCGCGGGCCATGGATAAAAAACAGTGAAAGGTGCCCATCTTGTTAAAATCAAGATAGCCGAGTAAGGACTGGCCAATCTTTTGTGGAGAGTCACTCTTGCTCAACAATGCTAACTTTTCATTCAGGGCCGTAATCGGATAATCACCGCTTTCAATATTGCCAAGCGCCGATAGCGCGGTAGCCTCATCTTCCATTGTCAGGCTCTTATCCCGGCGTAATGATAATAACGCCCGTGTAACGGCTGACCAAAACGTTCCTGTATAGGTAACAGACATATCAAATTTTATATCCCTTGCGATTCTCCCACCATAATAACGACTTTTGTCCGGCTGTTAAGTGAGGACGGACAAAATTGTCCTATAGTTCGATAAAATGTGTCCTATTTTGATTTTTCTTCTGCGTTACCATTAATCCCGAAGTTTGATGATGCACAAAGCCAAACTTGTTGTGAAGCAAGGACGGAAAGCCACGGGCCTTTGAGTTCCAAAGGTGGCCGGGTTACTCAGAGTCAGTACAGTTTTTACGTATTGATTAGTAGTTAAGGATTAAAACATGAAGTTGGCCAGTAAATTATGTTCAGTAATCGTCGCCTGCGGTATGGCAGCCTCTGCCAACGCTGGTGTTATCAATTACGATGTGGACTTTGATACCGCTACATTTGAAGGCATGAGCCGTCAGAACAACGTCGACAGTGATTATTTTGTACAAAACAATGGCGCGATTCGAATCTACTCAGATTCCTGGTTTGCCATTGATTTGGAAGATACGTTTGGTATTGATTCAGTTAATCTGGACGATCCGCTGACCAACTACACGCTGGATTTTAAATTCCGTTTATTCCAGCGCATTGGCGATGGCGGTGAAGCCCGGGGCGTACCTACGTCACTACCTGAAATTGGTGGTTTGTTCTTCGCTGATTTCTCCGGCGGTCAGACTGACGCGGTTTCCAGCCAGTCGTTTAACCTGGTTGGCACGCAGAACTGGGGACTGGACGATTTTTCTTATACCAACGATCGCTGGCAGCGTTTCTCAATTGAGCTGGATAACTACCTGAGTGGCAGTTTTACCCATATCGTACTGGTAAACGACTGTGATATTGAGTGTGGCAACACACAAGTACGTTTTAGGGATATGACGTTGTCTGAGGTTAGCGCGCCAACCGCATTGTCGCTGGCAGTACTCGGACTCGGCATAACAGGCTGGCGTCGTCACCGCCGGTCTGTATAAAGCTCTTTATCCGGGAGCAATTAAGTAACGCCCACCACGTCACGGTGGGCGTTCTTATTTCTGCTGAAAAATCCTCTTCGTAACAATCTGTTAAACAGTTGCAAATCTCTAAAGTCTTGGTAGACTCCATCGCGCATTCATAATGCATTCACCAAGGGGTGCCGGAAACGGCTGAGATCCATGATATGGGAACCCTTAAACCTGATCCGGATAATACCGGCGTAGGGATGGTTACAATCAAGCCTTATCACCTGCCGTTAAAAGCCGGATCTTTTGGTCATCATTGCACAAGAGATCCAGTATGAAATTACCTAAAACTCTGTTTTCTTTATCTTTACTGAGTTTATCTGTCGGCGCTTTAGCTGCTGAACAACAAGACATCGAAAAAGTCACCGTATACGGCGACTTCCATCAGCGGGCCCTCGCTCAACTGAGCGCCAGTGCGTCAATCATCGATAATGCACGTATTCAAAGCCGTCAGGCTATGCACATTGAAGACTTACTACGCATTGCGCCAAACGTAAATTTTGCAACAGGTGCCTCGCGGGGACGCTTTGTGCAGATTCGCGGCATTGGCGAGCGAAGCCAGTACGCCGAACCGATTAATCCATCGGTGAGCATTATGGTAGACGATTTTGACTTTACCGGACTTGGCGCTGCTGCACTGCTGTTTGATTCCCAGCAGGTTGAGATTTTCAGAGGCCCTCAGGCTACGGTGTTTGGTACCGGAGCACTGGCAGGTGCAGTGTTAATTAAATCCACTCAGGCCAAGGAGCTAGACGCCGATTACGTTCAGCTCACTGCGGCGACTAAGAGTAGCTATCGGGTGGAAGCCGGTAAGAGTGTTGAGGTCGCAGAAAACCTGGCCATACGCGGTGCATTAGTGCACAACCAGAGCGATGGTTTTGTACGCAATACTTTCCTTAACCGCGACGACACCAACAATATTGACGAAAGTGCTATTCGGTTAGCGGCGAGCTACGACTACAGCGATGAAGTATCGTTAACCGTTAATTACCGCTGGTACGACATCGACAACGGGTTTGATGCCTTTTCTTTGGATAACACTCGCGAAACACTGTCTGACGAGCCCGGATTTGACCGCCAGCAAACCCATGCTATCAGTGCTAACCTGGTAACCCGGCTGGATGGCGGCGACCTGCACTTTATCGTTACCCACGCCAGCCACAATATTGGTTATGCCTATGACGAAGACTGGACCTACGATGGCTTTCATCCGTGGGGTTACACTTCTTTCGATGCTTATTACCGCGATGTCGATACTAATACTGTGGAGTTACGCTTCGTCAGCGGTGATCAATGGCGTTTATTTAATGACACGACCTCCTGGGTTATTGGTACGCGGGTTAAGAATAATAAAGAGGATTTACTTCGTCAGTACACCTATGCTGATGGCGATTTCGTGAGTCAGTATCAGCCCATCACCCAGGCCGTTTACGGTCAGTTGGAAAGCCAGTTAACCAATGACTTATTGCTGACCTTTGCATTACGTGCGGAGAACTATGATTTTTCTTACGGCGACAATGCCGGACTCAACGGCGAGCATGATTCCACAATGCTGGGCGGCAAGCTGGCATTGAGTTATCAACTTGGGCAGCAACTGGTTTATGCCAGTGTTTCCCGTGGTTATAAAGGCGCCGGCATTAATCCCGACCAGAACGTGTCTACCGACAACCGCTTCTACGACGAAGAGTACAACTGGAACTATGAGATTGGCATGAAAGGGCGACTGGCTGACCAGTTAACCTCCCGCGTGGCATTTTTTATTATGAAACGGGAAGATACACAGGTCAGCGACTATGAACTGCAGTATCGGGATGACGGCTCTGCGGAGTTTATTGATATTATCAGTAACGCAGACTTAGGCACCAACCAGGGCGTTGAGGTTGAGCTTAGCTGGCAGGCAACTGACAACTGGAATCTGAGCTTCTCGGGTGGGTACCTGGATGCCTATTTTGAAGACTATGTCCGCGCTGACAGCACTACCGTGACCGAGCAGCAGCAGGCTCAGGCGCCCGAGTTTACTGCTAATTTACTCAGTCAGCTGGATTTTAACGAGTCAATTCGCTGGAATGTTGAAGTGGATTTTGCCGATCGCTATCGCTTTTCTGATGGCCATGATGTGACGGCACCTTCGCGCACATTGGTGCATACCCAGCTAAGCTGGCGAATAGAGAACTGGGAAACACAGCTGTGGATCAACAACGCGTTTGATGAAACTTACTATACCCGCGGTTTTGGCGGATTCAGTAACGATCCCCGTGATTTTTACGAATTTGATGAACCCTATTATCAGTTGGGTAACGGTCGTCAGACCGGTGTTACTGTTCGTTATCAATTCTAGGAGCGCATTATGCAGGTGATGGTTGAGTTATCGATGTACCCATTGGTGAATGACTATATCGGGCCAATCAAGGCCTTTATTGAACGGCTGAATAGTTATAGCAACCTTACAGTCATCACCTGTTCTACCAGCACTCAGGTGCATGGCGACTACACCGAGGTGATGCAAGTGCTGGGCGCAGAAATGCAGCGAACCCATGAAGAAGTCGGGCAGGCGGTGTTTGTGGCCAAGTTTCTTAACTTTGATGCGATGAGCAGTAAGTAGGGCAGAATGGAACAGATCCTTTCTCAATTGGTTGAGCAAATCGTAGCGACATCACTGGCCGAATGGCTGGCCGTAGTGCTGGCCATTGCCTATGTGTTGCTTGCTGCCCGGCAAAGTGCCTGGTGCTGGCTGGCAGCCCTCACCAGCACTGCCATTTACACCTGGCTGTTCTGGCAGGTGGCGTTACCGTTTCAATCGGCGCTTAACCTGTTTTACATGGTAATGGCGGTTTACGGTTACTGGCAGTGGCATCATAAACCGGGAGAAGATAAATCAGTGCAGTCCCGGTCCTTGAGCTGGCATGTGCTGGCGGTGTTCGGTTTAACGGCCGTGGCCGTGGGGTTAGGTAAATTAGCGGCAACGCAGTTTAACAGTGAGTACCTTTGGCTTGATGCGGCCATTAATGTTTTCAGTGTGGCTACTACTTTTATGGTAGCGCACAAGATACTACAAAACTGGATCTATTGGTTTGTCATCAATACCGCCGCCGTGTTCCTGTACTGGCAAAGCGGATTAATTCTGTCTGCCTGCCTGTTTTTAGGGTATGTTGGCTTTTCAGTTTATGGATATAACCAATGGAAACAGGAATGGTCAGAAAGGTATCTGACAAACAGTTAAGCGAGTTTATTGCAGGGGCCTGTGGCGCATCGCAATTAACTTTCGAGCCGGTTCGTCAGGGCCTGGCTAACAGTGTATTCCGGGCAAGCAGCGGCGGCCAAAGCTGGGCGGTAAAATTGCTGGGGCCGGCTACTTTCAGTGCCGTTAACTACACTGTGGTCGCTAAATTGCAGCAGCAACTGGCGGTTTGTGGTCTGGCACCGGTGGTTACCGCTTATGATCCGGCATTACGTGTCTGGATTGAGGAGTGGGTCGATACGCCAGAGCAACAATCTGTGGATATTGAGCGACTGGCACATTCACTGGCCAACATCCATCAAAGTGATATTAACGCGCCAACCTTAGCTCTGCTGCCATGCTGGCAACATTACCTCGAACAATTACCTGCTAAAACCGCGCGTTCCTACTCGGCACAAAGAGATAAGCTGGTGCCGGTAATTTCCCAGTTCAGCCATTACCAGGATTTCTGCTTTTGCCATAACGATCTGTCGTTTGCGCACCTGGTAGGCCCGTCACGCAATAAAGTGGTCGACTGGGAGTATGCGGCTACCGGTAACCGTTATTTTGATATTGCTGCCTGTATTCTGATTAATGAGCTTAACGGTGAGCAGCAACAGCAGTTATGTGACGAGTACGCGAAACTGGCAGGTAAGTCGGCAGGCTCGGTGGAAAAGGGCGTGGTGGCCTTTTTACCAGTGGTGGATTTTACCAATCGTTTGTGGACGGCAGCGGCCGAGAAGAATCCGGGCTAATAATTCGCCGTAGCGTTTAATATTTGCGCGCTTAAACGCGATTTTAGTCATTTATTGTAAAAATACTTTACCTTTTAAGGCGCATACGTATAATTCACAGCGCGCTAGGGGTGTAGTTCGAATTGGTAGAACAGCGGTCTCCAAAACCGATGGTTGGGGGTTCGAGTCCCTCCACCCCTGCCACTTTCCTCTTTGTTCTGATAGACTCCTGTAATTCATTTCCTTACACAGAAAAATCATCGCTTATCATGGCATTCGCGTTAACTGATTATCAAATTGCTGCATTACAAGAAATGCAAATTCCGGTTTGGCAGCCGCAAGGCAAACTGGCAGAACCAGCCGGTGAAGCGCCTGCCGTTACAGAAAAAGTTAAATCAGAACCCGTGTCGCAAGATACCGCGCGTTCTCATCTGCAGCGAATAAAAGACAGTGTATCCGCTAAGCCAGCGCCATCTCAAACGACTAAAAAAGCTGATGAACCGGTAGCACCACAGCAAGCCCCTGCAGCACTACAGGAAATCCAAGCAGAGCAGGCGCCACAATTTTTTGCCGATCTGCTTATCGCCTTGCAAGGTCTGGCTATGGAAACCGTTCCACCAGTTAGAGTGGGCACCCCAATATCAGTCTCGCAAGCGGCGATCACATTGCCGGTAGCGCCGGATAAACTAACCTATCAGCATAAAAAGCAGCTCTGGCAGGCATTGTGCGCACTGAACTAGATGTATCACAGTTAAACATTACTCAGGCCGATGAAGCGCTCGCCTTAGCAGCCCATTCCATTCACTGTGAAGCCCAGTATGCGCCGTGGTCCGAGGCTACATTTCTGGATTGCACCACAGCACCTTACGAATGTTGGGTGATGCTCTGTGACGGGCAGGTCATTGGATTTGCTATTCTACTGGTGGTGCTGGACGAAGTAACCCTGATGGACATCGCTATCAGTGAAGAGCTGAGAGGACAAGGTGCCGGTAAACGGATGCTGGATTTTGTTATTAACCGCTGTAAACAACTGAATGCGTCAAGCTGTTTTCTGGAAGTGCGCGAGTCAAATCTGGCCGCCCACACACTTTATGCAAATAGCGGCTTTGAATTGCTGGAGCGGCGTAAAGGCTATTATCCTACCAAAGATGGCAGGGAAGACGCGCTTATGATGTCCTTGCCAATAAGTGCTGACACTCACCACGCCGGCCCCGTTTAAAAGTCCATACTAGCGAAAATTACCACCGAGGATTTTTCCCCTGACTGGACGTCATTTGAATCATTTTCAGGGTAAAGGCTAACGCCGGTGATCGCTTCCACATAACGCACATCAGCATATCGCACCTTTCCGTCCCCCTGTTTGGCATACAGACCAAGGGTTAACGGGTAGCCCATTAACTTTGTTTCATAGGCCACACTGATCCCCCGGGTATCGATAGCCTCCACGCGCTGATAGGGAATATCAAAGTCGATAACGCCGTTGCTGTTATCGGTGAAAAAACCAATTTGCAGAGCGGTATCGGTAGAGAGCGGAAAACGAAGTCCCAGAGAGTAATTGGTTACCTGTTTCAGCTCACGGGTTAAGTCGATATCATCGAGTACCACATCCTGTTTTTCAACATGGCTGTAGTAATCAACCTGACTCGATACGACCCAGCCGCGATGATGATATGCAGCGCCTAAAGACAGCAGAGAGGGTTGCTCCTGCTCTTTATCTGTACGGATAAAGTCCGGGAAAGTGGTGTCTGGCGAACCGTTTAACAGGGTGATGATGGGCGCGACAATCAGATTATTTGAGCGGTAATTCCGATTGATAGACTCGCTATGAACGTAATGTGCCCCAACACTTAAAGCATCATTCTTTATAACACACTCAGCGATGGCTCAATCAGATACTGTTTTTCATTTATGCGTCGTCTGGCATCAAATCCGGAGGTAAAAGAACCGGTTGGCGTATACATGGTAATTGCTGCCCCGGAAGTTTGCGATAAGACCTGTTCAATGTATTTTAGCGACAAAGAAAAACCCAGCGACCATCGGTCATTAAGACGGTAGGACAAGGCGCCGCCGAACTTGTAAGCGGCATTGTCGAAATCGTAGGTGACGGTTTCAATAACACTCTGCCCGGGCGTAGTTGCGGTAGCTGGTAACTCATAATTGGAACTGCTATCATTCCTCTCCTGAGAATAATCGGTAACCGTAAAATAACTGCCGTAACTCCATTGCCCGGAACTGGTGCTGATGCCAAGAAATCCGGGCACAACAGAGAAGGAGGTTCGGGCAAAGTCAGAGCCGTCGGTATACACGTTTTTAAATTCTGTGTCTTCAAACGCCAGAGTGTTCACCGAAGCCGACTTTGCATTTGCCTGAAAAGACAGCCCGGCAGGGTTGTAGTGCATCGCTGACTGATCGTCCGCCAATGCCACATAGGCACCACCATAACCGATGGCTTTACCGCCTACCAGCAGGTTGCCGTAATGGTACTGGTCTGCCAGCACTGTTGAAGGGAGTGCAACCAAAGCACTCAATAATCCCACTGACGAACACAACCTCATAGAATACTTCCCTGAAACCAGCTATTACCAATATGAACCAAAAGCGGCACTTTGTGGCTAGATTATAAAATGACCAGTGGTATTTCCACTTTTAATTTCAATTTGGTCAGTAAGTTAGCCGTTGAGGTCTATCACAATACTGAACGAAACCGGGCACTGATATTCGCTGAATCGAATTTCCAAACGCTTTGAACCATGTTATTAATAAAATATAAACAGGGTATTAACGTCAGGTGATGAGCTGTCTATGACCAGCGCTGTGGCAATGCGAATAGATAAAAATAAGTATGGTAGTGCGTCCAATCATTATTTGACGGCACTCTTTGAGGTGGCCGAACAAAATAACCTGGACGCCAGGCGCCTGCTTAAACATTGCCAGATTGACCCGGCTGCCATCGGTAAACCCGGACTGCGCGTTAAGACCGAGCGGTTATCCAGACTGCAAAGTCTGGTTTGGCGGTTACTAAAGGATGAGTCGGCTGGCTTGTGTGGCATGCGCCTTAAACCCGGTACCTACGAAATGATGGGCCAGGTGACAGTTCACCAACCCACGCTCAGGCTGGCGCTGCAAAAAGGCATAGCGTTTTATAATCTTATTCTGACCGATAATTTTGTTGAGCTGGACGTGCAGGCAGATGAAGCAACTCTAACAATCAACTTACCTCACCCGGAAAAAGACCATAAGTACCTGTTTGCAGAGATGGCTTTACTGGCCTGGCACCGCTATTCCTCGTGGCTAATCGCCAGCAGTATTCCGTTGTCGAAGGTTCAGTTTAATTATCCGCCACCGCCACATGTGCATGAATACCACTACCTGTTTCCGGGTGAGCATGAGTTTAAGTGCGATAAACTGGCCATTACATTCTCTGCTCACTACCTTGCTAAACAGGTTAAACAAAGTGAGGGGGCGCTGAATTCTTTCATGCAACGCTGTCCCCTGGAATTGTTCCGCCAATATAAATCCGATTACACTCTTACCTCTGATATCCGGCACCTGTTAAGCAATGATATTGAGAGCGGCCTGTTAACCATTGATGCGGTTGCATCAATGCTGCATATGACCAGTCGTACGCTTATGCGAAGACTAAAAGACGAGGGCACCTGCTTCCAGCAAATCAAGGATATTGTCAGAAGGGATCGTGCCGTCATGCTACTTACCCAGCGTGCAACACCAATAAACCTGATTGCAGAATCTGTCGGATTTGCTGATCCTGCCGCTTTTACCCGTGCATTCCGTACATGGACCGGAGAAACCCCCAGAAAATTCAGAGCGCTTCACAAAGAAGAAGCGAGCTGAATCCAGCCCTTTTTTCTAAAGAGTAAAGCCGTTTTGTTACGGGAGATCATCACCGGTATTAGTCTCATTTTTATGCAAAAAATACTCATTGTCATTATTTGACAATTATTTCGTCACTTTCTGCTATTTTACAACCAGGTACATAATATTAACATCTGGGATAAGATTGGAAGGTCACGTTAACATCAACCTGGCCGACCATTAATTAAACAGAGTGAATGTTATGAATCAGCACCCGTCCGAGATCCTCGACAACAGCAAAATGAGCCGGCAACAGGTTATTGCTGTTATTTTGTGCATTGCATTAAATGCACTGGATGGATTTGATGTACTGGCAATCAGCTTTGCCTCTCCAGGCATCGCCGCAGAATGGGCAATCAATCGCACCGAGTTAGGTGTGGTGCTGGCCATGGAGCTGCTCGGGATGGCCTTTGGCTCAATCTTTCTGGGCGGTTTTGCCGACAAAATTGGCCGCAAACCCACCATTCAAACCTGCCTGGTGGTGATGACTGCCGGTATGTGTTTTTCGGCGTTCGCCAATTCGGTAACTACCTTACTGGTAGTGCGGTTTATTACCGGCCTTGGGATTGGCGGTATGCTGGCGTCAACCAATGCCATGGTGGCTGAGTATTCCAATCAGAAATTTCGTCACCTGTGCGTTATTCTGATGGCCACCGGTTATCCGGTTGGGGCGATTGTTGGTGGTTCTATCAGTTCGGTATTGCTGGAAACCTACAGCTGGCGTTCAGTGTTTATTTTCGGCGGTGTGGTAACCGGCGCATTCCTGATTATTATCCAGTTGTTCCTTGCTGAGTCTGTGGTTTACCTGGCCTCCAAACAACCTGCTAATGCGCTGGATCGAATTAACCGTTCTTTACTGGCCATGCAAAAGCCTGTGCTGACATCACTGCCGCCACTTGCGCCTAACGCCGGGAAAAGCTCTTTTATCGAGTTATTTACGCCGCAACTGCGAGCAACAACGCTGTTGCTGATAGTGGCGTATTTTGCGCAGATCATGACCTTTTACTTTATTTTAAAGTGGATCCCAAAAATTGTGGTTGATATGGGGTTCCATCCTTCTCAGGCCGGGCAGGTATTGGTGTGGGCCAATGTGGGCGGCGCTATCGGCGCTACATTGCTGGGCTTATTCGCTTCCAAATTACCGCTTAAACAATTGCTGATCGGTGTATTGTTCGCCGGTTTCGTAATGGTGTCGGCTTTTGGTATCGGCTATGAATCACTGGGGCAGATGGCGTTGATTTCAGCGGCAACCGGATTTTTTACCAACTCGGGCGTGGTTGGTCTTTATGCCTTAATGGCACAGGCATTCCCGCCTCAGGTCCGTGGCTCCGGCACTGGAATTGTGATTGGTGTAGGCCGTGGTGGCGCAGCATTAAGCCCGGTTGTGGCGGGCATTCTGTTTACTCAGGGCGTGTCACTACAGGGCGTGGCCATTGTAATGGGAGCGGGAGCCGTGGTTGCCGCTATTACAGTCTTTCTACTTGGTCGAGTGCAGCAACGTAAGTCTGCGCAAGATGCAAGTCCGATTTTAACAAAGCAAACTTGCGATAATTAAGGGGATTGAGGAATGAAATTCACCCGATTAAACCCAGTGACTGGTGAAGTTGCCAGCGAAGCAGAAGCCATGCAGGCGGTTGATATGGCGGCGGTTGCAGAAAAAGCCCAGCAAGGGTTTGAAGCATGGTCAAAGGTTGGCCCTAATGCCCGCCGGGCGGTGCTGCAAAAAGCCGCAACGGCGCTGGAAAGTAAACAGGAAGCCTTTGTTGCTGCCATGATGGGTGAGACCGGCGCTACCGCTGGTTGGGCCATGTTTAACCTGATGCTGGCGGCCTCAATGTTACGCGAAGCCAGCGCGCTGACTACGCAAATTAGTGGTGAGGTCATTCCGTCGGACAAACCTGGTTGCATGGCAATGGCGCTACGCGAGCCGGTAGGCGTT
>DDJQ01000075.1:21120-40810 GCA_002339125.1 Alteromonadaceae bacterium UBA2620
GAGCCGGTAGGCGTTATTCTGGGGATTGCACCATGGAATGCGCCAATCATTCTGGGTACCCGGGCGGTGTCTACTGCTCTGGCGTGTGGCAATGCGGTAATCCTCAAAGCTTCTGAGATTTGCCCGCTTACACATTCGTTAATTATCGAAGCACTGGCAGAAGCAGGCTTCCCTGAAGGCACAGTGAACATCGTAACCAATTCTCAGGATGATGCTGCTGACGTAGTGGGAGCGCTGATAGATGCTAAACCGGTGAAACGGATCAACTTTACCGGTTCTACTGCAGTAGGACGGATTATCGCTCGCCGTGCAGCCGACAACCTGAAACCCTGTTTGCTTGAGCTGGGAGGCAAGGCACCTTTGCTGGTGCTGGAAGACGCAAACCTCGACGAGGCTGTAAAAGCGGCAGCTTTTGGCGCTTACATGAATCAAGGCCAGATTTGCATGTCTACCGAACGCCTAGTGGTGGTCGACAGTATTGCCGATGAGTTTGTTGCCGCGTTTAAAGCGAAAGTTTCCACCATGGAAACCGGCGACCCGCGTGAAGGTAATACCCCATTGGGTGCGGTTATCGACATGAAAACCGTTGAAAAAGTGAATGCTCTGATTGATGACGCACTGAGTAAAGGAGCCACCCTGGTAACAGGTGGTAAAGCCGACTCGGTACTCATGCCTGCCACCGTTTTAGACGGCGTCACCGAAGACATGGCGATTTATGCGGATGAAAGTTTTGGCCCTGTGGTCGCGGTGATCCGCGCTAAAGATGAAGCCGACGCCATTCGCATCGCGAACGACAGCGAATATGGCCTCAGTGCAGCGGTATTTTCTACCGACATTGCCAATGCACTCAAAGTCGCCAAACAAATCAAATCCGGTATTTGCCATGTTAACGGCCCAACCGTACACGACGAGGCGCAGATGCCTTTTGGTGGCGTAGGCGACTCCGGTTACGGCCGTTTTGGTGGCAAAGCCGGCATCGATCAGTTTACTGAATTACGCTGGATAACGGTCGAAACCGAACCTGGTCATTACCCAATTTAACTGTACGGATGCATTGCCTTCTGCGATGCAGAGCATCGAATGCATCCCAATACTATTTTGCAAGAGGATTTGAACGTGTCAGTAGAAAGAAGTGAAGAAGAAACAGTAAAGGTAATTGTTGAGAACAAAATTGCCTGGGTGTACTACAACCGCCCGGAAAAACGCAACTGCATGAGCCCCAAACTGAATCGGCAGATGATGCGCGTGCTGGAAGATCTCGAGTACCGTGACGATGTCGGTGTACTGGTGTTGTCTGGTGAAGGGACAGCCTGGACAGCCGGAATGGATTTAAAAGAGTACTTCCGCGAAAACGAAGCAAAAGGCCTGGGCGCAACCCGTAAAGCCCAGCGTGAAGCTTACGGCTGGTGGCGTGCATTACGCTGGTATCACAAGCCCACTATCGCCATGATCAATGGCTGGTGTTTTGGCGGTGGTTACGGGCCGTTGTTCAGCTGTGATCTGGCGGTTTCTGCAGAAGATGCCACCTTTGGCCTGAGCGAAATCAACTGGGGAATTTTACCCGGTGGCGGTGCCAGTAAAGTGGTGGCCGACCTGATGCCGCTGCGCAAAGCCATGTATCACGCCATGATGGGCGAAAATATCGACGGTAAAACCGCAGTAGAGTGGGGTCTTGTCAACGAAGCGGTGCCAGCCGATCAACTCAAAGCACGGGTTACCGAAATGTGTAATGTGTTGCTGGAGAAAAACCCGGTTGCACTTAAGGCCACTAAAGACGCTATTCGCCGCGTGAAAGAAATGACCTACGACAATGCTGAAGACTATCTGGTGCGCGCTCAGGAAGCGGCTAACAGCTTTGATAATGACGGCCGTAAGGAAGGCATTAAACAGTTTATAGACGATAAAACCTATAAGCCTGGATTAGGGGCTTATGACAAATCCAAGCAACAAAACTAAACGAGGCTGACATGGATTTTGTGACCCTGCAGGCGCGATTACGGCCAGGAAGTATTGCTGTTAACGATGTCACTCACCAACGAACCTGGACTTACACCGAGTTCGATACCACCATTAACCGGCTGGTTAGCTGGTGTCAGGTTAATGGCCTGAAGCAGGGTGACAGAGTGGCTTGTCTGTCTAAAAACCGGGCTGAGCTGGTGGCGCTTCACCTGGCTTGCGCCCGGGCCGGTTTGTTGTTTGTGCCGTTAAACTGGCGGCTGGCTAAAGAAGAGCTGGTAGCACTTATAAGTGACTGCACTCCAGCGATTCTGATTGGCGATGAAACCGCGGCAACCATGCAGTTCAGCCACTATGACATTAATCAGTTGCTGAGCGACAGTCAGAGCTTAAGTGCTGCCGGGTCTGACTACGATGAGCATGCACCATCGCTTATTTTGTACACCTCCGGAACCACGGGTAAACCCAAGGGTATAATGCACAGCGAAGCTACGCTGATGGAAACCACTCTGAACATGACCCAGCTTGGCCATGTGAATGAGCACAGTGTGTTTTTATGTGAAACGCCAATGTTTCATGTGATTGGCCTGGTGTCCTGTGTTCGTCCGGCACTTTACTGTGGTGGCAGCCTGGTGATTTCGGATGCCTTTGAGCCGGGCCGCACACTGAGCAGATTGGCCGATGAATCACTTAAGATAAGCCATTATTTTTGTGTACCGCAAATGGCCAATATGCTGCGTCAGCACGACCAGTTTGATGTGAGCAGCCTGCAAAACCTTAAAGCCTTACTGACCGGTGGGGCACCCCATCCCGAAGTGCAAATCCGCGCCTGGCTCAATGATGGTATCCCCATTGTGGATGGCTACGGCATGAGCGAAGCCGGCACGGTATTTGGCATGCCGTTTGACCTCGAACTGCTGGATAAAAACGCCGGCTGTGTTGGCCTTGCGACACCGAGGGTAAGGGTGCGCCTTACCGACGAGCAGGGTAATGAGGTGGCCGAGGGTGAAGCCGGCGAAGTGGAAATTAAAGGCGGTAACTTGTTTGTTGGTATCTGGCAGCAGGAAGCCATGTACAAACAATGCTTTACTGCAGATGGCTGGTTTAAAACCGGAGATATGGCGGTATGCAACCAAGCCGGTTTCTATCGTATTGTGGATCGCAAAAAGGATATGTTTATTTCCGGCGGCGAAAATGTTTATCCGGTAGAAGTGGAAGGAGTGGTACTGAAACATCCTGCGGTGAAAGATTGCGCTTTGATTGGCGTTCCCGATGAACGGTGGGGCGAGGTTGGCCACCTGTTTGTGGTACCCTTTAACGAACGCGACTTTGCTGATGAAGAGCAATTTCTGGCTGGCCTGAATGACCACCTTGCCCGCTATAAAGTGCCTAAATATGTCACTCTGACCGACACTATTCCTCGCAATGGCGCCGGTAAAATTTTGCGCACGGTGTTGCGTGAACAGGTAGTTCATTTGCTGACACAGCACTAACTGTCTTCTCAAACCTTACAGTACCGGATAAAGCGCTAAATCCGGTGCTGACCTCCCGGCTTTACTACCATTAAAAAGCAAAAGTCCGTATAATCCCGCGAAAACGTAAGGCCTGAGTTTTGCCAGCAAGGCAAGGATTACTGTAATCACGCTCAGGGCCAGCTCCCGAATAAAAATCAGGTTTAGTGAATGACCCAGCTGCTAGAAGAAATTAAGCGTCGTCGCACGTTTGCGATCATTTCGCACCCTGATGCCGCCCAGCCTTTCAACGCTTAAAACCACCTTTCATTGCACACCACAATCACATCTCTACGTACTGAATTTAAAGGCTTTTTGTCTTTTTCTCGTTTCTTTGCTTTTCAATGATGTTCAAGCGTAACCTCGGAAAGTGTGTACAAACTTGAGTACAAATCGCCATATTTACCGTTTTTAGCGAAATTCCATGACACAAACCTGGCTGTAGGCCTTGTGGTTACTGGGTTTGACGTAAAAAGTACTACCGTTAAAAAGAGTCTCTTTTTTTGGTAAATGTTTTCTTCTGTACCAAATTACAAAATTTAATGAGGGAGTTTATTATTGGTGTAATTTTTGCTTTAGTGTTTGTTTTTGAAGATGCTTGAAGCGAACCAATACGGTTATTTCTAATTGAGATATCAGACTTACCTTCAAATTTAGTTGCTGTTAACACCATCATTTTGCACTTTATTTTCGACCTGTGTGTACAAAATTTCCTGTAACTGTGTACAAACTTCCTCTTTGTTGCACTTATCTTCTGGCGATTTGACGCGAGTTCTTCTGTAGCCCATGCTGTATAAGGGCTGAGCGACAAAAGTACTTAGGGAGTTTGATGCGTCAGTTCGCGATTATCAGCGAGAGTATCGCTCTTTTGTCGATGACAAAAATCTCCTTCTACTTATATGTAATTATGTATCAGGTCATGGCTTTTGATATGTAATGGCTAATCGAATTTGTGTTATTTGAGTTACTGTGATATGTTTTTGTATATAATTATTCTTAAGTGATGCATTAAGGCGTATCGAAATGAGCTATGTAACAGAGCAGATACTAGAAAGTCTTCGAGAAGCTCGGGTACGAAAGGGGTTTAGCCAGAGAGAGTTAAGTGCTCGTTCGGGTGTGCCTCAAAGCCATATTTCGAAAATCGAGTCTGGCAGTGTTGATTTAAGAATATCCAGTTTGATTGCACTTGCCCGTGTACTAGACCTAGAGCTATTGGTTGCGCCTAAAAAGTCTGTACCTGCCATCAAGTCGATCATTCGAAGTGGCCAAGGTATTAACGGCATCAGCGATGAGGGTGAGCCAATGTCGCCCGCGTATCAGTTAGAGGAAGACGACGATGACTAACCATGTCTCTACGCTCAACGTATTGCTCTATGGTGAACCGATCGCAACGATCACCAACGTGGGTAATGACAGAACACTTTTTGCCTTTATGGATTCGTACATTAATGACGAATCGCGGCCTGTGTTAGGGCTTGGCTTTAAAGATTCGCTCGGTGGCCTGCTGACTAGCTTCAAACCTACCCAAAATAAGTTAACCCCGTTTTTCTCCAACCTTTTACCAGAAGAAACCATGCGTAATTACCTGGCTGAGCGTGCTGGTGTGAACCCAGCACGGGAATTTTTTCTATTGTGGGTACTGGGGCAGGATCTGGCTGGAGCGATCACGGTTGAGCCTGCGGATGGTGAAGCCTTACCACCTAATGTGCATCAAGGTATTGAAGATAAAACGAAAATAGATGCTCCAATGCGTTTTTCATTGGCGGGTGTGCAATTGAAGTTTTCAGCCGTGCAACAGGCTAACGGCGGCTTGACCATTCCAGCAACTGGTAAAGGTGGCTCTTGGATTGTGAAGTTGCCGTCATCTCGATTTGACGCTGTGCCAGAAAATGAATATTCGATGATGGAACTGGCTCGATTGCTTGGGATGGATGTGCCAGAGACTCAGCTACTTTCCATTAACCAGATTGCTAATATCCCAGATGGTATTGGTAAATTTGGTGATGCTTTTAAAAATGCTCAGGCGTTTGTGATCAAGCGCTTTGATCGTGCAGGTGATCAAGCCGTACATATTGAAGATTTTGCGCAAGTGTTTGGCGTCTATCCTCAAGATAAATACAAAAAAGCGAGTATGCGCAATATTGCTCAGGTTATCGGCATCGAAGGTCAAGACGAGGACATCGCAGAATTTACACGCAGATTGGTGTTCAATACGTTAATTGGTAATGCCGATATGCATTTGAAGAATTGGTCTGTGATTTACAAAGACAAGCGCACCGCATCGATTGCGCCTGCTTATGATTTTGTCTCGACTATTCCTTATATCCCCGATGATAGTGCATCGCTGAAGGTGAGCCGTAGCAAGAAATTCAGTGATTTCACGCTGGATGAGCTGTCACACTTAGCGGCTAAAGCCATGTTGCCAGAAAAATTGGTGTTAGATACCGCAAAGCAAACTGTAGCATGCTTCCATGAGGTATGGGCGAAAGAAAAAGCGCATTTACCCCTTACTAAGTCAGTGATTGAAGCCATCGAAACGCACTTACGAAGCATACCGCTACGCTAAATTCCTAGTAGCTAGAGCGTGCATATCTATAAAGATGGTTTAACTTAATGCGATTTTACGGCGCTTTTCGCCGTAAACTGGAAATTTGGTAAACTGCACAATGATACCGGTGTCATGATAAGGCTGATCTTCTGAACAAATCATGCATCTTTCTGACCATCAACAAGTGATGAATCAGGCGATGATAGCTTTACATTGATTTTCAGGAGAATGCAGATGACAGCAGTAGCGCACCAGGTAACCCCTTTTCTAACATCTTACGAAGTGATGGCTCGTTACCACATTAGCTATACGACGCTCTGGCGAAGAATAAAAGATGGCAGCTTGCCGCAACCTCGTATTAACCGAAATACGCGAAATAAGCTGTGGCACATTGAAGACTTGGAAGAGTATGAGAAGAAAGAGGACTGAGCCTCTTTCTTTTACTGTCCGAAACGCCAGTTGAACGGAAAGCCTGTCGGCTCGATGATGGTTTCTAGCTGTTGATACCAAACGTCGTAAGCATGACGCATTTCATCCAGGTACTGATATTGGTTGTAGATAGCATCCAACCCTTTTTTGCTGTGGCCAATCATCAACTCGGCAACTTCTTGCGTCGTGATGGCAGACATTCGCGTTCGCATCGTTCTGCGAAGATCATGCATAGACCAGTGTTCCATCTCAATGCCAAGTGACCTGCGAGCCCAGATTTTCACATTGTTAGGAATAGTGGTATCAAAGCCATTTGTGGCAAGCTTTTCTTGTCCGTTCGCGGGAAACAAGTAAGTTGATTTGCTCATCTGCATCGCCAGTTCAATCAGCTCGATAGCAGGCCTAATCAATGGCCGCATGATCGGCGCTCCAATTTTCTCACCTTGTTTGCGGATCTCTATGGGCACTGTCCACATTGCAGATTGCAAGTCAAAGTGATGCTTTTCAGCTTGAATGAGTTCGCCCTTGCGCCCTCCCAATAAGAGAAGCAGTTTTATGTAGATGCGATTCTTCTCAGTGATTTTTGACTCATGCAAATAGCGCCAAAGTATCCTTATCTCGTTGTCATTTAGCACCCGAGTTCGTTTGCCTTTCTTACCGCCAACCTTTTTTGCTGTGATCCCAGCGGCAGCGTTAATTTCCAAAATTTGTTCATCAATCAGCCAGTCATAAAACTTGTGCAGCACAGACACCAGACGTTCTGTGTTTGAAGGGGACGACTCCGAAACCTCACGAAGACAGTTTCGCAAGGACAATTCATTGATGTCAGTTAATGGGTACTTGCCAAGTCGGGGCAGCAAATATATTTCACTGCTGCGTTTTTGGTAGTGCCACGTTTTCTCCTTTAGCCCTTGCTTACCGGCAGAGTCTATCCAGTCTCGAAAAATCGATTCGAAGCTTTGGTTGGCAGAATACTTGGCCCGTTCCTGCTGTAGGTAGAGCTTGGGGTTTCTGCCCTGATCAAGTACCGCCCTTAACCTATCCAGCTCATTCCTAGCTTCAGCAAGCTTCATAAGTGGGTAAGTACCTATGTCTACCCGCTGTTGCTTGCCATCAAACCGATAACGAAACTGAAAAACAATTTTGCCCTTGGGCGATACCCGAGCACTTAGCCCATCTCGGTCGGCTTTTACTACGGTTTCTTTTGCTTCTTTATTTAACCTGGCATCGAGCCAGCTAACTGATAACGCCATGTTATAAGCCCAGCCCTAGTTTTGATTTTAATGATTGTTTACGTGATTCTGCTTTGGGTTCTGGCGCTGTACTCTTAGAAGTAACTTCACCATCTGGTGCAAGACCATCCACCGGTACAGATGTCGTGGATAGATTGGGTTGGCTCATGTGAATTAACCCAAAGGTGGCCAGCATCCGCAGACGCTCAGCGCGTTCCCGTGGCGGCGTCTTTTCTAATTCTTTGAGCAGTTCAGGGTGGCTCCCTGGGGGAATGTTGACGACAACTCTCATAATCAGGCCCCATAAAACCAGAAGCCTCGGACGTTCGCCAAAACAGACTGTTCCGGCACGATGATCTTGCTTCGTGAAAAAATCTCCTTGGCCGCTTCCTTATAAGCCATGGCTCCACCTCCGGCGATCAATACCAAGTCCGCATTGATGCTTTCGTCACGCATGGATTGGCGCATGGCTGTAAGAGCAACAGGCGCTACCTTTTTCATGGCAGCATTCAGATAAGGTGAAATATCGACTTTTTCTCCAAATAGCAGCACCTGCAAGTCGCCGGTTCTCATGGCTTTTTCAAGTCGATCCATTCCGACTTTGGCACCGTGATCTTCCGAAATCAGCTTATCAATGGTTTCCAGTAGCACGGACATTGCCTGAAGACTGGTTCCAGATGAGCTGTAGCGAATTTCTCCGGCCTCAAGGGCAACCCAGTCAACAGAAAAAAAGCCGGGATCTATGACGACGACACGACCTTCTTCAATCAAGCCCAAATCACCACCTGTTTGAACCAGATCCATATAGGCACCGGCAGGCTGCGGCAACACTTTGACGTCACGAACGGTGATGCTGCGCTTAGGCGTCACTTGATGGACACCTTTTAAACGCTGCACAAGGTCAGACTTACGTTGTGGTTCATGAAACTGGGAAACCGGTAATCCAGTGACAACCAAATCGATGGATTCTGTTTCAGCCATTAACAAGGCGGCATGAAAAAGCGCCTTATAGGTTTTTGTGGTGGGATATTCCGGGTGAAGCTCTCGTTCCCAGCTTTGAAGGCGTCCAGCTGGCACACCGGCGGCCCAACGCTCATTATCGACAGATACATACAAACAAGTTTCATCATCGCCTCCACCGATACGCTCCGGCATACGATCCGCAGGACCGGCTCCCGCAGGCAGAATAATGGTTTTCGGTTCACTGCCTGATTGGCCAATAGCCAGCTTCAGGTTCGAGTAACCGATATCTACGCCTAATACAAACATACTTATCTCCTGTGCACTCAAAGTGCTCTAACGGTTTTCAATCAACCGCGCTGGTCACGCTTGGGCATGCCCAAGTGCTCTGGCGGTTCACTCAAATGTCATTATCAGGATTCGGTGCACTGGCGGTGGGCAGAAAGGTGACAAATCCTTTCATCTATCTGCCTATTGCATTTTCGCAAAAGTATGAGAATAGGCGCTGTTTGGCGGCGGATGACTGAGCCAAAAAAATCGATACGCCAAACGTCGTTTGCATTCTGGCCTGAACTTGCCAAACGGTTTGTATTTTCATGGCAATACGTCTTTTTAGGCGTTTTTAAGTGAAATCGGCCTGTATCCCTTGTCAGGTATGGGATTGCGCGAGTTGATTTATATCGAGACGCCAAACAGCGATTGTTACGGCAGTTTTACGTTTGGCGTTTCGATCCAAAAGCCAAACGGATAGTGGTTTTGGCTTTTGGGGTTAATTGGATGGGGAAATTGGTTTGGTAGAAATCGTCAATGAACAATGGAAATCAGAAGTATCAAATTTATTGCAGCAAGAAACGGACAGGCTAAAAGCGCTGGCACGAGCTGAAGTTGATGACTTTTGGGTTACCCATTACAAGGTTCGTGAAAATACGCCCTTTAAAGATTGGGGGCTGCTTGGTGTCCGTATCAGAGACTTTAAGTATGGCTTTGGCATAGAGTGGTACATCAACAGTTTTCACGGTCAACGAGGCAAGCGCGTGGTCTTTAGTAAGGGACTGCGTATTTCAAAGACGAAGCTGAGATACGCATTTTTGGACTGCCAAGGTTTGGCCAAAGAATGGGAGCTAGCGCTGGCCATGGAGAAAGAGGAATTCTTCAGTGATGTTCGACGCCAAGTTGATAAGCTCAACATGTTGCGTCGCAGAGTGAACGCTTATTGCTAAGTTGTAAATGGTTATAAATGGTTATATCATTCGGTTCTAACCTTAGGGGAGTAGTCTCTCAGTTTTTACTGTGATAACCGTCAACAGTCTCCGAACAGCAGTTCGTGGCGGTTATGTCCATACTTGGATTGACAAGACTTAAGGCAAATGGCGCTCTCGGGGTGGAGAGTCTCGTTTGCCTTTGTCTAAACCACCCCAAGGAAATACTCATGTCACAGCTAACCATCGTTATTACGATCAATCGATTGGCGTCTTATGCCAGTGGAAATACTCGTAAATTTTCATTCAGTAAAGCCATTAAACAACTCCTAAACTGCACCTTCTGTAGTAATACGAGTCATTTTAAAAACGGGAGGTGCGCATAATGTTAGTTGCTTCTTTAGCCATTCTAGCTGGCTTTATTTTATTAGTTTGGAGTGCTGACCGCTTCGTTGAAGGCGCAGCCGCGACTGCAAAATATGCAGGCATGCCGTCATTGCTAATTGGAATGGTCATTGTTGGTTTCGGTACGTCTGCACCTGAAATGGTTGTTTCTGCAATGGCGGCCATTGATGGCAATCCAGATTTAGCCCTCGGTAATGCGCTCGGCTCGAATATCGTCAATACAGGTTTAATTCTAGGGTTAACAGCTATTATTACCCCAATATTGGTGCAATCAAAAATAGTCAGAAAAGAGATCCCTTTATTATTGCTTATTAGTTCTGCGCTCGGTTATTTCCTTTGGGATGGCTCGCTAACACGTTTTGAGTCTGTTCTTCTTCTGGTGGGGTTCTTTACCTTAATTGGCTGGAGTATTTACTCTGCTATGAGAGGTAAAGGGGATAAATTAGAAAGTGAAATGGATCAAGAACTGGTTGAACACGAGATGCCTATCAAAAAAGCTATTTTTTGGCTGGTGATTGGCTTGATTCTTCTGATAGTGAGTTCACGAGTACTCGTTTGGGGAGCAGTGAGTATCGCAGAGGCACTGGGTGTTAGTGATTTAATTATCGGCTTAACGATTGTTGCTTTGGGCACGTCACTCCCTGAATTAGCAGCATCCATTATTGCAGTTAGAAAAGGTGAGCATGATATCGCTATTGGCAATGTGGTGGGTTCTAACATGTTTAACTTACTCGCTGTCGTTGGTATCGCAGGCGTTATATCGCCGATTACAGGTATGTCTTCCGAGGTTATGTCTCGCGACTGGTTAGTTATGATGGGTTTGACAATCGCCTTGCTATTTATGGCCTATGGATTTCGTGGTGCTGGACGGATTAACAGATTGGAAGGCGCAGGTCTGCTAATCGCATTTTGTGCTTACAACACTTGGTTAGTTTCGTCTGTGATTTAATAGCAAAATCAAAAATAATAAGTGGGCATGTGGATTCAACTCACATGCGCACAATGAAAGAGAGAGATATGAAAGATTCATTTATTCAATTTTGGCAAAATCATTCAGAGGCAATAGTAGCGCTTGGTTATAATTTAATCTTGGCTATTGTTATTTTGGTGGCAAGCTCACTTATTGCAAGAGCAGTGCGCAAAGCGATTCAAGACACTAACTCTAAGTTGAAAAAAGTTGACGCGACCCTGATACCAATATTTTCAACCGTAGCCAGTTACGCGGTATATGTCATCGGCGGTGTATTTATTTTAGACATCTTTGGGGTAAATACTGCTAGTCTTATCGCTCTGGTTGGTGCGGCAGGTTTGGCAGTTGGTCTTGCGCTTAAAGATACGCTCAGTAACATCGCAGCTGGAATCATGCTACTGATCCTTCGACCTTTTAAATCTGGAGATTTTATTGAGTTTGGTTCAACTCAAGGGACAGTTAAAGAGATAAATCTTTTTACAACAGTGCTTGAAACTATAGATGGATTGTATATTGCTTCCCCGAATAGCGTCTTATGGGGAAATAATATCAAAAACTTCACCCGTAATGGTAAACGACGGATGGATATTGTTGTTGGTATTTCCTATTCCGACTCCATAGATGACGCGTTTAAAATATTGCAAGGTGTTGCAGAAAATGAATCAAGATTGATGACTGATCCAGCGCCTCAGGTAATGGTTGCGTCCATGGCCGACAGTGCAGTAAATATTCAGCTGAGAGCATGGGCAACAAATGAAAACTATTGGTCAGCTTATTGGGATTTAAATAAACAAGTAAAAGAAGCTATTGAAGCGGCTGGTCTGACGATTCCGTTCCCTCAGCGTACGCTCCACATTATCGAAAACTCAAGCAGCAAATAAAGAGAGCATTACCATACTCGCGGTAACTGGTCCCAGCGTGTTGTATAAGCGGGAGACAAATGCTCTCGCTTCATCGACCAATCTTTCTTCGTACCTTGTCCAGCAAAGAAAACCTTTCCGGCACCGCTTTGGTTAATGGTGTCCAATACAGACATTAACTGCTGGCTATTAGAGCGGATCGATACGTCATCGAATAGTCCTGGTTGAAACATGCCGGGATCGTAAAAGTCAGACAGCATGACGCCCGCTTTGGCATAACGAAAACCATCCTTCCAAATCCGCTTGAGTAAGTGATTGGCCAGCTCGATAAAATCCCGCGTGTCGCAACTGGGGATTAGCAATTCACCCGATGCAGAGTTGCTGTATTGCGGCTCGTTGTCCTTAAAGGGGCTGGTACGTATGAACACGGTCAGCACTTTGGCTTGCTGCTGTTCTTTGCGAAGCTTCTCAGTGGCGCGGGTTGCGTATTCACATACGGCCTCACGTAACAATTCAAATTGCGTTACTTTTACGCCAAATGAACGGCTACAGACGATTTGTTTCTTAGTTGGCGGGATCTCTTCAAGTTCAATGCACGACTCACCATTGAGCTCTCTGACGGTTCTTTCTAAAACCACTGAAAACTGGTCTCTGATGGCTCTAGGAGAGGCATTGGCTAGGTCTAAGGCTGTGGTGATACCTAACGCATTTAATCGCTTAGAAAGCCGTTTACCAACTGTTAATTTGCACCGCTATGGAGCCAGTTGACTTGCGGCGTAAAGGCACCACCTAATTTGCACCTAATGGCGCCACCGGATTTGCGGCTAATGGCGCCACTAAATGCCCCTCTTTTTCCCTCAAACTTCATTGTAAATCGCGTATCTTTATGTCTACTTTTTAGACAAGGAGATGACGCATGGCAAACAAGAGGTTTGAAATGTATCAATATCGACAAATACTCGTTCGGATGCGAATGGGTGAATCTAATCGCGCGATCGCGCAAGCAGGCTTTATGGGGCGCAAAAAAGCTCAGAAGCTGAGAGAAACTGCTGTTGAACATGGCTGGTTGGATAAGGTGAGTGCTTTGCCAGATAACACCCAACTTGCGGCTGTGCTCAATGTGACGGTGCATACGCCATCGTCGTCTGTGTCTTCGGTGCTACCGTTTGCCAATAAGGTCAATCAATGGATTGAGGACGGCGTGCAAGGCAGCACTATCCATACGACCTTGGTCAATAACCACGGCTTCACCGGCAGTTACTGGGCGGTAAACCGTTATATTAAAAGCGTCATCGCTACTCAACCTGGCAAGGTCTCTACCGTGATGGAGTTCGAGCCAGGCGATGCGACGCAAGTGGACTTCGGTGCAGGTCCGCTCATCGTCGATACCCGTACCGGCGAAATGCGTAAGACTTGGATATTTATTATGACCATGGCATGGAGCCGTCATATGTATGCCGAGTTTATCTGGGACCAAAGTGTTGATACATGGCTATCGTGCCACCGACGCGCCTTTGAATGGTTTAACGGGGTGCCTAAGCGTGTCGTGATTGATAACCCTAAGTGCGCCATCACCAAAGCCTGCTATCACGACCCCGATGTACAACGAGCTTATGGCGAATGCGCCGAAGGCTATGGCTTTTTAATTGCGCCATGCCCGGTGCGCGACCCTCAGAAGAAAGGGCGTGTAGAGTCAAACGTCAAGTATGTCAAAAATGCGTTTGTTCCCTTGCGTGAGTTTAGAAGCTTAGCCGATGCCAATGCCCAATTACGTGAATGGGTGTTAAGTGTGGCCGGTAATCGCGACCATGGTACGACAAGGCGACAACCCTTAACGCAGTTTAAGGAGATTGAACAAGGTTTACTTACCGCGTTGCCTGACGTCCCGCCCGAGCTGGCAACATGGGCGAAAGTCAAAGTGCATGGTGATGGCCATGTGCAATTCCAGCATTGTCGTTACTCAGTGCCATATACCTTAATTAGAGAATCACTGTGGCTTCGCGCCAGTGATACCAGTGTGCGCATTTACCAAGGGTATGACTTGAAGGCGACCCACGGCAGGTTACGTCACCAAGGTGGCCGCTCCACGGTGCCGGACCATCAACCGCCTGCGGCGCAAGCCTATAACATGCAAGACCCACAATATTGCTTAGCCCAATCCGAGAAGATAGGGGAATACTGCCATGTGTTTACCAAACGCCTGTTCGCCAGTCGTGTGCTCGATAACCTACGGGCCGCGCAAGGAGTTATCAGTTTAGCCAAACGCTATGGTAATCAGCGTCTTGAGGCCGCGTGTGCCCGTGCCTTGACCTTCGATAACGTGCGCTACATTGCGGTGAAGCAAATCCTTGAAAAAGGGCTGGATAGCTTACCGCATCAAGGCGATGCGTTTGACAGTTTAAGCGACAGTTACACCGGCGGTGGTCGCTTCCACCGTGATCCTAACAAACTCATCCCTCATTAAAAGGACATTAATATGATTAATCCCATTCCAGAATTATCGCCACTATTAAAACAACTTAGACTATCGGGTATGACCGATTCACTGGCTCAGCGTAACCGTGAAGCCATCGAACATCAAATGACCTATCCAGAGTTCTTAGCCCTGCTTGTTCAAGATGAGGTGGCCAGACGTGACCAAAAGAAATATGCCACACGGCTGCGCCGTGCGGGCTTTAAATCCAATAAAACACTGGAAAGCTTCGATTTAAGCAACAACCCAAACCTCAATCAAGCCTATGTGAAAGAGTTAGCCACTTGCAGCTTTATTGATGAAAAAGTACCTGTACTCATTGCCGGTCCTTGCGGCACGGGAAAAAGTCATTTAGCCCAAGCCATTGGTCACTGCGCGGTACAACAAGGCGTGGACGTATTGTTCTTCACTCAAGCAAAACTGCTCGCCAACCTCTATGCAGCAAGAGCCACCAACACATATGAAAAGCGCTTCCAAGCGCTGGCAAAGGTGCCACTGCTCATCATAGACGACTTCGGCTTAAAACCACTGAAATCCCCACAAGATGAAGACTTACACGACCTAATAGACGAGCGCTACGAACAACACGCGACCATCATCACTAGCAATTTAGACTTCACAGAATGGGGCGATGCCTTCCCAAACAAACTACTCGGGGCCGCCACACTTGACCGACTAAAACACAACGCATATCGCTTAATCTTAGAAGGAGAAAGTTACCGAAAACTACGCTCAGAAAAAGGAGCAAAAAACCAACATGCTGGACGTAGTGCTAAAAACAGTCAATAATCAACTTGTTTGAGGGTAAAAAGAGCCGGTTTAGGTGGCTCCATTAGGCCGCAAATGGGTGGCGCCATTAGGGTGCAAATTGACACCAACGCCCCAAACATCATCAACCGGGACTAATGCGAGCAATCGACGTTGCCGATCTGGATTGGTCAGGTCTACAACCCCCTGAGTGGCAGGATATTTCTTGGCGGCATGGTTAGCCAGCTTGGCGAGTGTTTTAGTCGGTGCAATGCCTACACAGACGGTGATCCCAATCCAGTGGCCTATGCGCTCTCGCACTTGTTGTCCGAACTCGACAAGGGATAGGACAGACTCAATACCGGTTAAGTCCAAAAACGCTTCGTCAATGGAGTAAACCTCTACTCGTGGTGCCATCTCTTCCAAAGTGCGCATCACTCGACTGCTTAAATCTGTATACAGCTAGTACAGTTGGCTAAGAATTCCCGCTAAAAATAGGCGAGTAAGTGAGCAACCATTCTGCCGCATGGGTTGCTGGCGTCTAACACCAGAAAAATCACCCAGCCCAACCCGCTGTCTATTTTTTAAGGTGGGCATTCATCTACATGTCTAATTTTTTACCAATTTGATCGCTAAGATGTACTAATTTGATTACCGAGGGAGACTGACGGACTAATTACTTAGGGGCTTAATCGTACAATCTCCACTCGACACCACACAACTCACTTCTGGACATTTCTGAGTTGCATTTTAGCTAATTTAGAAAAACATGAATTAGATAAAGTATGGAAATTTCACTCGCTTTGATGATGGTGCTCACTGATAGGGTATTCAAAACTACTGAACCGCTCAATGGCCAATATTGGTTTGCTTCAACTGTTTAAGCGCCCATCGATCAACTGATACGCACCACTTAAGCAATCATATACATATGCTAACGCAGCAACACGGTTATTTTCATGGGGTTGAATACCTATTTTTGAAGCCCACTTAACTGAAGACCCTTGCTTCATAAGGGATAAAAAATTCTTTCCAATATCAGTACCAGAATCTCCATAAAGACTAGGTGCACTGTAGTTCCACTCATTTCTAATTGCGCTAGGTAAAGCCCACCTGTCATTAGATGAAGATACAATATCCTTTAGCAGTTGACATGCTGTATTGTGTTTATCCGATACTTTTATAGGATTGATTAGGCTACTTACATTTGTCCAAGCGACTTGATGAGGTCTAGCTCCCGTTTTAATGATATCTAGTTTAATTTCATTAAAATTATTACCTTGAGAAGCCATTACAGCAAAGCTACTTGGGCCATCAATGTTAAACATCGATGATGTACCTGCTTGAGCTGCACTTAATAATCGGGTTTGATCTTCTTCTGTCAGGTTGGTTATGAATTTTCCTGCAATCCTTGAAATCTCATTGCACATGAAGTAGCAAGCATAATAAGTTGTAACAACACACCATGCAGCTTGTAGATCACCATTAACCTGTTCAGTTAAGTGTTTAATTTGGTTTTCTACACGAACTTTTCCAAAGTGAAAGTCCGTTAGAATTGCATTTAGATAGTCACTCATCGGCATGGTAACCTCAAGGCGGCTTGAGTTGATCACTTGAACATCTATATCGACAATAGAGCTAACTAGGGCTTTTTTGAAGCTATTAGCCATCGAATAACTTGATGGCTTATCACTTCTTTGGAATCCCAGTGAAGTAAGCCTGCCTAATACTTCCTTTGATATTTCAGAACTGATCATGATTAAAACAGATCTTGAACCGAGCCAAGTTTGTGGCTATGAATTTCAATTAGCTCTTGCATTTCATCACTCATTTTCTTGATAGCATCACGGTTTGTGCCTGTATGAATAGCAAAGTTGAATGGTTTTAAACCTTCTAAGACTTCCTTTAGTGCGGAGGCAGAGTAGCTTTTTGAATACATCATTGAAAGGCCGCAAACTTGTCCAAAGATGCTAAATACAGCTTCAAAATATGCTGCTGTAGTTAGCTTTTCGCTGCTCCCTAATGTGCTTTCAAGAACACCTTGTACAGCGGAGGTATAGTTTGATAATAGACGTTTTTTATCATCGTAAGCCAAGCTAGATAATGGATGAACTTTCAATATAGGGTCTAAGGCTGCTTGAAATGGAACATGCGAGATTTTACCTCTAGAACTAGAGGTTGCACTGAGTTTTCCGTAAAGGGGAGAATCAGGCTCATTTCCAAGCTCATCGAATAATCGGGCTCTAACAGCATCGAGCGAGTCCTCTTCAGCCAAAAACTTTAACAACTCAAGACGAAGTGTTTTAGGCACGCCTTTCTGGTTAGAGTTTATATCTATAAAGTATTGAACTTCGTTAGTGTGTTCTAAACCTTTAAAAATACACACGGGTAGTTCAATATCTTGCTCTGCCAAATGAGCGCCATATAATCGATGCTGACCATCAATAACGAATAAAGAGTTAGGAATCAGTTCCATCGATAATTCAGAATTACTGAATGATATAACTGAGTTTTCTTGAGCACTCAGAATTACGGCCCCTGGGATTAGATTCCCTGAATCTAAATATTCCGCGATCAGCTTAGCTCGTGGTTCTGACAAATGACGCTGATACCCCTTTTGTGCATCCTCATCTACTCGAGAAACTGTGGCAACTTGCAAAATTTCACTAGCCTTCATTGCCGTAAGGTATAAATCAATATCATCATTACCTATGCTGAATGCCATTTTATTAATTTGAGTCATCAATTTAGTCCTTTTTCTTATTTTTTTTTATGATACCAAGAACAACATCTTGTGTCTTAGATTCTGAAAGTTAAGTCACCCGTTTGTGTAGACAAATTACTGGTATTACAAAAAGTAAGTCAAATGGTGCTTTGGTGAAATGTATTTAAACGCTCACAACACACTTAGGGGCAGAGGTGAGTTAGAGCAACCTGTCGGACCTAATTGCATCGTGATTTGAATTTGACAGGTTGAGTCCAGACTAATCCAGCTAAGAACATAAGTCTCGGAGCTAATCTAGCTTCTCTCGCTTTTTGAATTCTAGAACGTTGCCTGTTGCCCCCGTTGTTTCCACATCGATCATTAACTCAATATGCTTGCATTCTTCAGGCATATGTTCCCACATAGCAACGGTCATTTGGTGCATTCTCACGGCTTGAGACTTTAAGCGTTTTTTATAATCTCCAAGCTTTTCTTCTTTCTTCTCAATTTCTCTCTTAAGCTTTTTGATTTCTTTTTTAGCTTTGTCTAAGTCTTCCTTAGCCTTTATGTGGAGAGGGTGGCCGCGAACCACAGTATCGGACACATTGCTTACTCCATGAACACGATTTGCTTCAGCGCTTTCGATCAGCGCTTTTGTTTCTGGATAGCGCCTGGCCGATCCATTCGATAACCCCGCTTCTTTCTCAACATTAGAAACAACAATTTTAAGCTTGTTGGCTTTAAGCTTTTGTTTCAACTCTCTGTTAATCGGCTTTTGATGAACAAGCCGCGCCAATGCGTCTCTTAGCTGTCTTTCTGTTGAGCTTAACTCCGCCTTGTCTGTCATGCCTTACGCCTTCCTTGTCGTTTCGATAACCAAATTCAGCACATCTTCTGCAAATTCATACTTTTCATATTTAAATCCTAGATCATCCATGATCGCTTCCGCAGCTTTTACCTGCATAAAGTATTTGGTTGCAGAACTGGAGTTTAATTCATTGTTTTCTTTTAAAAACTCAACGTTTCTCATTGCGTCCATACGGGAGGATTCGGCATAAACAGCATTTTCAATAAAATCATATTCGCAGTCTACACATTCACTTAAATCAATATTGATACGCATTGAACATTGAGTGTTAGTGCAATACATCCCAGGAGCAATAGCATGTAAATGTTCTTTACCGTTGGTCAACCGATCTATCCAGTAGTCAACCGATAGCTTGCGTTTGCTTACTCCATCTTCAAAATAACTTTCACCTTCGCGACTAATCTCAGCCGCTGCTGCTTGACCTTTACCTCCTGCGATACGCTTACCATTCGCCATTTTTTGATATATGCGAGCAAATATCTCAGCCTGTTGTGTGACTCGTTCTTTTTGTATTTCGCTGTAAAGTTTTTCAAATGAATAGGCATTTCGGGCATACCATCGCGTCATTGCCATCGACAAATGCGAAAATTGCTGCTTCAAGGCGGGGAAAGAACACAGCTCATAACCAATTAGGTAGTACGCGAGGGAGCGCCGTGTCTGGTGTGGCGAAAAGTGAAATTTATCACCCTGATTAAAAGATGTTTGGGTTGGGTCGGAGGTCTGTAAATGCCCCATATCTTCTGCTGTAAGTGTAAAATCAAATTTATCGCTGTTAAACCCCGTATTAATTTTAGTGTGTAATGCGTGCGTATTCTGATGTTCTCGATC
>DDJQ01000015.1:0-137 GCA_002339125.1 Alteromonadaceae bacterium UBA2620
TAAATCTACTGATCAATAGGGTGGCAAGTGCATAGCACCAAGGTCCGGTTCACGTACAAAGCCGCCTCCTATACCTTAGCTTCCAACCAACGGAGCCTTTTAATTGCTTTGCTAGAAAAGCTGATTTCCAACCTTAG
>DDJQ01000015.1:444-20938 GCA_002339125.1 Alteromonadaceae bacterium UBA2620
AGAAAAGCTGATTTCCAACCTTAGAATGCGAATAGCAAAAAAAAATGTACACACCATTATACACAGTATGTACGTTTAAAATAAAAGCAACAGAGTAGACTCATAAAGCGTTGTCACTCACTCACATGCGAATAGACATTGTTTTTACTATATACTCCGTTTACCTGCCTTTTTTATTGCCAATAATCCGCTTTTTTCATTGCGATTCACATTGTTACCGCTACAATTGCCAGAGCGCTCTATACCAAATTGCATGCTTATCTATGCAAATAGGTATTATCAACCCTTGATTTCGGCCGCCAGACTGTACTGCTGCCAAATCAATCGATGTTTACCGTCCAGGAAGGAGGAAATGTTGATGACGGTAAAAATTGTGTCCGATTTTTGACAGTCGCACACACAAAACCGTGGTTTGGTATAAACTAGTAAATATAACAATAGCGTTTGGGGACTGAATGAAGGATATATTGCTTGTTAGTGATAACAATGCATTACAACAAAATCTGCACACGATCCTGACATTTTTAGGGGAGCCGTGTGTTTCACTTTCGGTGTCTGAAGCGCAATCGTTGCTCGAAAACAAATCACCCGTTGCGGTGATCATCGATGTAGAAACCGGCAACGATGCCCTGGCGTTAATCAAAAATTATCCTCAGCATCCGTTCGTAGCAATCAATATGGCCGACCAGCCAGGCCTTAGCGTAGGCAATTTGGTGGGGCATATCACGCTGCCGATAACTTACCCGGCACTGACGCAGGCTATTCACCGCTGCCAGGAATATATTCGTAGTCACCCCGTACGCAACGGCGCGGTCCCCACTAAAACCCGGTTATTCCGCAGTCTGGTGGGTAAAAGCGAGCAAATTCAGGGCGTTCGTCGCCTGGTAGAACAGGTTGCACCCACTGAAGCCACAGTGCTTATTCTGGGGGAGTCTGGAACCGGTAAAGAAGTTGTCGCGCGTAATGTTCACTTTTTATCTGAGCGCAAAGATGGGCCGTTCATCCCGGTAAACTGCGGTGCCATACCCGGTGAACTGCTGGAAAGTGAGCTGTTTGGTCACGAAAAGGGCGCTTTTACCGGTGCTATCAGTGCCCGTAAAGGCCGTTTTGAGCTGGCCGAAGGCGGCACATTGTTTCTCGATGAAATCGGCGATATGCCGCTGCAGATGCAGGTGAAATTACTGCGCGTACTGCAGGAAAGAATGTTTGAAAGAGTCGGTGGTAACCGGCCAATACAGTGTGACGTGCGGATTATCGCCGCCACCCATCGCGATCTGGAAAAGATGATTGCCGATGATAAGTTCCGCGAAGATTTATATTACCGTCTGAACGTGTTCCCTATCGACAGTCCGGCCCTGCGTGAACGCCGTGAGGATATTCCGTTACTGTTGCAGGAGTTGAACAGCCGCATTCAGGGAGATGGTGTCGACCCGGTCAAATTTACTGAGCGCGCTATCAGTTCTCTGATGGAGCACCCCTGGTCGGGCAATGTCCGCGAGTTGTCTAATCTGGTGGAACGACTGATGATCCTCTATCCGGGCCAGATTGTCGATGTGCAGGATCTGCCGCAGAAATACCAGTATGGTGACATGGAGCGCTTTGAGCCGGATTACCCCGAAGAAGTGCTTGAGCGTGATGCCTTCAACGAACTCTTCGCCGAGTCGGCCGGATATGACGATGATACACCGGAGCCTGAACCGGCTATCAACGGTTATTTGCCGGATGAAGGGGTAAACCTTAAAGAGTATCTTTCGGAGCTGGAAATTAATCTTATCCAGCAAGCTCTCGATCAGCAGGAGTGGGTTGTCGCCCGGGCTGCCGATAAGCTGGGAATGCGCCGAACCACCCTGGTTGAGAAGATGCGCAAGTACAATATTCAGCGTGACTAGCACGCCTGAGCAGAGTTGGAGCTAACCATTCGGTTGGCTATTTTTCTGAATGTAAACGCTGACAACCTCCTTTTGTCATTATATTGACAGCGAAAACTTCGTTATAAATTACTTATCTTATTGAAATTTAATAGCTAAATTTCTGGCACGACTAATGCAAAATCCTTAGCAGTCCAACAAGTGTCTGCAAATTGACGAGGAATGTATGGCATTAAATAGTCGTGTTGCCAATACCGTAGAAGAAGTATCGATAAAGCCGGTGAAAAGCCATCAGGCCGCGGCCGATTTATCGCTGGTACGCGAAACTGCTCAATCACAGCAGCAGGAACTCGACTCCTTACGACAACAAGCGTCCCGCCTTAACCACCTGTTACAGGTTATGCCCGCCGGGGTTATCGTGCTGGATGGCAAAGGTTATGTCAGGCAAGCCAATGAGCAGGCCTCTCTGCTACTGGGCGAACCGCTCGAAGGCGAGCTGTGGCGAACCATTATTGCCCGCTCTTTTAAACCCCGCGCCGACGATGGTCACGAAGTGTCGTTGTTCGATGGGCGCCGGGTGAAACTGTCTATTACGCCACTGGTGAATGAGCCGGGGCAACTTATCGTGCTTACCGACCTTACGGAAACCCGCCAGTTACAGGCGCGTCTGAGTCATCTGCAACGCTTGTCCTCACTGGGCAAAATGGTTGCCTCACTGGCCCACCAAATTCGTACGCCACTGTCAGCGGCAATGCTGTATGCAGCCAATCTGACCCGCAAAAACCTGCAGCCAGAATCCGGCGTTCAATTTGCGCATAAACTGCAGGACAGACTCAAAGAGCTGGAGAGTCAGGTCAATGACATGTTGCTGTTTGCTAAAAGCGGGGAGCAACAGGTCGTTAACGATATCTCAGTACAAGAACTGTATGAGGCAATTGCGCCTACAGCGCAAACCATCACCCAGGGCCAGGAGCAGGTTGTTATTTTTAAGGGCCAACAAATCGATGCGTCGATCACCGGTAATCTTACCGCCTTGCAGGGCGCTTTGCTTAACCTGATCCAGAATGCCAGCCAGATTAGTCCGAAGGGTAGCGATGTTACCGTGCAGTTCAGCGTACTTAACCGCTGGTTGTGTATCAATATCAGCGATCAGGGGCCTGGTATTTCTGACGCTCTGAAAGATAAAATTTTCGAACCCTTTTACACCACCAAAACGCACGGCACCGGTCTTGGTCTGGCTGTAGTGCAATCGGTGGTTAAAGCACATCAGGGCCGCATTAATGTGGAAAATCTGACCGATGAAGGCGCCTGTTTTTCCATTATGTTACCCCGCGCATTTGCCAGTGACATGGTAATTGCTGACACTCAACCAGAGGAATAACCCATGCCAAAAACAACCGTACTGATCGTCGAGGATGATGCAGGCCTGCGCGAAGCGCTGGTAGATACGCTGTTACTGGCTGATTATCAGGTGGTCGCCGCCGATTCAGCAGAGCAGGCGATTATGCTGCTCAGTAAGCAGTCGGTGGATATCGTGGTAAGTGATATTCAGATGGGCGAAATGAATGGCCTGGCGCTCTTAAAAGCAATTAAGAGCAAAGATGCCAATTTGCCGGTACTGCTGATGACAGCTTACGCCACGGTGGATGACGCGGTAAGTGCCATGCGCGATGGCGCGACGGATTATTTGTCGAAACCCTTTGCGCCCGAAGTGTTGCTGAATCTGGTTGGTCGTTATGCACCGGCGCAAAAAGTCGAGTCCCGACAACCCATTGTTGGCGATAGCAGCAGCCTGGAATTACTCCAACTGGCACGTAAGGTAGCTCGCTCAGAGGCAACCGTGATGGTGTTGGGACCAAGTGGTTCGGGTAAAGAAGTTTTATCCCGCTATATCCACGACAACTCCCAGCGCAGTCAGTCACCTTTTGTGGCCATTAACTGTGCGGCCATTCCTGAAAATATGCTGGAAGCCACCTTGTTTGGTTATGAGAAAGGGGCCTTTACCGGCGCCGTGCAGGCTTGTCCGGGTAAGTTTGAACAAGCCCAGGGCGGCACTTTACTGCTCGATGAAATCACCGAGATGGACCTGGCGCTACAAGCGAAGTTATTACGGGTGCTGCAGGAAAAAGAAGTGGAGCGCCTCGGTGCCCGCAAAACCATTGAGCTGGACGTAAGGGTTATCGCTACCAGTAACCGCGACTTAAAAGAAGCCGTGGCCAGAGGTGAGTTTCGGGAAGATTTATATTACCGGTTAAATGTATTCCCAATTACCTGGTTGCCATTAGCGCAACGGACAGGGGATATTATTCCACTCGCCGAACACCTGATTAATCGCCATTCGGCGCAGCAAGGGTTAGGACAGTTTAAGCTGAGTGCGTCAGCCCGCAGCAAGCTGTTACAACACAGCTGGCCCGGCAATGTCCGTGAACTGGAAAATGTTTGCCAGCGAGCGCTTATCTTATGTGAATCAGAGCTGATTGACGCCAGTGATCTGATGATCGAACCTATGAGCGGGCAGTCCTTTGCTTCTGCCAGTGAAGCAGACTATGAAGAGGATGACAGTCGTCTGGGTTCGGAGCTGCGTCACCAGGAGCACCAGATTATTCTGGATACCCTGGCGTCCTGTAAAGGAAAACGCAAGGACGTGGCCGAAAAGCTCGGCATCAGCCCGCGCACGCTGCGCTATAAACTGGCGCGCATGCGTGAGCAGGGTATCGAAGTACCGGCCTGATAATACATTTCCACACCTACCTGCAGGGCGCTTATTCTGGCGCCCTGTTTGCTATTCCTCTCTTTTTGCTTGTAGCCCTGCGTTTGATTGCCGTCATAAAATTGGCATAAATACGTAAGCTTCTGATATTAAATAATAATAAAAGTTGGTCTGGTCTTTGCTGTAGATCTCTGTAAGTACAATTAAAGCCATAAATCCGGCACCACCGGACAGGCAATCAACACACATCAGGAGCCGTTATGGACGTTAAAGCCAACAGTTTGTATCAGGAAATGCAGGCTATGATCGCGCAGACTCGTCTGGACGTTAATCCACAGCAAAATCTTGATATCAATACGGAGTTAAATACTTCGAAAAGCGATTTTGCTGCGATGCTGGGCAATGCTGTTGAGAAGGTAAACAGTATGCAGCTCGAATCCAAAGAAATGACTCAGCGTTTCGAAATGGGCGACAAATCCCTCAGCCTGGCTGAAGTAATGCTGGCCAAAGAGAAGTCGGGCATTGCGTTTGAAGCCACCGTGCAGGTGCGCAATAAAGTGCTTGAAGCGTACAAGCAAATCATGAATATGCCGGTGTAGTGGAGTAACTGACTGTGGCTGAAGCAACGGGAACAAATCTGGCCGTCTCTGACGGGGCGGATTCCGATAACGAGCAAAAATCCGGCTTTATGGACACCATTGGCAGTACCGATATGGTGCGCCAGATGACACTGGTAATTGTGTTGGTAATCAGCGTGGCTATCGCCATCTTTGTGGTGTTGTTTATCCAGGAACCGGATTTCCGTCCGCTGGCTAAAATGGACACCGAAGAGCTGATCGAAACCCTCGATTACCTTGATGCCAACCAGATTGAATATCAGCTGGAAGGCAACATCGTTCATGTTCGGGTCGACCAATACCAGAAAATAAAACTGGGTATGAGCCGCGAAGGTCTGGCGCAGGCCGAACAGGCCGGCAGTGACATCATCATGCAGGATATGGGCTTTGGCGTATCACAGCGGGTGGAAATGGAACGCCTCAAGCACGCCCGGGAAATGCAAGTGGCGGCTACGATTGAAGACATGGCCAGCATCAAAAAGGCCCGGGTACTGCTGGCATTACCCAAAGAAAATGTGTTTGCCCGTCGTGAGAAGAAAGCCAGTGCCACCGTGGTGCTTACTGCCACTCGCGGCTCGGCGATTACCGGCGAAGAAGTAGACGCGGTAGTCGATATTGTTGCCTCCGCGGTGCAGGGCATGGAGCCTGAGCGCGTCACCGTTACCGATAGCAATGGCCGGTTACTTAACTCTGGCTCGCAAAATTCAGTAAGTGCCAGAGCACGAAAAGAATATGAAATAGAGCGTCAGCGTGAGAGCGAGTACCAGGAAAAGATTGATGCCATTTTAATTCCTGTGCTGGGTATTGGTAACTACACGGCGCAGGTGGATGTCAGCATGGACTTTACCGCGGTGGAACAAACCCAGCGCCGGTATAACCCGGATTTACCCGCCGTGCGCAGTGAAATGGTAGTAGAGGAAAACTCAGTAGGCTCAGTGGCCGGTGGTATTCCCGGCGCCATCAGTAACCAACCGCCACTTGACGCAAATATCCCTGAAAACGCTATCGGCAATGGTCAGGTAGCGCCGGTCCCCGGCAGAACCACCAAAGAGTCGACCCGCAATTATGAGCTGGACACCACTATCAGCCATACCAAGCAACAAACTGGTGTGATCCGTCGTCTGAGTGTGTCAGTGGCGGTGGACTATCAACAAAGCACGGCTGAAGATGGCACTGTGACCAGTGAAGCCCGCAGCCAGGAAGAGTTACTTAGCATTCGCCGTTTACTGCAGGGCGGTATCGGCTTCGACGTTACCCGTGGTGACAGCCTCGAAGTGGTCAGCATGCCGTTCAGTCGCATCGATGCCGGTGATATGGAAGAGCTACCACTTTGGGAACAACCTTTCTTTATGCCTATACTTAAGTGGGTAATGGGCGGACTGGTCGTTATCACGCTGATCTTTGCCGTCATCAGACCGATGCTGTCAAAACTGATCAATCCGGCGGATAGTCAGGCTAGTGATGAATTTGACGCTGATGAAGGATTGGATCTGGGTGATGATACCATTAACATGCTGTCCAGCGAGTTTGATGCCGGCCAGGTTGGCTTTGCACCGGATGGCTCGTTAATGTTACCGGATCTGCATAAAGATGAAGATGTGTTAAAAGCGGTGCGTGCACTGGTGGCCAATGAACCTGAACTATCTGCCCAGGTAGTGAAGGGCTGGCTGTTGCAGGATGAGTAATTAAGGGGTCGTAACATGGCAGAAGAACTGGCCACACAAGAAGAACAAACTTACGACGTAAGTAAGCTCGAAGGCGTTGAGAAAGCCGCGATCCTGCTACTGAGCCTGTCGGAAGAAGATGCTGCCCAGATCCTTAAACATCTGGAGCCAAAACAGGTACAAAAACTCGGTGCGGCCATGGCCCGTATCGATGATATGACACAGGCAAAAATTACCTCTGTACATAAGCATTTTATCGAAGAAATTCAGAACTACTCAACCATTGGTTTCCAGAGTCAGGACTTTGTGAAACGGGCGTTAACTGCCGCGTTGGGTGAAGACAAAGCCGCCAACCTGATTGATCAGATCCTGATGGGCTCCGGCGCTAAAGGCCTGGATTCCCTTAAGTGGATGGATTCCAAGCAGGTGGCGAGTATTATTCGCAACGAACACCCGCAGATCCAGACCATCGTGTTGTCTTATCTGGAGCCCGAGCAATCTGCCGAGATTTTGTCGCAGTTCCCCGAAAAAGTTCGCCTGGATTTATTGATGCGGGTAGCCAACCTCGAAGAAGTTCAACCTGCTGCGTTGCAGGAGCTTAATGAGATCATGGAGAAACAGTTTGCCGGTCAGGCCGGTACCCAGGCAGCCAAAATGGGCGGCCTGAAGTCTGCTGCCGATATTATGAATTACCTGGATACCAGTATTGAAGGCCAACTGATGGATGCGATTCGCGAGCAGGACGAAGAACTCAGTCAGCAAATTCAGGATCTGATGTTTGTGTTCGACAACCTGGTGGATGTGGACGATCGTGGTATTCAGGCTATTCTGCGCGAGGTGCAGCAGGACTCGCTGCTTAAAGCCATTAAGGGCGCCGACGAAGAACTCAAGAACAAGATCACCAACAACATGTCGAAACGTGCAGCAGAAATGCTCACTGATGATCTTGAGGCCATGGGGCCGGTGCGGATCAGCGAAGTGGAAACTGCACAGAAAGAAATTCTGTCGGTGGCCCGACGCCTGGCTGATGCCGGTGAAATTATGCTTGGCGGCGGTGGCGGCGAAGAGTTCCTCTAACAGGATAAGCTATGAAATCCTATAAATCATTCACAGTTGAAGAGCTCGAAGACGCCAAAGGCTGGGATTTGCCACATGTTGAGCAGCCGGAGTCAACGCAAGAGAGCAAAACTAACGCGCTGAATCGCCGCAGCGACTGGAAATATGAGCCACCGGAAGAACCGGAAGAAATTAAGCCGCCCACTGCCGAGGAAATAGAAGCCATTCGTCAGGCCGCTTATGAAGAAGGCTATAATGAAGGCAAACAAACCGGCTTTGAAGAAGGTAAAACCGAAGGCCAGGCGCAAGGCCATGAAGAAGGCCTGGCCAGTGGTCACGAGGCCGGGCTGGCTCAGGGGCTTGAGCAGGGGCAGGCACAAATCAGCCAGCAAACCGAATTGTGGGAATCGCTGGTCACGCAGCTTCATGAGCCGTTAACCAGGGTAGATGAACAGGTTCGCAAAGAAGTGGTTAAACTGGCCGTCGCGCTGGCACGTTCGGTAGTGCGCACGGAAGTCAGAACCAATGAAGACATTATTCTTCAGGCGCTCAGCGAAGGGCTTAAAGCGCTGCCGGTGGAAGAAAACCATTACAGTATTCATCTTCATCCTGAAGATGTGCAACTGGTACAGGCGCATTTTGGCGAAGAAACGATCAAAGAACGCGGCTGGACACTCATTGATACCCCGGGTATGGAGCGCGGCGGGTGCGACATTGTTACCCAACACAATGCCGTGGACCTTTCCATTGAACGGCGCAGTCGCAATGTACTTGATAAATTCCTGTTAGAGCAGGGCTTATCTGATGACAGTTAGCCTGGCCTCCCATCTACAGCAACTCCAGAAACAGGTACCGTCTCCCCCCGTTGTCGCAGCCGGTAAGCTTATTCGTGGTATTGGTCTGACACTTGAGGCGGTAGGCTGTCAATTACCTGTCGGTAGCCAGTGTATGGTGCAAACCATCGACGGGGAAATTGAAGCTGAAGTGGTTGGCTTTGGCGATCATATTACCTATTTAATGCCTACCGAGGCGGTGCGCGGTATCGTGCCCGGCTCACGGGTGTTACCGCTTAATCGGGACAGTGGATTATCCGTGGGGTTAGGGATGCTCGGCAGAGTGGTGGATGGCAATGGCCTGCCGCTTGATGGGCTTGGGCCCATTGAAGCTACTGAACGAGTGCCTACGACCAAACCGCCAATTAATCCGCTGGCCCGCCGTACTATCGCCGAACCCATGGATGTGGGCGTGCGCGCAATTAATGCCATCACTACCGTAGGGGTCGGACAGCGTATGGGACTATTCGCCGGCAGTGGCGTGGGTAAAAGCGTACTCTTGGGTATGATGACCCGCGGTGCCAAAGCCGATGTGGTGGTGGTTGGTCTGGTGGGTGAACGGGGCCGCGAGGTAAAAGAATTTATCCACGATATCCTTACTGAAGAAGAACGCCAGCGCGCGGTTGTCGTTGCCGCGCCAGCCGATACTTCGCCGCTGATGCGGTTAAAGGGCTGCGAAACCGCCGTTACTATCGCCGAATACTTTCGCGATCAGGGCATGAATGTCCTGTTACTTATCGATTCGTTAACCCGTTATGCCATGGCTCAGCGTGAAATTGCGCTGGCAGTAGGCGAGCCGCCAGCCACCAAAGGTTACCCGCCGTCGGTATTTGCCCGCTTGCCGGCACTGGTAGAGCGCGCCGGTAATGGCAGCGAAAATCAGGGTTCGATCACGGCTTTTTATACTGTTCTGACAGAAGGTGATGATTTGCAGGATCCGATTGCCGACTCCGCCCGTGCGATTCTTGACGGTCATATTGTACTGTCACGCTCGCTGGCGGAAAGCGGCCATTACCCCGCCATCGACATAGAGGCCTCTATCAGTCGGGTTATGCCGCAGGTTGTGAGTGAAGAACATCTGTTTCAGGCTCGTCGTATTCGCCAGGTTTATTCCACCTATCAGCAAAACCGCGATCTGATTACCCTTGGGGCTTATACACGAGGCACCGATGCCCGGGTTGATTTAGCCATTAATGCCGAACCCGCCATTAACGCGTTACTGCAACAAGGCATGAAACAGGTGACCGCTTACGACGAAAGCCTGGAAGCCATGAGTAAGCTGGCTGGCGGCTTAGGTAAAGGCTAATAGCGATGGCCCGTAACGATGTTACCCGTTCTATTGAGCAGCTAGCCACCGTTTTACGGATGGAGCTGGAAAAAGAAAACAAAGCCTTAAATGCCTTTCGTCTGGCTCAGGATTATCATCAGCAACAGCGTACCAAACTCACCAGCCTGCAACAGTACCGCATGGATTATGTACGGCAGCTCCAGCAGGAGGGCAGTGGTGGCGTAAAGGCGCATCACTATCAACAGCGTTTGTCCTTTGTAGCCAAGCTGGATAAAGCCTGTGAGCAGCAGGGCCACGTTATTGCCCAGTGTAAAATGGCGGCCGACCAGCGTCGCACCCAGTGGCTGGCCCAGCAGCGCCGACGTCAGGCCGTTGAAAAGCTCATCGAAAAGAAAGACCAGAGCCTGCAGATTATCGACAACCGTATCGAACAACAGATGATGGATGAGCTGGCTACCCAGCGTCTGTTACGCCGCTCTATCTCCTGACCCCGCCATTAATAAAAGTGGCGCACTCTTTGCAAAATCAATACTGAAGCGACTAATACTGATGTAACAACACATCAAATTCAAGCAGTTAGGTATTGAGGACTCGGTTATGATGCAACAGCTTGCCACGCAACGATCACAAATTGCCGCCTTCCCGGAGACATTGCCGGAAAGTGCTGCCAAACGTGATCCTGCTCAAACCAGTGAGTCTGTATTACCTGTCAGCCCTGATCAGTCGGTAACAGCAAAGTCAGGCAACAGTGCGCCGGCAAAAGATAGCTTTGCCGAGGTACTTAATCGCCAGCGTGGCGACGAACAAGCTGCTGAGGCAAAAAGCAAAGCCGCTGAAGAGAGTAAGTCAGCGTCAGAGAACGAGGAATTAGCGGCCTCGTCATCAGCTCAGCAGAGCAAGAAAGAAACCTCTGAGGCAAACAGTACAGCCAAAACAGAGAGCGGTGAGTCAACTGGCGATCCGGTTGGCTATCCGATTGGCGATCAAGCCAGTAAAACAACAGACAAACTTGCCGGTGATTCAGAAAGCGACGCAAAAGCGACGTCAGGTAAAATGCCCGGCGGCGCTGAAGAGCAGATAGAGACTAACGAGCGTCAGGTTTCTGCCGCTCAGACAGCTCAGGAGCGCATCGACAGCATTGCCGCTGCCGAGGAGGATATTGCCGATATTTCTATGTTGCTGGGCGGCAATGCTAATCCCACGGCCGATGGCGAAACGGATTATCTTGCTTTGGTAGATGCGGTACGTGCCCTGCAGGATAAGTTAACCCCGGCCGGAAGCAACCCGGCAACCCCCAATGAGCCGCTTAGTAGCGAAGATATTATCAGTATGTTGCCAACCGATATGGGGCAACCCATAAAGGGGGACGTGCTAACCAAATTGCAGGACTGGCTGAATAGCCTGTTGCCAGGTGAGCTGCCAGAGGATATTCAGGCCTCACCACTGCAACAAATGCGCGGTGCTGAACAGGTACTCTCCGATCTGATGGCATTGGTGAAGCAGGTCAAAGCCGGCGCAGCAAGTGAAGAGGCGGGAACCGAAAACAGCATATCTACCTCTGACTCTTCTTTACTAGCGGCTGTAGAGAACGTGACGGCAGAGTCAGCAGATAAAGCCGCTGAAGATGCGCAACTGTCAGAAGAAAACCTGGTAGCTCTGGCCATGGCATTGTTACAGGGATTACCCGGTGAGCGTCAGAACGCAAATAATGATACCAACCCCGCCGCCGAGGAAGGTGAACAGGCGTTATTACCTGAACTAGTAGCGGCTAACGTGCAATTGGCCGAAGAACCGATTGCCGTGGCAGAGGCAACAGACGAAGCGTTAATTAATCAGGCTGCGTTGCTGGTAAGTCTCATGCGTCAGGCTCAACACAATGCAGAAACTGCGAAAACCGAGACTACCGTTAATGCCGACAAAGCGCCCGTAAAAGTAACCGACCTCGATGCGCTGACATCGATGCTTAGCGAAAGTAACGATAAGACGTTACAGGAACTGGCCCAGGTGATGACCGATAGTGCCAGTAAAGCCAACCCGGCACTCACCGATACCCAGTTAAGTCAGATGCGCAGCCAGTTAACGACCGGCCTTGAAGAAATGCGCGCGCAGTTAAAGCAGGGTCATCAACCGGCTATTGATCTCGCAGCGCTGGTGCAGCAAACCGTGCAGGATGTCGCCCCGGAAAATACACAGAACATAGCGTTACCGGTCATGCAGGATGTTCAGCAACTCAGCCAGCTTGCTTCAATGGCCGGCATGAGCCAGGGGCAGGAACAACAATTAGGTGAGCTGATCACCGTAGCCCGGGATGTGCTGGTTCATGAAACCCGCCAGCAGCACGGTGATACCCTTAAATCCATGCAACAGCAATCCGTTTTCGATAAGCCGGTCAATGTGCAGCAAACCCAGGGCCAGCAACAAATTGCCGAGAAGATCCGCTGGATGGTAAATGGTCGTCAGTCGATGGCTGAAATCCGTCTTGATCCACCGGAAATGGGCAGCATGCAGATCCGCCTGAACGTGTCGGGCGACAGCGCTTCGGTAAGTTTTGTGGTGCAATCTCAGCAGGCCAAAGAAGCGCTGAACGAAGCTATGCCGCGATTACGGGATATGTTCTCTGAGCAGGGGCTGGATTTAGGCGAGTCCTTTGTCAGTCAGCAAAACAGTGGTGAAGCCGGCGACGGAGAATTTGCCGATCAGCAGGGCGGTGGCTTTGGTGAATCGGCTGACGAAGAGACAAAAAGTCAGGAAACTCACGTTGTCCGACCTGCAAACGGCCTGATTGACGACTATGTTTAATGAAAACATAACGTTTGCCGTTGCCATTTATTGGTGAGCAGACATAATACGCCTAATTTGTGTAGGTGAGAGTGATAGGAAAATGGCTGAAGAAGAGTTACAGATTGAAGAAACCGGTGGTAAGAAAAGCAAGCTGATGCTGATCATCATTATCGCCGTAGTGCTGATTGGCGGTGGTGGTGCAGCGTACTTCTTCTTATTTGCCGGCGGCGACGAACCAACGGCAGCCGAGCAACTGGCGGCCGAAGGTGGTGGTCAGGCGGCCGCAATGCCAGAGGCTAACGCCAGTGTGGGCACAGCGCTTTATGTGGCAATGCCACGGCCGATTGTATTTAATGTGCCGGGCTCAGGCCGTGACAGACTGGTACAGATTAAGGTTCAGTTAATGGTGCGTGGCACCGATAACGAGGAAAAGGCAAAAACGCATATTCCCCTAATCGAAGGTACATTGCTGCAAACCTTCAGCGCCAGCAACGCTGATGACCTGGTAACAGAGCCGGGTAAAATTGAGTTAAGAGACAATGCCCTGGAAGCGGTGCAAAACGCACTGAAGGACATTGCCGGTGGTGAAGTGGTTGAACGGGTTCTGTTTACCGACTTCGTTATGCAATAGCAGGAGTTCGCTGTGAGCGATTTATTATCACAAGATGAAATTGATGCGCTGCTCCATGGGGTAGACGACGTCGAGGAAGAAGAAGTCGCCCATGATCCGGGAGACTCGTCGGCGCTCGAGTATGACTTTTCATCACAGGATCGTATCGTTCGTGGCCGAATGCCAACACTGGAAATTGTTAATGAGCGATTCGCCCGGCACTTAAGGGTGAGTCTGTTCAATATGATGCGCCGCAGTGCGGAAGTGTCGATTAACGGGATTCAGATGATTAAGTTTGGTGAGTACATTCACACCCTGTTTGTACCAACCAGCCTGAACATGGTGCGTTTCAGACCGTTAAAAGGCACTGGCCTGATAACCATGGAAGCGCGCCTGGTATTTATTCTGGTGGATAACTTCTTTGGTGGTGATGGCCGTTACCACGCGAAAATTGAGGGGCGGGAGTTTACGCCCACTGAGCGGCGTATTATTCAGATGCTGCTGAAAATCATCTTCGAGGATTACAAGGAAGCCTGGGCGCCGGTAATGGATGTGTCGTTTGAATACCTCGACTCCGAAGTTAACCCGGCCATGGCTAACATTGTCAGCCCCACGGAAGTGGTGGTGATCAGTTCATTCCACATTGAACTGGACGGCGGTGGTGGTGATTTCCACGTGTCACTGCCTTACTCAATGCTGGAACCCATCCGTGAACTGCTCGATGCCGGTGTGCAGAGCGATAAGGAAGATACGGATCTGCGCTGGAGTAAAGCGCTGCGGGATGAAATTATGGACGTGCATGTGGAACTCAGCACGCACATGCTGGATTTTGAGGTGTCATTACGGGATGTCATGAACTTCAAGCCCGGCGATATTATCCCTATTGAAATGCCCGAGCATATTACAGTGTTGATTGAAGATTTACCTACCTTCCGGGCTAAGCTGGGGCGGTCGAGGGAAAATCTGGCCCTGAAGATTGCAGAGAAGATACCCAGACCTACCTCCGTGAAGTCTGAGTTACAGTTACTTACCCGCGGTGGCCGGATCATCGATAACGATGCCGAACTGCAGGTACTGGAAGAAGATTTATAGTCGCAAGACAGATTGAGAAATAAGAGGCGAGATCATGAGTGAAGAAGACGGTATGGACGATTGGGCCGCAGCCATGGCTGAACAGGCCGATGCTGAGTCCGAAAGCGAAGGGGGTGACGACGACGGCGTCCGCGTAGCTGAACTTGACGAACTGTCTGATGACGCGCCCATCACCCAGGAAGAGAAAAAGAAACTCGATACCATTCTGGATATCCCGGTAACCATTTCCATGGAAGTCGGTCGTAGTCAGATCAGTATCCGTAACCTGCTGCAATTAAACCAGGGCTCAGTGGTTGAGCTTGACCGCGTAGCAGGTGAACCGTTAGACGTTCTTGTAAATGGCACGCTGATTGCTCATGGAGAAGTAGTAGTGGTCAACGACAAGTTCGGGATTCGGTTAACGGATGTTATTAGTCAAATCGAGAGAATCAAAAAGCTCAGGTAAATTTCCTTTCAAAACAGGGGGATGCTTTGTCTCCCTGGTTTCAACACTGTATTGTGCTGAGGCGCAGGCCGCCAACTCCATCACCAATCCCAGCTCAGTACTGTCAATTTTTCTATCATTGCTGCTGATTGTCGCGATTATATTCTCCCTCGCTTACGTAATGCGACGGTTTAATGTCACTCCCGGCAGTTCCGGTCAGTTAAAAGTCGTTGCCAGCCTGTCGGCAGGCGCCCGCGAACGGGTTATGGTGTTGCAGGTGGGCGATGAGCAGCACCTGATTGGCGTGACCGCGCAAAACATCAATCATCTCAGCAAACTTGAACAGCCCCTGGAAAACGTCACCGGCAACGCCGCTGGCAACGGTGGTGGCGCGGCTTTCAAACAAAAGCTGGTGCAGGCCATGGCGCAAAAAATGAATCCGGGTATGAAGGACAACAACGATGACAAATAAAATGAAAGCCATCGTCATACTCCTGTTGGCCGGTATGTTGTTATCACTACCAGCCGTTGCTCAGCAAGGCATCCCGGCCGTAACTGTTACCAATAATGGCGATGGTACCCAGGATTACACCATGACCCTGCAGGCGCTGTTTATCATGACTGCGCTGAGCCTGATCCCGGCGTTTATCATGATGATGACCTCGTTTACCCGAATCATCGTAGTACTGTCAATTTTGCGTCAGGCCATTGGTCTGCAGCAGTCCCCCTCTAATCAGATTCTGGTTGGCGTGAGTCTGTTTTTGTCACTGTTTATCATGACACCGGTCTTCGATGAAATTAACGTTCGCGCGTTGCAGCCTTATCTGGACGAAGAAATGACCTCCATGGAGGCCTTTGAGCAGGCAAAAGGGCCCATGCGTGCCTTTATGCTGTCGCAAACCCGGGTCAAGGATTTAGAAACCTTTGTGTCGATTGCCGGTGAGGAAGACCAATACGCCGATCCAACCGAAGTACCGCTAAACATCCTTATCCCGGCATTTGTTACCAGTGAATTAAAAACGGCATTTCAGATAGGTTTTATGCTGTTTATTCCGTTTTTGATTATCGACCTGGTGGTCGCCTCGATCCTGATGTCGATGGGGATGATGATGCTGTCACCGATGATCGTGTCATTGCCCTTTAAACTGATGTTATTTGTACTGGTGGATGGCTGGAATCTGATTTTCGGCACCCTGGCCACCAGTTTCGGAATGGGAGTCTGACCCGATGAGCCCAGAGGTCTTTGTTGAAATCCTGCGTGAGTCTATGTTTATGGTGATCCTGCTGGTATCGGCAGTGATCGTACCGAGCATGATTGTTGGCCTGGTGGTGGCAGTCTTCCAGGCGGCCACCTCAATCAACGAACAAACCATGAGTTTCCTGCCGCGCTTAATTGTTACGCTGCTGGCGCTGAGCTGGGGAGGAAACTGGCTGGTACAGAAGCTGATGGATTTTACCTTCCATATGGTTGAGCAAATTCCGCAGGTGGTGGGCTAAATGGAAGTCGAACTGGCCGCCATTAATCAGTTTCTGGCTGATTTATTGCTGCCATTTATGCGTATCAGCGGGATGTTTGCCGCGATGGTTGGACTGAGCGCCAAGTCCATCCCGCCTCAGGTAAAAGCGCTGTTGGCGATGCTAATGACACTGGTAATCATGCCGGTGGTACCGCCTACACCTGTCACTCAAATGGTTGATTTAGGTACCTTCATAATTGGCATCCAGCAGTTGTTAATTGGCATTGCCGTGGGCTTTTTATCAATGATGGTGCTCAATACCTTTGTGCTGGCCGGGCAGGTCATTGCAATGCAAACCGGCCTTGGTTTTGCCAGCATCGTGGATCCGGTCAATGGTATTAACGTGCCGGCGGTGGGCCAGTTTTATCTGATCCTGGCAACGCTGTTGTTCTGGGGCATGGACGGTCATCTGGCCATGATCAGAATGATTGTAATGAGTTTTGAGGCGTTTCCCATTGGTGAAGCCTGGTTCGCCGCCGAGCAACTTCGTGATATTGCCCACTGGGCTGGCTGGATGTTTGTGGCGGCGCTGACCCTGTCTCTGGCACCGATTATTTCGCTGTTAATTGTAAACCTGGCGTTTGGGGTTATGACTAAAGCGGCGCCACAGCTCAATATCTTCAGCATTGGTTTTTCCATTGCGCAGATCATGGGCTTAATCATTATCTGGTTAACACTGGACAATTTTACCACTCACTTTGCTAATCAATGGCAACGGGCTCAACAGTTTATGTGCGAGCTGCTATTGATTTGTCCAAGCTGATAAGACTGAGCGACGATGGCTGATTCTTCAGAAAAAACAGAAGACCCCACGGGGAAACGACTTGAGGAAGCCCGAAATAAAGGCCAAATCGCCCGATCACGTGAACTGTCTACAACACTGGTATTAGTGGCCAGTAGCCTGATGTTTTTGCTCTTCGGCAGTTTTATCGCTGAAGCTTTATTTGCCATTTCGGGGCGGATGTTTACTCTGTCTCGTGACGAAACCTACGACCCCACCCATATGTTTTCAGCCTGGGGAGTGGCGATCTCCGAGGTGAGTGTGCCAGTTATTTCATTTATGCTGGTATCGATGATAGCCGGCATCTATGGCTCCATTGCGCTAGGCGGGTACAACTTTACCTGGTATTCAGCGGCTCCCAGGTTTTCCAAACTCAATCCACTCAGCGGCTTTAAGCGTATGTTTGGTGTTAATGGCCTGGTGGAACTGTTAAAAGCCTTTGCCAAGTTTTTCGTCATTGGAGCTATGGCGCTGATATCGCTGTCTTTATTTCAGGATGAAGCGCTGCATCTGGATCAGGAAATTTACCCGCTGAACATCTTCCATGCGCTGGATATGATTGAGTGGGCCTTTTTTCTGCTCACCCTAGGCATGGTGCCCATTGCTTTGTTCGATGTGCCATATCAATCGTATAAGCACAATGAACAAATGAAAATGACCAAGCAGCAGGTTAAGGATGAGCGTAAAAACTCGGAAGGTGATCCTCAGGTAAAAGGCCGGATCCGTAAACTGCAATATCAGGCTGCAACGCGGCGAATGATGCAGGAAGTGCCTAAAGCTGACGTAGTTGTTACCAACCCGACGCATTACTCTGTGGCGCTTAAATATGACGAACACGGCGTGCGGGCACCTGTGGTTATCGCCAAAGGCTCCGACGAACTGGCTATGCATATCCGAAAAATTGCCACCGCTCATGATGTGCCGCTCATTCCTTCTCCGATGTTGACCCGGGCGATCTACTACACCACAGAAGTGGATGAAGAAATCCCGCACAAATTGTTTATGGCGGTCGCCCAGGTACTGGCTTACGTATTCCAGCTTAAGAAATACAAAGCAGGTAAAGCCAAGCGGCCTAAACCACTGGCGCGTGATCTGCCAATCCCACCTGATATGCGTTATTAACTTCAGATATCTCATATCCTGACAGGCTGTTGAGGGCAGTCTGTCAGGCCCCAAATATCGCAATTGACGATAATTCGAGCACTTAAGCCGTGGACACAAAAAGCTGGCACGGGGATTGAAGTAGTCCCCGTAAGCGAATTTTAGTGTCAAAAATCGGTTATTGAGAACGTCTCGTTATGGTGTTAACAGAATATCTGCAGCGTGTTGATAAAACCCGGCTTCAACAGTTAAGTCAGGGCTTAGGCGTACCTCTGGTTCTGTTGGCCATTATGGGTATGGTGATTTTGCCCATGCCTCCAATTTTGCTCGACGTACTATTCAGCTTCAACATCGCACTGTCACTGGTAATTATATTGGTTGCGGTACTGACTAACCGGCCGGTGGATTTCGGTATCTTCCCGCTGGTCCTGCTAATTGCAACGGTATTACGTCTCGCCCTCAATGTCGCGTCGACCCGGGTAGTATTGTTGTATGGCCACGAAGGGGGCGATGCAGCCGGTAAAGTTATCGAAGCCTTTGGTGAAGTGGTGATTGGCGGCAACTACGCTGTGGGTGTGGTTGTCTTTGCCATCTTGCTGATCATTAACTTTAAAGTAGTTACTGCTGGTGCCGGACGTATCTCCGAAGTGGGGGCCCGTTTTACCCTTGACGCCATGCCGGGTAAACAAATGGCTATTGATGCCGACCTCAACGCCGGTTATATCGATCAGGACGAGGCCCGCCGTCGTCGCGAAGATATCACCGCTGAAGCCGACTTTTACGGTTCCATGGACGGTGCGTCAAAATTTGTGAAGGGCGATGCCATCGCCGGCCTGTTCATTATGCTAATCAATATCGTCGGCGGCCTGTTTATCGGTATGATTCAGCATGATCTGTCTTTCGGTAATGCGCTGGAGGTCTACACCATCCTGACCATTGGTGACGGTTTGGTGGCGCAAATTCCTTCATTACTGCTGTCAGTGGCCACCGCCATTATTGTGACGCGTGAAAATGAAAGCCAGGAAATGGGCAGCGAGGTTACCACGCAACTGGGTAACAAAAAGGCGCTGTATATTTCCTCCGGGATCCTGTTTGTAATGGGGATTGTGCCTGGTATGCCTCACCTGGCTTTCCTTGGCTTCTCGGCACTGGCTGGCGGCTATGCCTACTACCTAAGCTATGCTGAAAAACGTAAGGCCGAGCAACCACCGGCACCGGTAGTCAGCAACAATGCTGAAGACAACGTACCGGCAGAGATTAAAGAACTGGGCTGGGATGACGTTCAGCACGTGGATACCATTGGTCTGGAAGTCGGCTACCGCTTAATTCCGCTGGTGGATAAAACCCAGGGCGGCGAACTACTGACACGGATTAAAGGGGTTCGTAAGAAGCTGTCCCAGGAACTGGGCTTTTTAATCCCGCCGGTGCACATCCGCGATAATTTGGATCTTGACCCCAACGCCTACAACATTTCCATGCTTGGTGTGACTATTGGCGATGCCGAAGTCAGCCATGACGAAGAGCTGGCCATTAATCCTGGCCAGGTATTTGGCAAGCTCGAAGGACGCGCTACCCGTGATCCGGCTTTTGGCCTGGACGCGGTGTGGATTAAGCCGGCGCAGCGCGAACATGCGCAAACCCTGGGTTATACCGTAGTTGATGCGGCTACCGTTATTGCTACTCATCTGAGCCAGTTATTGACCAACAATGCTTATCAGCTGCTGGGCTTTGAGGAAGTGCAGCAACTGATGGATATGCTGGCCAAGCATAATCCAAAACTGGTCGAAGGACTTATCCCCGATCTGCTGTCACTGGCGACCGTGGTAAAAGTCCTGCAAACCCTGTTGTACGAGGGCGTGCCTATCCGCGACATGCGTACCATCGTACAGACGCTGACTGAGTATGCACCGAAGAGTCAGGATCCTGACGTATTGGTCTCCGCCGTTCGCATTGCTCTGAAACGCTTAATCGTGCAGGAAATTAACAGCGGTGGCGCAGAACTGCCGGTGATCACTCTGGCGCCTGAATTAGAACAGATGTTACATCAGTCGTTGCAGGCTGGCGGTGATGACGGTGCCGGTATCGAACCGGGGCTGGCTGAGCGCCTGCAACAGTCGCTGCAACAGGCCGGTCAGCAGCAGGAACTGGCGGG
>DDJQ01000015.1:21243-32773 GCA_002339125.1 Alteromonadaceae bacterium UBA2620
GGTCAGCAGCAGGAACTGGCGGGTGAGCCAGCCGTATTATTAACATCGGGCATGTTACGCCCGGTATTGTCGAGATTCTTAAAGAATGCAGTGAATGGGTTGCATGTATTGTCATACCAGGAAATCCCGGATGACAAGCAGGTGCGCATTGTTTCTTCCGTCGGTCAGTAATCTGACAGGCACCCTGATACCTAAGAGGTCATTATGAAAATTAGACGATTTTTTGGCAAAGACATGCGTGAAGCATTGAGCCAGGTAAAAAATGAACTGGGTAGTGATGCGGTGATCATGTCAAACCGCAAAGTGGCCGACGGCATCGAACTGGTAGCGGCCTACGATAAAGAGCCGGTTGCTAAACTATCGGTACCGCCTAAACCCAAAGCGCCGGTAGCTAAGCAAAGCGAAGGTGGCTTGCCGACCTTAAGTGAAATTATTGGTGATGATGGCCCGGATACCCTGCGTGCTCTACTGGAAAAACAGGCTGAGCAGAAGGCTGCCGTTGCCGAGCGCGTTGAAGCGGCCAATGCGGAAGCCGAAAAGCGCGCGCCTGCCAAACCCGCTCCTAAGGTGGCCCCGGTTAAGCAGGAAACTCAGGTTTTTGATGCCGAAAACGAAGAGGCCGAGCTTAGCGGTGGTGGCAGCCTGGCCGATATTCGTGCCGAAATTGCCTCGCTTCGCAATGTATTGCAGTTTCAGCTGGCTGATATGCAACAACAGCAACATTCGCGGCTTAAACCGCAGCAGCGTTACCTGCTTCAGCAGCTATGCGACATGGGCATCAGCCAGACACTGGCAGCCCAGCTGGTCACTTATACCCCGGCTGAGTGCAATGAGCGTGAAGCCTGGTTGTATCTGCTAAAACTATTGTCCAATCGTCTGGCCACCAATAACGATGATATTCTTACCCAACAGGGTGTGGTGGCGTTAGTCGGGCCAACCGGCACCGGCAAAACCACTACCATTGCCAAACTGGCTGCCCGTTATGCGCAAAAGTACGGTGCCGACCAGGTTGCACTCATAACAATTGATACGTACCGCATCGCTGCCTATGAGCAATTAGCCACCTACGGCAAAATCATTGGTTGCCCGGTTCGCAAAGCGCAGTCTGGTGAACAATTAGCCGATTTGCTGTTCCAGTTACGCAATAAACGCCTGGTATTGATTGATACCGCAGGCTTTAGTCAGCGTGATAGCCGCCTGATAAGCCAGCTGGCTACCTTTGGCCAGGTGAGTGGTCAGCAGGTAAAAAACTATTTAGTTGTGCAGGGTAACACGCAACAGGCTACACTTAAGCACATAATAAATGCCTATAAGAGTATTGATTTGCAAGGATGTATCATCACTAAGCTGGATGAGTGCTATAGTTTAGGTGAGGTGGTCAGTAATGTAATTGAAGCGCAGTTGCCAGTCAGTTATGTTGCTGATGGCCAACAGGTGCCTGAGGATATTCATGTTGCTAATGCAAAATCTATAATCTCTTTAGCAGCAAAGCTTTATAAAAAGTATGGTTTGAATCATACTAATAGCAGTTCCGATGTAAACACAGCACAGGCAGTATGATTGAAGACCAGGCGAGTAGCTTACGAAAGATGAATCAATCACGATTAATCAAGGTAATAGCCGTTACTGGCGGTAAGGGCGGAGTAGGGAAAACCAACGTTACTCTGAACACCGCTATTGCAATGGCAAAACAGGGCAAAAAGGTCATGGTTCTGGATGCAGACCTTGGTCTGGCCAACGTAGACGTGATGCTGGGATTACGCGTAGAGAAGAATCTGTCTCATGTGTTGTCCGGTGAATGCACGCTGGACGAAGTACTGGTAACTGGCCCGCACGGGATCAAAATTGCCCCGGCGACCTCTGGTACCCAGTCAATGACCGAGTTGTCGCCCACTCAGCATGCGGGACTTATTCGCGCGTTCAGTGAACTGCGTTCGCAAATCGACGTGCTTATTGTCGATACGGCCGCGGGTATCTCTGATATGGTGCTGAGCTTTTCGAGAGCATCCCAGGACATTCTGGTAGTGGTATGTGACGAGCCAACCTCACTTACCGATGCCTACGCATTAATTAAGATCCTTAATCGCGATCACGGCATTTTCCGCTTTAAGATTGTGGCCAACATGGTCAGAGACGTGCGCGAGGGGCAGGAATTATTCTGTAAGTTGTCGAAAGTTACCGGTCGCTTCCTCGACGTGGCGCTGGAATTAGTGGCAACCATTCCCTTTGATGAAAATATTCGCCGGGCGGTTCGTAAACAAACCGCCATAGTTGATGCATTCCCATCATCTCCGGCATCGGTCGCCATTGGTCAACTGGCAACAAAAGCCCTGACCTGGCCTATCCCGTCGCAGCCTGGCGGACACCTTGAGTTCTTCGTTGAGCAATTGATCGCGTCGAAGGTGGCAGGGAGATAGCGTGAATAGCAAAGCTGCAGCGTACAAACAACAAACCGATAAAGCGCAGCTGGTTGAGCGACATGCTTCTTTAGTTAAGCGTATTGCTCACCATTTAATGGCGCGGCTACCAGCCAGTGTAATTGTTGATGACCTGATCCAGGCCGGTATGATTGGCCTGCTTGAGGCTGCGAAAAACTTTGATGGCAGCAAAGGGGCCAGTTTCGAAACGTTTGCCGGAATTCGCATCCGTGGTGCCATGCTGGATGAAATTCGCAAGGGCGACTGGACACCCCGATCAGTGCATAAAAATGGTCGGGCCATTTCTGATGCGATTTCCCAGGTAGAGCGTGAAACCGGGCGGGATGCACGGGATGTCGATATTGCTGCTAAACTCAATGTGTCGCTGCCTGAATACCACCAGATGTTATCAGAGGTCAATGCCGGCAAACTGGTTGGTATTGAAGACTTAGGCGTGTCTGAAGACGTGATCGCGACGGATGACTCGCGGGGCACGGATTCGCCGCTGGAAGATTTAATGCAAGGTTCATTTCAAAAAGCGCTGGCCCATGCTATTACTACATTACCAGAGCGTGAAGCTATCGTACTATCCTTGTATTATGACGAAGAATTAAACCTGCGGGAAATCGGCGAGGTTCTCGAGGTAAGTGAATCACGGGTCAGTCAAATTCACAGCCAGGCGATGTTAAAACTTAAAGCGCGCATGCGGTCCTGGCAGACTGGTGAGTAACATTAACTATACTAACAATATGACTATCCTCACTGGAGGCAATTTTGGATAAGAATATGAAAATTCTCGTGGTAGATGATTTTTCTACGATGAGACGTATTATCAAAAACTTACTCAAAGATCTCGGCTTTTCCAATATTCAGGAGGCCGATGATGGAAGTACTGCGCTGCCAATGCTGCAGCAGGGCGACTTTGACTTTGTGGTAACCGACTGGAACATGCCTGGCATGCAGGGTATCGACCTGCTGCGCGCGATTCGTGCAGACGATAGCCTGAAGCATCTACCGGTACTGATGGTGACTGCAGAGGCGAAAAAGGAACAAATCGTAGCAGCTGCCCAGGCGGGTGTTAATGGCTACGTGGTTAAACCGTTCACTGCCGCAACACTAAAAGAAAAACTAGAAAAGATTTTTGAACGTTTAGGTTAATCCAGTAACGTGTTTAACCGCCGAGGACAACTGGATGACTGAAAATAAGAAAGTCCCCATTACGCTGGATGAAGCGAAGCAGTTGGTTACCTTTCTGGAAGAAGGTGATACCGATTCTGCTAATGCCCTGCTTGACGCCGTCACCATGAAAGAGTCTGTCGAATTATTCGCTGAAGTGGGTAAGCTTACCCGTCAACTGCATGACTCATTAAACAATTTTCAACTGGATGAACGGATTGCCGGTTTGGCAAACGAAGATATCCCGGATGCGCAGACTCGTTTAACCTACGTTATTGAAGAAACCGAAAAAGCGGCTAATACTACAATGGATGCTGTTGAACAGAGCATGTCGATTGTGGAAACCATGAAAGGGCAATTAGACAACCTGATGCCTGAGTGGAAAAAATTAATGAACCGCGAAATCGAACTCGACGAATTTAAATCCATGTGTCTTGACCTGGATAAACACCTTGAGTCTTCCGTGGCAGATGCCGATAAGATGATGGGGCTACTCACCGAAGTGCTGATGGCGCAAGGGTATCAGGACTTAACTGGTCAGGTTATCCGGCGCGTAATAGAGCTGGTCAAGGAAGTAGAGGACAGTCTGGTCCATATGCTTACTGTGTTCGGCGGTGCAGAAGTGGCAAAAGCAACCAAAACGTCGCAGCCGAAGGTCGAAAAAGCAATTGTTGCTGAAGGGCCAATTATTGATGCCGAATCGCGCGACGATGTGGTGTCTGGCCAGGATGATGTGGACGACCTTTTATCCAGCCTGGGTTTTTAGTGGAGCGGATACATGTCTTTTGATGTCGATGAAGATATTTTGCAGGATTTCCTGGTTGAAGCCGGAGAAATTCTAGAGCAACTCCAGGAGCAGTTAGTCGATCTGGAGAACAATCCAGGGGATAAGGACCTTCTCAATGCTATATTCCGGGGCTATCACACGGTAAAAGGTGGTGCCGGATTTCTGTCACTGACCGAACTGGTCGAGATCTGCCACGGTGCGGAAAACGTTTTTGACGTCATGCGTAATGGTCAGCGCTCGTTAACACCAGAGTTGATGGATACCATCCTGCAGGCCACCGATGTCGTGGTTGAGATGTTTGAAAAGGTCAAAATGCGCGAGCCGCTGGAAGCGGCTGATGCGACGCTGGTTGAAACCCTGCATAAACTCAGTAATCCGGAAACACCCGGAGAAAATATCTTTGGCGACACTCAGGAAGAAGCGCCCGCAGCCGAACCTGAACCTGTTGTAGAAGAAGAAACTTTCGAACTGGAAGAAGATACCGCTACTACCGAAAACCCGTCAGAGCTGATTGAAGACATCACAGAAGATGAGTTTGAAGCGCTGCTGGATGAGCTGCATGGCACCGGCGGTGCGCCAGGCGCATCGGCCGCTAAATCGCCAGCTCCGGCTCCTACACCAACACCTGCGCCTACATCCAGCAGTGGCAGTAATGAAGACATTACCGACGATGAGTTTGAAGCGCTGCTCGATGAGTTACACGGTAAGGGCCAGTTTGGCGGCGAAGCTGCTGCACCTGCGACCCCGCCACCGCCCAGTCCGGCTCCGGCTGCAGAGTCGGCCGGTGATGAAGAAATTTCCGATGAAGAATTTGAAGCCTTACTTGATCAATTACATGGTCAGGGTAAAGGGCCGGGTGTTGGCGCACCCAAAGCAGAAAAACCGGCTGAGAAGCCACGGGTAAAAGTCGAAAACACGCCACCTGAGCCGGCCAAACCGGCAGCGAAGGCGCCTGCGCCAGCTAAAGCCGAAAGTAAGCCGGCAGCACCGGCTAAAGCGGCCGAACCTGCTGCCAAAAAAGAAGAGAAAAAAGCTGCACCTGCAGCGCCACAGCCAGAAACAACGGTACGGGTGGATACCCGCCGTCTTGACCAGATTATGAATATGGTTGGTGAGCTGGTACTGGTGCGTAACCGACTACTGAGCCTGGGCATTAGTATTAATGATGAATCAATGTCCAAGGCCATTGCTAACCTGGATGTCGTGACCGGCGACCTGCAGGGAGCGGTAATGCAAACCCGCATGCAGCCAATCAAAAAAGTATTTGGTCGCTTCCCCCGGGTGGTAAGGGATTTGGCGCGCAGCCTGAAGAAAGAAATCACCCTTGAACTGGAAGGGGAAGAAACCGATCTGGATAAAAACCTGGTAGAGGCACTGGCCGATCCGCTGGTTCACCTGGTGCGAAACTCGGTTGATCACGGTATTGAAATGCCCGACGACCGTCAGGCAGCTGGCAAACCACGCATGGGTAAAGTTAAGCTGTCCGCGTCGCAGGAAGGAGACCATATATTACTGGTCATCGAAGATGACGGTAAGGGGATGGACCCGGATAAACTGAAAGACATTGCGATTTCCCGTGGCGTACTCGACGCCGATGCGGCCGCGCGTATGTCAGACGTTGAAGCGTTTAACCTGATCTTTGCACCAGGGTTTTCAACTAAAACAGAAATCAGTGATATCTCTGGTCGTGGTGTTGGAATGGACGTGGTGAAAACCAAGATCAACCAACTCAACGGTACAGTGAATATTGATTCACAGCTGGGTCGCGGTACTCGCCTGGAAATCAAGGTGCCACTGACGCTGGCGATTCTGCCAACGCTGATGATCGTGGTAGGCAAACAAACCTTTGCGTTACCGCTCGGCGCGGTTAGCGAAATCATCAACATGGATATTAAAAAGACCAACACCGTTGATGGTCAGTTAACCATGATAGTGCGCTCCAAAGCGATACCACTATTTTTCCTTGGCGAATGGCTGATCCGTGGTCCTAAAAATATTGAGCGCGACAAAGGTCACGTGGTTGTGGTGCAAATGGGTACCAAGCAGGTGGGCTTTGTGGTGGATGCCTTAATCGGTCAGGAAGAGGTGGTCATTAAGCCTCTGGATGCCTTATTGCAAGGTACCCCTGGTATGGCCGGGGCAACCATTACCTCAGACGGTGGTATTGCACTAATCTTAGATATTCCGAGCCTGCTTAAGCGATACGCCCGCAAAGCGATCAAATAACGGCGTAGAGAAGAGGATTGTTATTGAATGGCTTTTAAAGTCCTGGTTGTTGACGATTCCAGCTTTTATCGCCGTCGGGTAAAGGATATTCTGAACGAAGACCGATCACTGGAAGTGGTCGGTGAAGCCGCCAACGGGCGCGAAGCCGTAGAAAAAGTCAAAGCGTTGCGCCCGGATGTGGTCACTATGGACGTAGAGATGCCGTTGATGGACGGCATTGAAGCGGTCAAGCGAATAATGACCGAATGTCCGGTGTCGATTATCATGTTTTCCTCACTGACCCATGAAGGTGCTAAAGCCACGCTGGACGCACTGGAAGCCGGCGCAGTGGATTTTCTGCCCAAGCGGTTTGAGGATATCGCCAAAGATCGCAGTGATGCGGCAACGCTGTTAAGGACCAAAGTGCGTTTGCTGGCGCGCCGGGCTCCGGTGGCGTCGCTTCGACCACGGCCCACGCCGCGTCCCGCCAGTTTGCTGAAAAAAGCGCCGCCGGCACCTGCTAAACCGGCGAGACCGATGCCGTCTAATGCGCCTAAATCAACCTTTGTCAGAAGCTCAACTCTGCTTAGTGGTAGTCAGGATGCCGTTGAACCGGTTGTGGTATCGCAGGTTCAGCGCAGTGGCAAACGCTACCGTTGCCTGGCAATTGGTGCTTCAACCGGCGGACCTGTTGCATTACAAAAAGTGTTAACCCATTTACCTGCGCGGTTTCCTTTTCCGATCTTTCTGATTCAGCATATGCCGGGTACCTTCACCCATGCGTTTGCAGAACGGTTGAATCAGCACTGTCAGATTCAGGTCAAAGAGGCTGAACATGGCGAGGTCGTGCAGGCGGGCTGTGCCTATCTGGCACCGGGCGGTAAGCAAATGGAAGTCGAAAAGCGTGCCGGTCATGCCTATATTGTTATCAAAGAGGTAAACTCTTCGGATATCGGCTACAAGCCCAGTGTGGATATTACCTTTAACAGTCTGTCACAAATATATGGTGGCGATACCCTGGCGGTCATTCTGACCGGAATGGGGGCAGATGGCCGGGAAGGGTGCCGGACACTCAAGTCGCTGGGCGCGAAGGTCTGGGCGCAGGATAAAGACAGCAGTGTGGTGTATGGTATGCCACAGGCGGTAACGGTCGACAGACTTGCCGAAGTGAATATTGACATTAATGACATTGGTGAATGCATTAAAACCGAAATGTCCTGAGCAATAATTACTGGCAGGCGGGAGAAAAGCGTTGAAAATTTGGACCATAGCCAATCAGAAAGGTGGCGTCGGTAAAACAACCACGACGGTCACTCTGGGAGGAATACTGGCAAAACGTGGTTATAACGTTTTACTGGTAGATATGGATCCTCATGCTTCGCTTAGCTATTACTTTGGTATTGATTCAGAAGAGCTTTCCAGCTCGGTGTATGACATTTTTGCTAATCCTTCCGGCTTAAGTGACGATAAGGTACTGGACTGTTTATGTCCCAGTAAGCTCGACAGCCTGTTTATTTTGCCGTCCACCATGGCCCTGGCCACCCTGGACCGATCGCTGGGCAACCAGATTGGCATGGGACTGGTGCTGAAAAAGGCACTGCAACAAGTTGAATCGCAATTCGATTATGTACTGATAGACTGTCCGCCGGTACTGGGTGTACTTATGGTCAATGCATTGGCCGCCTGTCAGAAAGTGATTGTACCGGTGCAAACTGAGTTTTTAGCGCTCAAAGGGCTCGACAGGATGATGCATACGCTCAAAATTATGGGCAAAACTCTGTCGCGGAATTTTGATACGATCATAGTGCCGACCATGTTTGACAGGCGTATTAACGCGGCCATAGCAGCCCAGAAACAATTGCTGCTGGACTACAAAGAACAGATTTGGAAAGGTATGATACCAGTGGATACGCGATTCAGAGATGCCAGCCAGATGCAGTCGCCGGCATCCATAGTGTATCCCAAAGCTCGTGGCGTATTCGCTTACGAGAAATTACTCAACGTCCTGGATAGTGACTAATATGAGCAAAGATACACCGTTTGCTAAAGAAGAGGTGATGGAAGAATACCTCAGCAGTTTATTACGCGATGCCGAAGATCCGGCAGACGTGACGGCGCGTACCGCCAAGCTGTTAGAAAAGGCAACGGTAGAGCTGACACCGGAAGTACCGGAAGCGACACCTCCACCCGTATCTCCTCGGGTAAGCGAGCCGATTGAAACCGAACAGGACATTGCGGCCGAAGACGTCATTGCTGAAGTCAAAGCAAGCGTTGAGGAGAATGCCTCGGTACCGCCACCGGGCGTGCCGCTAAAACCCCTCGAGGAGCGTTTGGATAATGCTTTCCAGGCACTGTTTTTTGAAGTGGCCGGCTTAACCCTGGCGGTGCCACTGATTACGCTGGGCGGTATTCATAATCTGACCAAGATTGGTCCGTTATTCGGTAAACCAGCGTGGTTTATGGGCGTAATGCTGCATCGGGAAGAAAAGTTAAGCGTTGTAGATACCGCGCGCTGGGTAATGCCGGAAAAATACGATCAAACTCTGGCGGATAAGCTAAACTATCAGTATCTCATTATGTTAGGTGATAGTCCGTGGGGGTTAGCCAGCGAAAAACTGGTGAATACGGTGACCTTAAACAAGGACGACGTAAAATGGCGTAAGGCGAATGCAAAGCGTCCCTGGCTCGCCGGTATGGTAAAAGATAAAATGTGTGCATTGTTGGATGTTGATGAACTAATATCAATGCTGAATAACGGCTTGGGCAGTAAAGACCAGGTACTATAGTCAAGTGGAGCCAAGTGCATGAGTGATGACAGAAATAATAACGCAGGCAATGTCGACGATCAGATATTGCAATGGGTAACCTATCGGTTAGGCGATGAAACCTACGGCATTAATGTAATGCAGGTGCAGGAAGTATTACGTTATTCTGAGATCGCTCCGGTACCTGGAGCTCCGGATTACGTGTTAGGTATTATTAACCTGCGTGGTAACGTGGTAACCGTTATTGATACCCGCGCTCGCTTCGGGCTACCGCCGGAAGAAGTCACCGATAATACTCGTGTGGTCATTATTGAGTCTGATGAACAGGTAGTGGGCATTCTGGTAGACAGTGTTGCCGAAGTGGTTTACCTCAAGTCCTCAGAAATCGACAGCGCGCCAAATGTTGGTACCGAGGAAAGTGCTAAATTTATCCAGGGTGTTAGTAACCGCGATGGCGAATTGCTTATTCTGGTTGATCTCAACAAACTTCTCAGCGACGAAGAATGGGACGAGCTAAGCAGTCTGTAAATAAAACGGCCTTTCTTTCTTCACATGGAAGTTAATCTGTCTTTACTGATAGCCGTTGCTGCTTTATGCCTTTCGGTGCTCTTTACCATCGTACTCTGGATTGTCGGTCGTCGCAGTAATGCACGGCTGACCGAAGTGCTGGCACAGCAACAACAGCAACTCAGCGCGCTTAAAAAGCAACTCCATATCAACGCCAGCACGCTTGAAGAGATTCAGGCGCGCAGTCTGGTGGTGGCCAAAAATACCGAACAAACCGAAGCAGCGCTAACTGCTCTTCAACAGCAATTTATCGCTTTAGGCGAGCAGGATCCCGACAGTCGCCTGTATCAGCGTGCCGCTGAAATGATTCAGTCAGGAGCCAGTGCCGAAGAAGTCATGCACAACTGCGATCTGCCGCTGGCGGAAGTTCAGCTACTGATGAACATTCATCAGCCCAGATAGGCTTACCTTCGCGCAGCGTGTGGATAAACTTACAAGTATTCTTAATCACACCTTAATTCCAAATCATTTCCTCTGTTAGTTTATGTCTGTATAGCTTTTTGAATATCTGACTAAAGTTATTTATAAATGGCTATTTTTATTATGTTTATTGGCAAATGGCTTACTCAATCTGGTAAACATTGCCGTTTACTTATTGAACAGCCTGGTTGTGCAAAAAAATAACTCTGATGTAAAAAAATGTGTGAGTAATGTTAATTATTGGCGTTCACAATGCCCTTCCTCAGGCAATATTGCGCACATAATCAGCAAATTGCGGGGCACACAGAAAAATTACAGGGGTACTACTATGAACAAACTCATGATTGGCGGGGTGCTGCTATTGCTAAGTGCAGCGCCTCAGGCAATGGCCAGCGTTATCACTAATGGTGGCTTCACGGATTGCAGTTATAACGGCTGGTCGAAAGACACCGATGGTGCTGGTGATATCAGCGTTCTGGACGACTTTACTATTACCAGTGGGCCGAATTGCGCCGCTGAACTGCTGGTGGACGCTGGCAATACTGAAGCCTGGTTTGCTAACACTTTATTTCAAAACATTTCGCTCAATAGTGGCGAGCAGTATCAACTCAATGTGGATCTGACTGCCGGCTCTGAGTTCAGCAGTGCTGATAACGGCTTTATTGCCGACAATTTTGTGGTGGCATTTGGTGATGGCACTGGCAGTTATTACGGCGCGGATGGCCAGCTAGGCAGTGTTTTCAATGCCGATATTGATGGTAATACCAGCTATTCGCTGAACATTATGCTCGACGAGACACTTTCAGCCTTCACTAATTTAAGCCTCGAATTTCAGTTACTCATTGGATTTGATGAGTTCGGCAGTGATTTTGGCGGTTCATTTCTGCAAGTAGACAACGTGTCGATTACCGCGGTGGGTGACGACAATATAGCCGTCAGTGCACCTTCTCAGGCGTTATTATTTGGTCTGGGGCTGGCCGGACTGGTTTTCGCAAACCGTCAGCGTAGCACGGGAGGTGATCAATGAAACTGAACGCCTTTTCTATCGCACTGCTCAGTGCCGGGCTGGCTGCGGTTACGCCGGTCAGTGCTGCCTGGCAGCCATTGAATGACGGCGTTGATACAACGTCGTCGCGAGCCACAGTAGACAGAGTTAACCGGGTGTACAGTTCGGTGGTTACCCTGACAAATAC
>DDJQ01000006.1:0-52594 GCA_002339125.1 Alteromonadaceae bacterium UBA2620
TGAATTTGCTTGACCACGTCAAAATATAATTACATGGCTAAAGGATTAGTTATTGGTGGCATTTGTTGGTTACCCTATTTCGGAATAGTAGGTAACCGAAGTAATGTCACATAATAAATTGTTAAGTGTCGCTGGCTGAGAATTAGTTTTGAAATGTAATAAATGCGGTAGTTTGATTCGCCCTTTAGAAATCAGGGTGCCGGGCAATCATTCAACATTCAAATGTCCAGTTTGTGGCAATAAAGTTTCTAGTGGCATGCAGAAAGGCTTTATAGTTTTGATTGGCATTGCGGTCGTTTGCTGGGCTGTCGCATTCAGTTATTATCACTTAACGAACTAGCTTACGCAGAGCTACAACTATCTAAAATCAATGTTGTTTGACGCTTTGCCACATAACAAACCGCTGTAGACGCAAGCGGAGCTTGCTGGGACAAAAACACGTGGGCCGTCCTCGCTTCGCTCGATATTATAGCCCACATGTTTTTGCCCCTAAGCGGGGTGTTATGTGGCAAAGGAAGATGCAGAGATATAAGGTAAGCCGCCATGTTTGTGCCCCTTATTTGGGTGTTTTCTTCCAATTGGCATATGTGCTCTTCTGCGTTAATCTTAACGTATGCCGACAGTATTAAGATTAGGGCTTTATCGTTTCTTCTTTTATAGTAATGAAAACGGTGAACCCGCACACATTCATATTCAGCGAGAGAAGATGCTTGCTAAATTCTGGTTAAAGCCCGTTGCTCTAGCTAGCTCTACTCGTTTTCCACCGAAAGAGTTAAGAAAACTCGAGCAATTGGTGGTCGAAAATAAAGAAACATTTTTGGAGGCTTGGAATGACTATTTTAGCAGTTGAGCATCACCCTCTTGCTCACTCAGTTAGTTTTGACTCAGACTCACTTATTGTCAGTCTAATTGATGGCCGCTCTCTTTCCGTTCCTTTAGCTTGGTTCCCATCGCTTTCATCTGCGACTGCAGATCAACTAAAAGATTGGGAGATTCTGGGTGATGGCGAAGGTATTCATTGGCCCCAATTGGACGAGGACTTAAGTGTTAACGGTCTACTTTTGGGCAATCAAGGAAAGAAGATAACAAATCAATAAACGCACTCACTGCGTTCGCTGGGACGCATACACGCAGTGCGGCTTCGCCATTATGCCCTACGTGCCTGCGCCCGTTATTGAAAAGTTATGTTTCAAAGGGAAGTGATTTGAAAATCTTTATCATCGTGATTGTTCTCTGTCTTACTGCGTGCACGTCAATGGAAAATGAGCAGTACCAAAATGAGAAAATGGAATTCGCAGGATTCAAGAGTGGGGACTTAGTGTATGAAGGAGCTATTACTAAGGAGCTGAATCAGAACGTATTTGAAGCCTTTCGCAATGCTGATACAAAGCCGAAAAAGCTCATGATTTCTAGCCCCGGAGGCGAGATTGGTTTAGGAATGGAGCTTGGGGAATGGGTTCGTGAGCACAATTTAGATATAGAAGTAGCAAACCTTTGCGCATCGTCATGTGCTAACTATGTATTCACTGCAGCAAATAAAAAGTATCTCAGGAAAAATTCTGTTTTGATATGGCATGGCAGTGCTTGGCAAAAAAATTGGAACACAGATGGAGTGCCAGAAAATTTTCTATCTGAATACCTTATTCCCATGAGAGAAAGGGAAGCACTATTGTTTGAAAAACTAGGAGTGGATAATCTTTTAACCGTCTATGGACAAATTCAGATAACCTGGTGGCAACAAGTATTACAATTGTTCGGACAATATAATACAGGCTGGGATTATTATATTGAAGACTTGAATCGTTTTGGTATCTCAAACATTATTCTTATCGATAATGAATGGGATTGGCGAAAGTACAGACCTAACAAAAGCAATAAAGTTTTGCGTCTTAAAGTAAGCAATGAATACATATTCAAGCTTCGGCGGTTTGAAACATAACAAACCACTTAAGGCTCTCGCTTCACTCGCTGGGACAGTAATACGTAGGCTCTGTCGCTTCGCTCCTAATTTTAGCCTACGTATTACTGCCCCTTAGTGGGGTGTTATACGCAATTGGGTCAGAATAACTTTTTAACATCGCGATAAAAATTTTCATGAGAGCCAAGTGCAATTAATTCGAGTATTACAGTGCCATCCTCGTAGCTGTAACCAAGTAAAGTTAACTGCTTGACCATCTTGAACTTGTACACGCGAAGAAAGGCCAGGTCGCCTTTTTTCTGCTCTCCTAGAAGAGGATCGTCCATTAATTCCTTTACGGCCTTATCCAAATCTTTTTTCTGATTCTGATGTAACTTCTTTACTGCTCTCTTAAAATTAGCTGTCTGTAAAACACTGGTAATCTTAGCCAAAATCGTAAGGCTCCAATTTTCCGGCCTCTTTTTCAGCTTTGGCAATAATTGCCTGTTTCACGAATTCGTACGGCAAATCAGGGTTATCTTCCATCATTTCACCAATCTTTGCCCAATGCTCAATCTGTTTTGGCATAGTTCGGTTTAGTGCTTTGCCCATAATAGTCGCCTTTTCGACTAGATCCTGGTCTAGTCTTACGCTTGCGGTTGCCATAATATGTCTCCTATTGGTTCGCCATTGCATTGTAGCAATCCGCTACATGTGTGGCAAATTGCGTATAACAAACGCATTAATTCGTTCCCTGCGGTCACTGGGACAAAAACGTGGTGCGGCTTCGCTATTCTCGCACCACGCTTTTGCCCCTTATGCGGGTGTTAGCCGTCATGGAGCTTGCTATACTCAAAGTGATAGAATAGTATCACTTTAGTATTCCTTTGGAGCAGCTCTTATGAAAGTAGAACTAGTTACATCACTCAAACGTCAAGCAACAAAGATCCTTGCCGATCTCCACGACACTAAAGAACCAGTGTTAATTACCGAACATGGTAAGCCATCGGCATATCTGGTTGATGTTGATGATTACGAGTTTATGCGAAATCGCTTGGCGATTCTGGAGGGGATTGCACGAGGTGAACGTGCATTAGCTGACGGTAAAGTGGTGAGTCACGATGAAGCCAAGGACAAAATGTCAAAATGGCTGAAATAATTTGGACTGAGCCAGCGCTATCCGACCTCAATGATATCGCTGGATACATCGCACTTGAAAATATCGTAGCTGCAAAACAATTGGTTCAAACGATCTTTTCTAAAGTTGAGCGCTTAGAGGCTTTCCCTGAATCGGGTCGCATTCCACCTGAACTAGAACATCTAAGTTATCGTGAAGTTGTAGTTAATCCGTGCCGCGTTTTCTATAAACAAGACGGCGACAAAGTATTTATTCTGTTTGTTATGCGTGCTGAGAGAGACTTGCGTAAGTTCCTATTGAGCAAGCAATAACCTATGGAAATGAGCGGCTAACAAACTGTTTAAGAGTGATTCGCAACGCGTGGCATTTTTTACTATGCGTTGTGTTTGGTGATTAAGGTGGTATGCGGAAGCATCGGTATTGCGTTGCTCACACCTTAACAGGGTGTTAGCCGCTACTTGTAAATCCAGCCTTTCACTTCTCTTTTTTAGTGGTAATATCAAATCATACCCAATGGGAGTTTTTTTATGTCTGATGCATTGAAAGTGATGCTTGAAAATATCGAGCAACTCAGTACTAAAGAGAAAGCACTTGCTGCCCACTGTCTTTTAACGGCTATGGATACCAAGATTGATAGCGATGTGGAATCCGAGTGGGTAAAACTTGCGGAATCTCGCAGCGCAGAGCTAGAGTCTGGTGCGGTAAAAAGCATTAGTTGGGAAGAGATAGAAAAGGATCTTAATTAAAAGATGCTGCCTGTTTCCTTTCACCCAGAGGTTAAAAGGGAAATAAAAGAGTCGTTTGATTGGTATCAAGAACAGTCATTGGATTTGGGTCGCGAATTTACTCAAGAACTCAAGGAAGCCATCGATTCAGTTAGCTCTTTGCCATCGGCATGGACAAAAATGGGGCAAACTCATCGACGCTTTGTCTTAAGCAGGTTCCCATACTCTATTATTTATAAAATTATCGAAAACAGGGAAATTAGTGTGGTAGCTATTATGCACAACCACCGAAAACCAGGGTATTGGCACGAACGCGGCTAACAAGACGCTCAAGCCACTCCCTCCGGTCGTTGGGACACTACCATGCGGGCTAACTCACTTCGTTCGGATTATAGCCCACACGCTAGCGCCCCTTAGCTTAGTGTTAGCTGCCTACAGGAAATTTTTGCTTCTGGTGTAAAACCCTTAGAATATGAATTACGTCTTCTCTTACGAAGTACGAAACAATCATTGATACCTCTGGAATAATTAAAAGCCGTCCAGGTATTCCTTCTCTTTCAACGCCCATCAACGGTTGCTGCATCAAGTTTTCAACTTTAGTTTCAATAATGGTGTCAGTTTTTTCTGCAGCCAATGGGTTAAATTCGTATAAAAATTCGAAAATCACTTCTCGATCGTCCAATGAGTCTTTTTCCCAAACGATCATTTTTTGGCTCTATTCCTAATTTTCATCTTTCTCGCTTCCATGTCCAAGGAAGCTTCTTCATGAGTAACAAACTCACTTTTCCCACTATCCAATTTGCTAAACGCGGCGTTAACCTGTTCGGTAAGCCATTGGTCATGTGTAATAACTTTGCGTTGCTGCTCAGCTAGTTCTTCAGTAAGCTCTCTACAGGCATCACTTAAAGTACGCCCTTGGCTTTCAGCCATTAATTGAGCAAGGCGTTTCGTTTCTTCGTCGACTCTGAATTGTATGCGGGTATCCATTTTCAACTCCGTTTAGTTGTACGCACAAACGTTAGCACGAAATTTAAGTTTACGGCAACTAACAAACGCATTAAATCGCTCACAAGCTCGCTGGGACACAAACACGGCGGCTGTGTCACTTCGTTCCGATTATAGCCCATGTGTTACCGCCCTTTATTTGGGTGTTAGGCGCCAAGTTGCACCGCGTTGCGCAATGCGCTACACTTGTTCCATGATTAAGTCATTTAAACACAAAGGTCTGAAGCTCTTTTTCGAAAAAGGGAAAACCTCAGGCATACAGACTAAGCATGCGAAAAAACTTCGTATGCAGTTAGCAGCTATTCATACCGCACAAGCTATTGATGACATTAATCTACCTGGTTTTTCTCTCCATCAGCTTAAGGGAGAAAGGTCTAACATTTGGTCAATATCAGTAAACGGTAATTGGAGAGTAACTTTCGAGTTCACGGATGGTAATGCTTACATCTTAAATTACGAGGATTATCACTAATGAATATGCATAACCCGCCACATCCTGGTGAATTTATTGAATCCATTTACATGGAGCCTCACGGAATCAGTTGTAGAACACTGGCTACCCATCTTGGTGTTGCCGCTTCAACACTAAATCGTGTCGTTAAGGGAAAAAGTGCAGTAACGCCAGAAATGGCACTAAGGCTATCAAAGGTATTAGGGCGCAGCCCTGAAAGTTGGCTTAGTATGCAAGATAATTACGATCTTTGGCAGGCAAAGCAGAGCATCAACTTGGATAACGTGCAGCCAATAGATCTGCATGCCGCCTAACAAACAAATGTTGGGGACACAAACACGCGGGCTCTGCTTCGCAGTATAGCCCACGCGTTTGCGCCGCCAAAATAGGGCGTTATGCGCCTAGGGTACACTGAGAGGAATGGCCAATTACTACCACTTAAACCTTAATGGCCTGCAACTGGTGTTTTTGATTGCAGCATTTTTGGGGTTCGGCTTCGTTATTTATCTGGTGCTGTGGATGAGTATTCATGCTTACTCAAAACGAGAAGAGCTCTTGCAGGCAGCACAGGCCAGGTACCAGAAAACAGAAGACGGCTATTCACAACATTGATCAGGTGACTCAGACAGGAGCGTAAATATGGCGGTTTTGATTTTACTGTCGGCCGGGTTTGTTATTGTCGTATTGTCTCTTTTAGTTAAATACACGCGTGAAATGCGCGACTTGTTGTGTGAGTACAGACTTGAAATTAAAGAGCTTAATGCCAATGTTAAGGCGTTAAAGCGTCGACTTAATGAGATAACAGCAGCACGGCCTGATACCGGTTGCAATGAATAAAGAGCATATTATGAAAAGTGTATTTCGTTATTTACTGATTTTTGCGTTACTGATTGGTGCGCTGTCGGCTTATAGCTACGGAAATCAAACTGGTGTGTTTTTGTTTGTGTTGCTGGGGTTTGTACTGGAAGCCGGTTTTTGGTTTGGGTTCTTTCCTATCAAGCGGCGAAGCCAGCGCTGATTGCCTGGTTAATGTAACAAACACCGCCACGTTAAGGATTAACCCCCTTCATGCGCTTAACACAATGGATGTATACGCTGCTGCTGTTGCTGCCAGCCATTTTAAGGTTAGTGGAGAAACTGCTCAGCCATACCGGTGGGTTTGCCAGTCGCTACGGGCCGCTTATGGCAATGGGCCTGCTGGCCATTGGCTATATTGCGGCTACCCGAAATTGTCCGGTGATTAACCGGGTTTTCTGGCGGGGGAGCTTTTGGCTGTTGAGTGCGTTGCTAAGCCTGGCTGGTGTATACGGCCTCATACTGCTGGCTTTTGCCGGCAATGTTACCGCTGGTGCTGCCTTACTGGTAGCTGCGGTTATAGCGATACCCGCGCTTTCTTCGTTGTACCGTTACTCAAGCGTATCGAGCACCATCTGGGAAAATAAACCATAGGGCCTGCGAGTCTATTTAAAACCTCAGACAACAAGGATTGTTGTAATGAAAAATACTGGTTATACCTATCAGATAAAGCGTAGTGGACGCGACTTTTGCCAGCTGGAAAATAAAGGGCTGGTGTCTTATCAGGTATTTTTAAGTGAGTTAGATGCGCATCTCTGGCCACCACAAAGCGGCGATAATCTGGCCGGTAATGAGTTTACCCTTGCCGTAAAACACCTTAGCACTCACGCCGAACTTTTTGTGTATGTGGAGGGCAGCCGGGAGGATTTTGCCTATATGGTGGGCATGGTCAACGCACCGGCTACCTTAAACCAGCGAACGTTAAACGGCAGCGATCAAAGGCGTGTACAGGTTTACCTTGCGGAACAGCAAAGTAAAGTACGCCGGCTATTTTCACTATTTTTCGATGGTGAGTGGTCGTTAATGGATGAAGCGCTCGCAGAATTGGCGCTGTTTCTAGAACCTCAGGAAGAACGGGCCGAAGGTACCCTTGATTAACCCGTGAAGGAAATGACATGAAGTTATGGAATGATTTATCGCTTGTACAAAAGATGGGTGTTGGCGTTGCTATTTTGCTGGCGGCAGTTGTGATGCCGGAAATTGCCATGTTAATACAGTTTGGCGGGATGGAAATTGCGTTTGGCTTAATTTTAGTGAGTTTAACACCTGCAATTAATGGGCTGAAGCTGCAGTACAGAAAAGCCAGAAATGCGCTCTGGCTCGCAGCGTTTTCGCTGCAGCAAAGCGCCTCTGCCAAACCTCCGGTTTTTGCGGTGCAGGCCACGTTTTGTGTTGCCGCGCTATGCTTCACCGGCTCGCTGATGTTCGCGCTGAGCTTTTTTATGCCCGCTATGCTGTTTAACGGCGCTCTGGTGTAACCGGCTTCTACGTACAGTGACAACTTGTATTGAATCAAGCGCAATTACATGCGCTGTTCTTTGCCAGGCAGGGAACTTAATGGCAAAGGTAAAGTGTGATTTTCGTGATCGTCATCGTAAAAAGGACTTTGCCTGTGTCACTTTCTATTTTTCTGCCAACCCAGTGCCTCTCTTCACGAAAGGCCGTTAGCCCGCCAGCTGTTTTTCCCGGGCTTGTTGAATCTGCACTTAACCGGGCGCAGCGTGTTGGCTGAACTGGTTTTGCTTCACGAGTGGCCGGGGCAATACCACGCCGGCGTTGTTTGTTGAGCCACTTATGCAATTTATCGGTGGTGTCGCGCTCATAGCGATAGCTTTGTATCACTATCAACAAACCCGAAACCGCGGGGCTTTGCTGATAGTGATTGCCTTGTTCAGTTCGGTTATCAGCTCAGTGGCTATTGAGCTCGGGGCGGCATTCATTGATGGCGCCGGTTATGAACAGGTTGCTCTGTTATTGCAGGTAGTGGATGGCATTTTATTGGCCATCTTTATTCTGGGCTTCTACCTTATTTGCCGAAACCAGCGCATAACTGAAGAGTCAGTTACTCAGACCACCCGCAAATGGATCTGAATTTATTTATGTCTGCTTACAATATCCTGATTGCACCACTTATCGTAAGTGGTAGGCTACTTGAATAGTAAATTACTGAAAAGACAACGGTTACGAATATGATCACCTTGCGCTCGTTTGTGCCGGCAGATGTTCCTGAGCTGGTTAAGCTGCTTAACGATGGGGCAGTTACACGCTTTTTATCAACCAAAATTCCGCAGCCTTACACGCCAGACGATGCAAGCTGGTGGGTTGAGGAAGGCAGTCTGCTGGCAATGAACTGGGCCATTGAGGTTAACGGTATGCTGGCGGGATGTATCGGCGTGAATCGTGGTGAGTTTGAATATGCCCGCAGTGGCGAGCTGGGGTACTGGTTAGGGGCCGGGTTTTGGCAACAGGGTATAGCCTCTGCTGCCGCCCGGCAGATTATTACGCAGGTCTTTGAGGCTACCGATATCGAGCGTTTGTTTGCTACGGTGTTTTCTGGCAACCAGGCTTCTATGGCGCTGTTGCGCAAGCTGGGCTTTACTCAAGAAGCGGTATTACAACGCGCCATCTTTAAAAACGGACATTTTTATAATAGTCATATATTCAGCCTGCTCAAACAGTCTTAAACGAGTATGTTTAATTGGTTAATAACTGTACAGTTTGGCCGGGATTGCTTACTCTTAACGTTTGAGTATGTCAGGTGAACCACAGGAATGTGTATGAAACAGTCTGAGCTTAAGCTGGTCCAGTCGGAGTTAAAATCTAAAGGCTATTACAGTGGCGGGGTAGATGGTTTATCCGGCCCGAAGACCCGTGCCGCAGTACATCAGTTTCTTAGCGATAATACCGGGCAACTAAGCGCAGACTGGACCGAGTGGAATAATGTACGTAAACGCGTTGCCGCTTTGCAGTTACTGGCGCTGCAAAATCAGCTCGACGTGGGGCCGGTAGATGGATTGCACGGCCCGCAAACGGAATCGGCAGCCACGTTGTTGCAGCAGTTATTAACGCAGGGCGCTATCGCCCGTCAATTCAGCGATATTACGCCAGTCAGGGAAAACCCTTATCAGTTTCCGCTGGAAAATGAGGCCGAGCTGAATGCCTTTTACGGCCAGCCCGGCAGCATTGAACTGGTGCGGATAGAATGCCCCTGGCTGTTAAGGCTCGACTGGGATCTCTCTACCACCACCAGGGTAATTGCTATTCATGAAAAACTCAGTGACAGCCTCGCAAAAGTGCTCAATGAGGTGTACGAGCATTATGGTGATGCCGGCATCCAGCAACACGGGCTCAACCGGTATGGCGGCAGTTATAACCATCGTAAAAAGCGCGGCAGTGTAACCGCCTGGTCTACTCACGCCTGGGGCATAGCCATCGACTGGTTTCCCTCACAGAATAAACTGAGCTGGCGCAGCGATCGAGCCAGCCTTGCCAATCCGGCGCTGGATTTCTGGTGGCAAAGTTGGGAGCGTGAGGGATGGTTAAGCCTGGGCCGCAGCGAAGACAGAGACTGGATGCACGTGCAGGCGGCAAAACGATAGCCTGCCTGTGGCAGTTTGGTTAAATTTTCCGGCGGATGAGTTGCTAAACAGTGCCCTGGATATGATTTACTCCAACATAATACTTACTCACATATAAAAACTATGAACACATCACAACGGCAAGCCATTATAGATACCAGCTGGAACCTGCATAGCCAGGTCGAAAGCGCTTATCTTGAGCATCCTGCAGGAAAAGGGGATGACGCCTGGCACGACAAGCAACGATTACTGTTGGCCGACATGGCGTTACACCTGCTGCAAACGGCGGTCAAGCCTGGCGATTTAGCGCTGGATAAACTGCAAAACAACCTGCATGCCATTTTAACTATCAGCGATCAGTTTTTACCGAATGCTGGTTTAAAACAGGCCACTAGCCACATTTACAGCAGCGGAAGTCATGACAGAAACTGAACAGCGGCGCCGGGCTTTTTCGGCAGATGGCTTTCAGTGCAGCCATTCTTGGCGGCTTTGCCATGACTTTTTTAAGTGTCTTGTTGTCAGCCTTTCCTAAGGGGCATCCGCTGGCGCTATGGTGCATTGGCGCTAAGGCACTGGCGGCGGTATTACTGATAGTGGCAACACTCGGCGCTACGCTTTCGTTGCTAAGCATCCAGCAAATGGGCTTATCGTTTAACTTTGCCAGCTGGCCGGCCCATGTGTTGCGTACTAAGCTGATCACAGAACTCACTTTTTTCAGTGGCGTAGTGGTGTTGCTGAGCGGGCTTGGATTAAGTGGCTTTGCACGCTGCCGACGTACCGGGTTAATCACCCTGACCGCGGCGTTGGTGGCAAGTGTATTGTTGGTGGTAATGTTTGTACCCACTTTTTAACCGGAGCCGGTGATGACAAAAAATGCAATTGGTGCTTGTGTGCTCTCATCCGAACAAATCGGTGAGGGCGTGAAACACGTAGCCGCAAAACTTAATGACCAGTTTGAGCGGGCTGTGGTGATTGTGGTCGTTCCGGGCGGGATTTTCTTTAGCGCCGATCTGCTGCGACAACTCAATTTTGACGTATTGATGGAAACTATTTCCTGTCCGCACACCCCCGGGGAGCGAAATAACGCATCGCCTATTGTGTTTCACCCCAATGTGCCACTTGCCGGCGAAGATATTATTCTGGTGGATGACGCCATTGAATCCGGAGGCACCATGAAGCGCCTGGTAGCGCATGTCCGTTCCCACTTTGCGGTAAACTCCATTAGTGTGGCAACATTGTTTGTAAAGCCGGGCCGGGTGGATGTTGGTGCTCAGGAATATTATGGCCGGGCTATGCAAAGTGATGAGCTGTTAGTGGGCTACGGCTTACCCTGGGCGCATAAAAGTCGCAACCTTCCTTATATTGCCAGGCTGGAAAATATATCAGATTAAGTTTGCAACGTATTGAAAAGTAAGTACTGTCATATTGATGTCACCTTTGTGGCAGACCATTGTCGTGTTAGTTACATGCTGTGTCAGTCAGTATTCAGTTTGGAGTTTGAACTGATTAGGAAAAAAGATGACATTCCAAAAATGGTTGAAGTCGCTGCCCCGACAGGAACGTACTGGCATAATCACTTTACTGGCTTTTTGTGCCATTGTTGTGCTAATTGCTTTAGGCCTTACGGTTTTCGATATATTGCGTCAGGCGCTGTAAATTTACCCCGGTAACAACAAATACTCGTTGCTCTGCGGAGTCGGTATCGCTATGGTAAAGCACAATTTTTTAACAATTGAGATGAAGTATGCAGAAATGGTGGAAGTTAGCGATAGTCTCTTTGATGTTGGTATCACCCTGGTGTGCAGCCGCTGAATACGATGAGTATGAGCCGGTTCGGCACATTGTTGTGTTTAAGTACAAAGAGGGCAGTACACCCGCTCAGATCCAGCAGGTGACAGACGCATTCAGAGCGCTGAAAGATAAGATCCCCGGCATTCTTAATTTTGAGTACGGCATTAATAACAGCCCGGAAAACCTCGATCAGGGCTTTACGCACATTTACCAGATGACCTTTAAAAACGCCGAAGCGCGGGATAAATACTTACCGCACCCACAGCACAGTAAATTTGGTGACCTACTCGGTGAGCTCGAGATCCTCGACAAAGTCTTTGTGGTAGATTACGCCATTAGGCCTTGAGTAGGTGCGGATTAAGTTAATTGTATTACCCTGACTTCTTCACTAAAGTAGAGCCATATAGCCTGCAGTGTTAGGGTAGTCAGGGTGATTAAAAAAGCGATATGTTTTGGTGCATTATGGTTAATGTGTTCTGCACAGAGCGCATTAGCCGCTTATTCCTCTATTGTTGAAGCAACCGGCGAAAGCTGCGAGGCCGATGGGGGAGACGCCCAGCGCCTGCAACTGGCCCTTACCGACGCTCGGCGCAATGCCGCCGAAGCAGTGCAAACCTCGGTAGACAGCTACAGCAAGGTGAACAACTATGTGGTGGTGGAAGACCTGATTGAGTCTTATTCCAATGCCTCGGTAGAAACCCTCAATGTCTTATCCAGGCAGCTGCAAGAAGGCTGTTTAACAGTAACCATTCGCGCGGAGGTTACGCCGCAGAAAAATATCGATCAGCAGTTTGTCAGTGAAGAGCTGCTTGCCGACCCGACCATTCCCCTTACCGTAAAGTTGTGGCTTAGCAAAGCACAATATGCCGTGGGCGAGCAGGTGAGTATCTATCTCAAAGCCAATAAGCCTTTTTTCGGCCGCCTGGTGTATACCATGAATGATGGCACTCAGGTGCAGTTGCTGCCCAATCCCTATCGCAGTGAAAACCATTTTCAGGGCCAGGTGCTGTATACCGTGCCCGACGCCAAAGACAGCTTTTTGCTGGAAGTCACGCCGCCTATTGGCGTGGAACAACTTACTTTATATGCCAGTACCCATCCTTTAGGTGAATTACAAACCTCTGCGGTATCAGGAATGTACCTTATCAACAACTCGCAAACGTCGTCTGATGTGCGCAATCGCACCCGTGGCATCAAAATAACAGGGGTGAATCCGCCATCTGCTAAAGCGGCAGTGCCGCAAACCCCGACGGAAGTTGCGGAGTTTGCCGAAGTGTCTGCTGATGTGGTGATCACGCAGTAAGGAGTGAATTATGCGCTTACCGGGCTTGGTGATTTTTATTTTTCTTGGCTTACAGGGCTGTGTGTCCAGCCCCACCCACATGAATAAGTTTTCAGAAGGTAATTATGCCGAAGTAGTAGCAGAGGTAACTGGCAGTCACCAGACACTTGACGAAGTGCCGTTACACAAACTGTATCTGCTGTGCCCGGCTTACTACGAGATACGCGAATACGAAAAGTTTACCGAGTGCGCCGATTATGTGCTGGCCCATCCGGATCCGGGTACGGAGTTTTATCCTGGCCTGGATTTTACGTATGTAAATAAACTGGAATTTCAGGGCTATGTAAAGAGCTATCAGGCAAAAATGCTGCTGGAATTTACCGAGTACGAACAAGCCTACAAGCTGGCCGGGAAAGCCTATACGCTGTTAAAGGAAAACACCTCAACAGAAGTCAACGAAGGTCGCTTGTTAAGTTATCTGGTTGCCCCGCTTGAGGTTCAGGCGCTATCACTGATTTATCGTAACAAAGGTGCTCAGGCACAGCCATATATCGAAGAGTTAAGCGAGCTGAACTATTATTCACCGGGTCGTTCAAATTTTCTGCGTATCAAACAAACCGCTCTGGGACGTATCTACTTTGCGCAAAAAGACTATGCCCGTGCGCTGGATATTCTGCGCCAGGATATTTCTGATCCGCTGGCTGCGTTGGTAACCCCGTTAATCCTGATGGTGGAGAATGTCAGTACCGACGCGGATGTGCGCGAGGGCGCCCTGCGCACGCCAGAGCTTTATATGCTGAGCAAATCCTACTTTGAAACCGGGGATATCAACAAAGCCCGTCAGGGCTTTGATACTTTGCTGGCTAATCCGATCATTAATAGCCTCGGCGAGATCCACTGGGCCACGCTGAAAGACCGCGCTGTGATCAGTTGGCAACAGCAGGCGCCCGACGAGGCGATTGAAATGCTCAGGCAAGCGGTAGAGATTATCGAAAGCCAGCGTTCTACTATTCGTTCAGAGGCTTATAAAATTGGTTTCGTTGGTGACAAACAGGCGGTTTACGAGTTACTGGTGAAATATCTGCTGGCACAAAACCGCATCGGGGATGCTTTTGTGTATGCGGAGAAGGCCAAAGCCCGGGCGCTGGTTGACATGCTGGCGCAAAAGGAATCCTTTGCCAGGGATAGTGCGGCTCGGGCAGGACTCGCTGAACTGGCAGAGCTGGAATCGCAAATGCAGCGCACAACTGTGGCGGCCATTAAAAACTCCGCGCGTACCCGCGGGCTGATCCTTCGCCAGCGTGAGGCGCTTGAAGCCCAGGCGCCGGAAGTGGCCTCTCTGGTGAGTGTGGGAAATGTGGATACCCGGGCCTTACAACAGCAACTGAATGATGATGAACAGCTAATCGAGTTTTTTGGTAACAGTGAGGCGCTTTACGCCTTTATCGTCGACCGCGAGCAGATAACGGTAAAGCACCTGAACGGCAGGGGACTGGCAGATAAAATCAGTCGGTTCAGACATGACATCATGCAAACCAACAGTAACGCCTGGCAGCAGTCGTCAAAAGCGGTGCATGAAACACTTATTGAACCGCTGCAAAGCAGTCTGACGGCCGATAAACTGGTTATCGTACCGCATGGTCCCTTGCATTATTTACCCTTCGCTGCGTTGTTTGATGGCGCCGATTTTATGCTTGAGCAATACAGTTTACGGGTATTGCCTTCGGCCAGCGTGATGGCTTACTTAAAAACACCTCAGCGCTCGGGCCAGACCACCATGCTGGCGCTGGGTAATCCTGCTCTTGGCGATCCGGCGCTGGACTTACCCGGCGCGCAAAATGAGGTAAGGGCGCTAGGTGATGTTGTACCTGAATCGGTGGTGGCGGTACGTGAGCAGGCCACCGAGAGTCTGTTTAAGCGCTATGCTGCCCGGGTTCCGGTATTGCATATTGCTTCACACGGCGAGTTTAATCCTGAGGAGCCACTGTCTTCCCGGTTACTGCTGGTGGGCGATGAATCTAACGATGGCTCGTTAACCGTAGGCGAGCTTTATGACCTGGAGCTTAACAGTGAATTAGTGACCCTCAGCGCCTGTCAGACTGGTTTGGGCGATGTGCAGTCCGGTGACGACGTGATTGGTTTAACCCGTGGCTTTTTGTTTGCCGGCGCGGCCAACATAGTAGCCAGTTTATGGATGGTGGATGATGAGGCAACGGCGCGTCTGATGGTTAACCTGTATAACAATCTGCAAAGCCAGGATAAACAGCAGTCGTTGCGCAATGCCCAGCTGAGCGTAAAAAATAACTATCAGGCGCATCCTTACTACTGGGCGGCGTTTCAGCTAACCGGCGCTGGCCGCTAACCTTGTCGGCGGGGCTGTTAGTGCAGGTGGGTTAACCCATAGGTAACCAATCCAAACACTACCACTCCTATAAACACCGGTTTGCCGAGCGTGCGGCTGTGATACCAGCTTACCAGCGTGGTGGCACAACCGGCCAGCGTGGCGATAACGCCTACCCAATCCTGACGAACCGGCACCAGTGAAACGCCAAACATGGCGGCAATCATCAACGGCCCGAGCAGTCCCAGCCAGGTTGGCAGGCTATTGGTCGCGTTATTTTGCTGGCGGGCCAGATGTCTGCGGGTCCACACCAGCGGCAGAGCCCGAATTAAAAAGGTGCCGGCAGCGCACAGTAATATAACCAGCCAACGATTAGTGTCCATGCTGAGCTCCGGCTTTTTGGTTAAGTGCCATCAAAGCGTAATAAGCAAGTGCGCCCGCAGCGGCTGCCACCGGAATGGCGGCATTGGTAAATTGCAGCACGGCCAGTAATAAGGCGGTGCCAATGGTGATCCCCAGCACAATAAACCACAGGGGCGAGGTAAAGCGCGGCGCAATAAGTACCAGAAAGAGCGCCGGCAGGGCAAAGGGCATAACCTCGCCAAGCAGTGGCCACTGCTCAGTCAGGCTGGCACCGGCTACTGCGCCTAACGTAGTGCCCAGCACCCAGCTTGCCCAGGCCAGCAGGGCCGCGCCGCTATACCAGCCCTGACGGGTAACCATGGGTAGCTGGGGTAAACGGTTATGAGCCAGCGCAAACACCTGATCGGTAAGTCCGTGCATCAACGCTATCCAGCGCCTTCCGGGCGGTAGCAGCGGCGTTAAATTAGGGGCATACACCACATGACGGGCATTAATTAACAGCGTCATTACCACTACCAACCACAATGATGCGCCACTGGCCAGCATGGCGACCATCAGAAACTGCGAAGCGCCGGCGTAGATTAGCGCCGAAATCGCAGTGGCTTCCCATACGCTGAAATTAGCCTGCGTGGCAATGAGACCAAAAGAGATCGCCACCGGAATATAACCGCCCAGTAATGGCATGGCATCGCGCATGCCTTGCAGCCACGGCGACAAAGTAGAAGCGCTGGTTGGATTATTCATGTTGGGTGGCCTGATGATAAATGATAGTAATTAAAAACGTGGCGCCGTGCTCACCGGTGGCGTACAGGTGGGGTTGGTCGGCAACAAAAGTAAAGGTTTCCCCGGCACTGAGTTGCCTGAGGTTTTCTATGTTACCCACTTCCAGTTTGCCGCTGATCAATGTAATAGACTCGGTGGTGCCTGCAGTGTGAGGCTCTGCCTGGCGCGTGGTATGCGGGGCTACCGACATCCAGTAAGCATCTACCTTTGGGCTATCCTGACCCTGATCAATGAGCCTGACCTCCATGCCGGTTTCACCGAAGCTACTGTTAACCGGTGCCACCAGTGCGCCAAAAGGCATATTTAACTGCACTGCCAATCGCCAGATGGTGTCGAGGGTCGGGTTTCCGTTTCCTTGTTCCAGCCGCGACAGATTTGACTTGGCAATGCCGGCATCGGCAGCCAGTTGAGATAACGACAGCCCTCGCTCAAGACGAAGCTGTTGAAGGTGCTGACCAAGGGTGATCAGTGATGCTTTATCCATACTTTGCATTAGCAATACAGTTGTTCTATATATCGAACGTTCTATAAAAGGAACGTATGTTTGTCAAGTGATACCTGGCTCAATGCTTTATATTGTGCGGTAGAGTAAAAGTACTGAGACGAAAGTGAATAGACCAGACCGGGCATTAAGGTTGCTATTCGCTGCGCTGCGTAGGATGATTGCCGGCATGCTAATTTATCTGTTAAATCACTTATGCTAAAAGTTTGGGTTGATGCCGATGCCTGCCCGGTGGTCATTAAAGAAATTATTTTTCGGGCGGCTAATCGCACCAAAACCGAAGTCACACTGATTGCTAATCAGTATATTCGCACGCCACCATCAAAGTTTATTAACAGTATTCAGGTGCCTAAAGGCTTTGATGTGGCCGACAATGAAATTGTTCAGCGCTGCAATGAAAACGATCTGGTGATCACCAGTGATATTCCGCTGGCCGATGAAGTGATCGCCAAAGGCGCTCAGGCACTAAGCCCGCGAGGGGAACTGTTTACCCGCGAAAATATAAAATCACGGCTTAATATCCGTGACTTTATGGATACCCTGCGCAGCAGCGGTGTGCAAACCGGTGGGCCGCCGGCACTGGGATCCAGTGAAAAACAGGCGTTTGGCAATGAACTGGATAAGTGGCTGGTATTCAGGCAGCGCCAAAGCTAGCCAGCAACGTCTAAAAGACCGCCTGAACCAAAAGGATCTTCAATGCCGGTTAAAAAATGGTTACGCCAGTATGCGATTGTGTTTCCTGTGCTCACAGGCTTTTTTACCCTGTCGCAATACGTTAAGGGTTATACCCTGAAAGATTCACTGAGCTTTGCGCTGTTCTGGACCCTGATTAGTTTGGGTATTTTTGCTGTCACGCGGGCGTGGAATTTTCATCGTAACCAGTACTGTGCACTGTGTAATGATTTGCCGGAAAACAATAATGAGAATCAACCCTGATAAACTGTCTCTGGTAACGCCGGGTATGGCCTGGCAAGTCTCTTATAATAGTTATATAGAAGAGTTGGGGGAGGAAGAGCGCTATCCTTTTCCCATGGATTTTGACCATCACGATTTTGCCGCCATGCTGCAAAAAATTGCGGATTTTGCCGCCGGTGTGAACCTGCCGGATGGCTATGTGGCAAGTACCACGTTGTGGCTGGTTAGCGGGGATGATCTGCTGGCTGTGGCCAATATTCGTCATACTCTTAGCGATAATTTGCGTTACGCCGGCGGGCATATCGGCCTTGGTGTGCGCCCGTCTGCCCGCGGCCAGTCGCTGGGAAATTACCTTATGCAGCAATCTATTAACTTTGCCCGCCAACTGGGAATTGGCGACGTGCATATTCATTGTTATAAAGATAACCATGCCTCGCGGGGGATGATTGAACACTGTGGCGGTGAGCTTGAAAGTGAAGTCGCAATGGATGATGGCACAGTGGTGTGGCGCTACGTGGTTCAAGAAAATCCAGCGGCATAAAAAAGGCCGCTGAGTGAAGCGGCCAAAGTTGGGAAGAGAAAATATTAGCGGGACGGGTTTGGACCTTCCGAGCGTTCGCCCCGGTCTCCACGCTCGCCCTTGTGATGGCCTTTACGGAAGTATTTATCACCACCGCGGTCTTTGCGGTGCTTCATCATGGCCTGCAGCATGGTGGTTTTCTGGTCTTCGGTAAAGACCTCCCAGAACTCGGCGCGCAGTGCCTGCTGACGCTCCTTAAGGCTTTTCAGTTCTGCTTGCTGGGCTTCGGTAAGGTCAAGCTTATCGGCCAGTCTCTCCATCATTGGCGGCAGTAGCGGCATTTCGCGTTCTGCCTGCGGTTGGTTACTGTTAGCGGCGATAGCCATACCGCTAATACCGGTGCCAACAATCATCGCGGCACAGGTAATAATGCTGAGTTTTTTCATTAAACGTTTCATCAGGTTCTCCTGGTTATTTGGCTTCCCCGTATGAGGACGGTTTTAATACTATCTGGTTATAAGTCAGGTAACGTTAAGATATGCAAATGTGCTGTGAACATGTGAAAAGTCAGGCATTATTAGCCTTAAGCAATAGATGTAGACAGTAGAAAGATGACCATATTATTAATTGAAGATGACGCCGGCCTGGCGGAGCTGCTGACCGAATTTCTCGGTATGTCCGGCTACGAAGTGCTGCATTGCGCAGACGGTGAGTCGGGTCTCAACGCCGCTTTGCATTACGATAATATCGAATTAATTTTGCTGGACGTTATGCTACCCAAACTGAATGGTCTGGATGTTCTTAAAGTGCTGCGTCAGAACAGTGAGATTCCGGTGCTGATGCTCACCGCTCGTGGCGACGATCTGGACAAAGTGTTGGGCCTTGAGCTTGGCGCCGACGATTACCTTGCCAAGCCGTTTAACGATCGTGAGTTACTGGCACGGATCCGGGCTATTATGCGTCGCACCAAAGACCGCAGTGACTCACCTGATAATAATGGCGCCGGCTCTCGGACAAAACGCATTGAGCTGGGTGATTTGCAGCTTGATTTACAACGGATGGAAGCGCACTGTAAAAATCAGTTGCTGGAGCTTACCGGCAGCGAGTTCGCGCTGCTTAAGCAGCTTTCTAATGCGCCCGGCGAACTGATCAGTAAAGATGATTTGTCGGAACAGTGCCTTGGCCGGCGACTACAGGCGTTCGATCGTAGTATTGATACTCATATCAGTAACTTACGTAAAAAGCTCAGTGCGGCTGACTCTGCTTGTGAAATAAAAAGTCAGCGTGGCAGGGGCTACGGGCTCTTCAGCGGATGATCAGTCCCATTCGTAGTTTTAATGTCAAAGTACTCGGCTGGTTCTGGTTGACACTGTTAGTGTCGGTACTGTCGATTGCTATTCCGGCCGTGCTGATCCAACAGTTTTCCGACGAAAATCACCTGCAGGGTAAAGACCGTGATTTGCTCAATGCTATGATTAGCCATGTGGATACCCTTATTGCCGACAGTAACGGAGACTATCGGCGCCTGGGCCGAATGCTAAACAAGTCTGACCGACGCATGCCCTTTGAGTGGTTTGTGATTAATAATGAGCTCGAGATTGTCCTGAGTAGTGCGCCGCTGCGAAAGTCGTTACGAGAGCGCTTTGAAAATCCGCGTTTCTGGTACTTTCTGCAAAGCGATCATCTGCGCGATATTAATCTGGAATGGACCCGCTTACTGGGCCCAGGCGTGCTGCCATCGCGGCCTGAACTTAAGCTCATTCTGTGGCGACCGGAACGGCCCCGGCCAATGGAGATTTTCCGCGCCATGCCATGGTGGAGCATTATTGGCATTTTTCTGATCGTTACCAGTGTGATGAGCTTATTGCTGGTGCGTTCGATTGCGCAACCGCTTAACCGCCTTGGCAGTGCGTTTAACGCAGTAGGGCGGGGCCAGCTTTCGCACAAAGTCGAGGTGGATAATCCGGCCAGTGAAGATAAACGCTTTGCATCCAACGCACAGTTTGCCCGCCTGTTTGAACAATTTAATGATATGACAGCGCGGATCGCCGCGCTTATTCAGAACCAGAAACGTCAGAGTGCCGATATATCCCATGAGCTGCGCACGCCGTTAACCCGACTGCAAATGACGCTGGCACTGGTCCGTAAAAAGTCGGATGACGCCACCATTTTACCACTGCTGGAACGGGCTGAGAGGGAAAGCGAGCTGCTGAATTTGCATATCCAGCGCCTGAGCGACCTCACCACTATGGAAGCCCATGCTATTCAACAGGGCCGTCAGCTACTCACCACAGAAGCACTACTGGATGACTTATGCGAAGATGCCGCCTTTGAAGCCAAAGGAATGAACATTGCCTGGCAACATTCGTTGTGCAGCGCTACCTTAAACATTTATGAGGAGCCTTTTGTAACGGCTATCGAAAATGTGGTGCGCAATGCCTTTAAATATGCCAGTTCATCGGTATCGTTGCGCTGTGAGTGCGATGATGAGTGGTTTAAGATGGTTATCTGCGACGACGGGCCTGGTGTGGCTCCCGAGGAGCTTGAGCGACTGACCAAAGCTTTTTATCGTACTGATAGCGCACGCAATTCAGATACCGGCGGCTTAGGCCTGGGGCTTGCCATAACGGCCGAAGCCATGCGTCTTAATGAAGGCGAGATAAGCTTTGCACTGGAGCCAGCTGGAGGCTTATGTGTAACGCTTAAGTTCCGCGTTGCCAATCAGGCAACACGAAACTAACTACGTTTTACTTACCGTCGATATAGAATTTATCATGGAAAGTGTAAGCCAGACCCGGAAAGTAAATGATCAGAATGGTCATGGTCATGCCGTTTAACATGCCTTCCGGAAACAGCAGCAACGGAATAAGAATAAGGTAGTTATCTTTCACCACCGACCAGCTGTAAATATCGTCGATAACGTAATAACCGCTCATCAGGGCAATTTTGAGGGCGATGGCCAGCGCGCCGGGAATAAAAGCGCACAGAAACACATAAATAAACAGGTTTCTGGGTAGCTTGTGAAACGCCAGCATAAACAACATATAGCTAAAGGCGATGGGGGCAGCAATGCCCAGCGTGCCGTTAATCCCGAACATCTCCCAGCTTTCCTTACCAATGACGGTAGCGCCAAGCAGGGCGATGGTGGCGGCTATCATGGCGTATCGGAAACCGAGAATTAGCGTGAGTGCTACCAACCACATGAAATGCACACTGGGGCTTGGGTCACCGGGTACACTGGCGCGAAAGATCCATAAAAAGAACACGGCGGCTGCGCAGCCAAACAGCATATGCTGCTTTTGTTTAGAGGCAACAAACTCGGGCCAGTGAATGTTGCGGACAATAAATCCCAGCAACACCACAAATAAACACAGCCCGACCAGTTGTAATGTGGTCATGGTTTATCCTTTGTAGGTGGCCCAGATGGGGGCATGATCAGAAGGCTTTTCGATACCGCGAAGTTCGTAGTCGATACCGGTTTCCTGCAACGTATTATGCATACTCTGAGTGGCCAGGATCAGATCGATTCTCAGGCCGCGATTATCGTTAAAGCCTTTGGAGCGGTAATCAAACCAGCTGAACTGATCGGTGCAGTCCGGGTGCTGACTGCGGAAACTGTCGTACAGGCCCCAATTGAGTAACGTATTGAGCCATTCCCGTTCTTCCGGCAAAAAGCTGCACTTACCGGTGCGTAACCAGCGTTTTCGGTTGTCTTCGCCAATGCCAATATCACTATCGGTGTGGGAAATATTCATATCGCCCATGATCACCAGATTATCCTCAGGGGTATGCTCGGAAGTGACATAGTGCATCAGATCGGCGTAGAACTTTTCTTTGGCCGGGAATTTGGTTTCGTGACTGCGGTTTTCACCCTGCGGGAAATAGCCGTTAAGCAGGGTAACCGGTTCGCCCTTATCGTTTTCAACCGTGACCATGATCATGCGACGCTGGGCATCTTCATCGTCGGTGGGAAAGCCGTATTGCACCTTGCTGGGTGTTTGCTTAGTCATGAACGCCACGCCGTAGTGGCCTTTCTGACCATGAAAATACACGTTGTAACCCAGTGCTTCCACATCGGCCACCGGAAACTGGGGATTATCGACTTTGATTTCCTGTAATCCCACCACATCCGGCTGGTGCTTTTCGATAAGGGCGGTTAACTGATGAATGCGGGCACGGATGCCATTAATATTAAAAGAGATGACTTTCATTGAATCCACGGGTAGATAAATCTTCGATGCCGGGCATAGTACCAGAAAGCCAGGCTGAGCTTAACCGCCGGTTACGCCCGGGCTTACAAATTGTCAGAAACAGGTATAATCGGCGAAAATAATTAACTGAGTTACATTATGACGGCACAAACAGAACAGGAAAGTCAGCTTCCGGCCCGTGAGCGGGGGGAGTTATTGGTTGAACGGGTACTGGAAACCCAAACGATTTGGGGGCTGATGGGCGCCGATGGCTGGGTAATGGTCGACAGTGATACCCAGACCTGTCTGCCGGTATGGCCCGATGAAGCCAGCGTAGCCTTCTGGCAACGTAAGGATCTACCCGACAGTAAGCCTCAGGCTATTGCTCTGGATGAGTTTACCGGGACCTGGTTACCGGGTCTGAAAAAGAATCAGATTGGTCTGGTGTTATTTCCCTCAGGCAATTTGCGTGAGGGTATTGTTACATCAGCAGACGAACTTCTGTTACAACTAACCGATGACGACGAATAGCTCTAAACTCGCAACGCAACTGGCACAGGCGAAGGGGTGGGATAATCTGTTACGGCAGCTGATGCTGGTTGGCAAGGCGCTGCATCCGCTGAGCGATGAGGCTCGTGATGAGCACAGCGAAGTGCAGGGGTGTCAGAGCCGGGTGTGGTTGCAGCTCACGGTAGATAGTAATAACCGGGTAGCAATGTTGGCCTGGTCAGACAGTAAAATAATCCGTGGCGTGCTGGCGGTGATCCAGGAAAAAGTCAATGAGCTTTCGCCTGAGCACATTGCCGCGTTCGACTTTGATGACTGGTTTGCGTCGATACAGCTCGAACGCTATCTGAGCCAGTCCCGGGCCAGTGGTATTGCTGAAGTAATCAGGCAGATACGGCACCAGGCTGCAGTTAATGACTGATTAAATTTGCTCTGCCTGGCCGGGCAGGGTTAAAAACGTTTCATCAATACATGCCATGGCAGGGCTGTCCATGTCGCAGCGAAAAGGCAGCAGGGACGACATCAGACTCACCTGAGTCGAATTATCCTGATAACTGTGCCAGCAGGCGTGGGTATACAACATGCCCTGCCAAAGGTATGGCAATTCTTTCGACTGGTTAAGAAACTGACCAATGTGACTGACCAGGTCGTTACCACTGTGCTCAGAGATACGTTTAAGTACTTGCACACCTTTGTTTTTGTCGTCGGGGACGCCCTGTTCACGGCCTTGCGCTACCGTAGCCGTGGCCTGTCCGAGCCCCTGGCAAAGCGTCATCATATTTTGTGGTGCCAAACGCGACTGTGCGCTGGCAGCCTGGCTAAAAGTGAGCAAAAATATGCTCACACCAAGTGAAAGGTAATGCCTCATTCGACTGTCCTGTTGGTAACCTGTACAAGTATATACGTGGTTAACAGCAAAATTGATTAGCGGTTTTTTGCTTCTATCCACTGACTCATAAACTGTGAGGCACGCAGGCTGTGGTGCCACATCAGGCTATGTAGAAATAAGCCCTGACGAAATGCCGGTAAATCGTTACACGCAACAGTAATTTTCTCAAATAGGGCAGCTTGCCCCTGGAGCTGTGCGCCCTGATAGGCAACTGTTGCCGTTTTAGCCTGTTGACTGGCTTGTTGCCACAGCGCCTCCACACTGTACAGCTCGCAGGCAGCATCGATAAACGCCGCAGGCTCCGTTAATTCTATAACTTTACCAGGCCATTCTTCAGAACTGGCAATGCCTTCAGCGCCAACCTCTGTAGTGACACTGGGCGTGGCATATTGCATGGCCGTCAGCAGTTTACCTTTGATGCCGGCGCCAAAGCGAAGTGGTGCCAGGCAAACCCGAGCGCTGGCCATAGCCTGGCCGATATCGTCTACCCAACCCTTAACAACGAAGCCTTGTTTTGTATTATGCAACTGGGTGGCTTTTTTCGGTGGGTAAGCCCCATAAATGTGCAGTTCAGCATCGGGTATACGGGCTCTGATGGCCGGCCAAAATTGTTTTAACTGCAAGACCGCATCCCAGTTTGGTGCGTGTCTAAAATTGCCCACGGTAATAAAATGCTGGCGCGCCGGGTAATCGGGCAGTTCAGACGGAGTAGTCAGGGGTTGCTGAAGTGGATATAGCTGCAACTGTTTTTCCGGTACCTGATAATAATCGATGAGCAGGCGGTATTCTGCCGATGAAATGATCAGGCTGATGTCGCTGCGCAAAATGGCGGCGATTTCGCGCTGCGAAAAAGCATTGTTTAACTCTGCGTCGTTGGCCGAACCTCCTTGCTTCACCGCTTCATGGCGAGCATGACGCAGGCTGTGCATATCTTCGGTGTTGAGAATATGCAGGGCATCGGGGCAATGCTTTTTAACCCTGGCTGAAAACTGCTCTTCGGTCATAAAGCGGTCGAAGATGACAATCGCAGGGTTTAACTGTGTAACGAAGGTGTCGAAAGAGGCGTCGTTCAGGTTTATTGAGTGCAGCGCACACTTGTGAAGCAGGTCGTTGTCCATGTGCAGGCTTTCAGCCGCCGCACTGGCGAAATGGATGCTGTAGTCCCGGGCGGCAAACAGCTTAATCAACGCAGCCATATTCTGGCCGGCCGCAGAAGATTTCGACTCCGGCCACACGGCGCCAATTATCAACACCTTTTCTGTCATATCAGGCTTAACGCTAAAAACCGCAAATATACCATGGCTTGTGCTTTGCACACGAGTAAAGTCTAACTCCTGTAAAACATTCCCCGTTATTTCGTAGCGCAATAGCCATTATTTGAAAAAAATTTAAGTTTTTTTCTGTAATTAAATTTCAAACTTTCCGTCACAGGCGCTCAATTTTCAGCGCATGGGCGTCAAATTCCCGTGACTCGATAGCGCCGGTAATATCGTCTGCGAGCCGGTCGAGAATGTCTACCGGCAGGCTGTACTGGCTACTCAATGCCACCAACTGGCTGTTATCAATACTGTCAGCAAAATGGTTGGTGACTTTGGTCCAGACATACGCCATACGGTAATTCTCAATGTCCATCGACAGCGTCATCAGCATACTGGTGATATGACCGTCAATTTCCTGCTCTACGTTGCCATACTGACTCAGCGCCATAAACAGTGCATCGCGGGCCGCCAGCGGATCGTCGACAATCAGAATGCTGGCCAGGTCGATATAATACTTCGGCTCACTGAACACACCTTGCTTAGCAGCCGCCACAAAACGCGCTCTTGCGTCCTCGTAGCCAAATCTAGACCATTGATAATAGGAGATATAAGGGTCCGGAGAGTTCTTGGTTTGCCATTGCAGTTGCTTTAATGCTTTGTTGATGGAAACCGTGGCTTCCTTTCGGGCAAATTCCTTATCACGGTATTTGATGTATTCGATTTGCGATGCCTTGGCGATGCAGGACTCGTAGTTTTCGTAGTTAACCAATAGGGCGTACTTGGGTCGGTCACTGTCATCATCTTTAAAGTTAAAGCGGTGACGGATAATTTCTGAACGTTCAGCCCGGCACCAGCCGTCAGTATTTAAATCGGCACAAAAATGCGGGTAATCCTCACAAATAGTTTTAATGCTCGGCGCAAATAAATCACCACAAGCGCTGATAAACAGGGCAGAAGTAAGATAAACAACACCTCTCGAAAGTGTGGAAAAATTACTTAATAAATCCCTCTGCTTTATTGTTTTTATCGATTTTCTGAAATTTTTCAACAATTTGGAGTTGCCTCTTTGATTATTTAGAATACCTGCCGACGGGAATAAGCGGTGAGAGTGTTCTGACGTACAACCACATATTCCTGTACACATCGTCAATTTTATACATGATTTATTTGATGAAGGCACTAGTATGAACCAACCCTTTGAGCAAGAATTGCAATCCAGCTGGCAGGAGCGCCAGGAATACGCAGAAATGATGTTACCGATTATCGGTAAGTTATACCGTAACAAGTCTATCGAAATCTCTGTGTACGGTCGCACACTGTTAAACGCCAGTGCGATTGATGTAATCAAAGCTCATCGTAAAGTCCGTCTGCACGAAGGCATTAAACTGCGCCTGCGCGAGAGCTACCCCATTTTAGAAGCTATCAACTCCATGCAACTGGCACCAGCCCAGATTGACATTGGTAAACTGGCCTTCGATTTTCACTATGGCAGTGCCGTCGACAAAACCGACCTGAACGCATATCTGAAGGATAAGTTAGCTGATGTGGTCGATAAATCAGATGATCATGAACCGCAGGACGTTGTGCTGTATGGTTTCGGCCGTATTGGTCGGTTGCTGGCCCGCTTAATGATTGAGCGCCAGGGACAAAACAATAAACTGCGCCTGCGCGCAATTGTAGTGCGTGGCGGTCGTGATGGCGATCTGGAAAAACGTGCCAGCCTGCTGCGTCGCGACTCTGTACATGGGCCGTTTAACGGCAGTATTACTATCGATCACGAGCGTAATGCCCTGAAAGCCAACGGCTCCTATATACAGGTGATTTACGCCAACAGCCCGGACGAAATTGACTACACCGAGTACGGCATTAACAATGCGCTGGTTATTGATAACACAGGTATCTGGCGTGACCGCGATGGTCTGGGCCTGCACCTTAAAGCTAAAGGCACCGCTAAAGCTCTGCTGACTGCGCCAGGTAAAGGCGACATTAAGAATATCGTGTACGGCGTGAATAACAGTGACATCACTGAATCTGATTCGATTGTGTCGGCAGCAAGTTGTACCACTAACGCTATCACACCGGTCCTTAAAGCACTGGATGAAGAGTACGGTATTGTTAACGGTCATGTAGAAACGGTGCATTCTTACACCAACGACCAGAACCTGATTGATAACTACCATAAAGGCGAGCGCCGCGGCCGTAGTGCACCGCTGAACATGGTTATTACCGAAACTGGCGCTGCCAAGGCCGTTGCCAAGGCGTATCCAAAACTGGCTGGCAAACTTACCGGTAATGCGATACGGGTACCTACACCTAACGTTTCGATGGCCATCCTTAACCTGAATCTGGATAAAACCACCGACAAAGTGGCAGTCAATGAATTCCTGCGCGATACGGCATTGTTCTCATCGTTGCAGCATCAGATTGATTACACTGCATCGACTGAGGTGGTTTCTACCGATATGGTTGGCACCCGTGCTGCATCGGTTATCGATTCTCAGGCGACCATTGTCGCGGATAATCGCTTAACTCTGTATGTGTGGTATGACAACGAATTTGGTTACAGCTGCCAGGTAATGCGTGTGGCGATGGATATGGCCGGTATCACCGTACCGACACTGCCAGCCTAAGCTGCAATTGTACAAGCTTTAATCGGCACCTTTACTGGTGCCGTTTTTTTATCCGCGCCTAACTGACTAATAGTTGGCCAGAATCCACAAAAATCCGCTTTTCACCGGTTAAGTGCATAGTATTGTTAAACTCGACTGTGTTAAATTAAAGTCATTGGCACACCTAAAATAAAACAGATAACTATAACGACAGATGCAGATTTCCAGCCTATTTGACAGCGGTAACATCCGCGTAATCCGTGCCGAGCAACCTGATGACATCATGCTCGCGATCAATAAAGACAATCAATCCGATTTTTATCAGTGGTTTCATTTTCGCCTGACTGGGGAAGTTAACCGACTGCATACCCTGCACATCAGCGATCTGGCTTCTTCAGCTTATCCAAAAGGCTGGGAAGGGTATAAGGTGCTGGCCTCCTATGACCGTCAGACATGGTTTCGGGTCGACAGCGAGTTTAACGGCGATACCCTGACCTTCAGCATTGCGCTGGAACAGCCGCAGGTTTATTTTGCTTACTTTATCCCATACAGCTATGAGCGCCATCTCGACCTGTTAGCCGATGCGCAATGTTCGCCATTGTGTGAGCTTAAATACCTTGGTGATACCCTGGACGGCCGCGATATGTCGATGCTGGTGATTGGTGAGCCGGGCGAAGACAAGCGCAACATCTGGATAACCGCGCGCCAACATCCGGGTGAAAGCATGGCCGAGTGGTGTGCAGAAGGCATTATTGCCCGTTTACTGGATGAACAGGACGGACTGAGCCGGGCATTACTGGAAAAAGCGGTATTCTATATCGTGCCTAATATGAATCCAGACGGCAGTGCCCGCGGCCATCTGCGCACCAACGCAGTGGGCGCAAACCTTAACCGCGAATGGAAAACACCCACGCTCGAGCGCAGCCCGGAAGTTTATTATGTGTTGAATGCCATGCATGAAGTTGGCGTCGACATGTATCTGGACCTGCACGGCGACGAAGCACTGCCATATAACTTCGTGGCTGGCAGCGAGGGTATCCCGGTATACAACAATAGACTCAAAGCGCTGGAAAATCAGTTCAAGGACGCCTTGCTGATGGCCACGCCTGAGTTTCAGGATGAGTTTGGCTATGCCAAAGACGAACCCGGACAAGCCGACCTGACTATTGCATCTAACGCAGTGGGTCAGGCGTTTGAGTGTCTGGCCTATACGATAGAAATGCCTTTTAAAGATAATAATAACTTACCTGATCCATTATTCGGCTGGTCTGTGCAACGTTGCCAGCAGTTTGGTGAAGATATCCTGGTAGCCGCATACAATGTGGTTGGCAGTTTAAGGACATAACAACAATAAACATTAACAACAAGGGGAAACTGGTTTGGAAGGCTTGTTTAATTTTTTAACGTCGCTTGACGGGATGCTCGGGGGAGCCGACTGGTTTCCCTTTGTGCTGTTAGGCGTAGGTCTGTTTTTTACGATTTATCTGAAATTTCCGCAAATTCGTTTTTTTAAACATGCGTGGAAAGTGGTTACCGGTAAGTACGATCATAATGACGATCCGGGCGATACCACGCACTTCCGGGCGCTTACGACCGCCTTATCCGGTACCGTAGGTACAGGTAACATCAGTGGTGTGGCATTTGCGATTTTCCTCGGTGGTCCGGCGGCGCTGTTCTGGATGTGGGCCACGGCATTCTTAGGTATGACAACCAAATTTGTTGAGGTCACGCTGTCACACAAATACCGGGTGAAAACCGAAGATGGCACCATGGCCGGTGGCCCCATGTATTTCATGGACCGTGGTCTGAACATGAAATGGCTGGCGGTTGCGTTTGCCATTGCCACGGTTATTTCATCATTTGGTACCGGTAACCTGCCTCAAAGTAACGGCATTGCCACCAGTATCGAAACCACATTTGGTTTTGAGCCATGGATCGTAGGTAGCGTACTGGGTATCTTACTGGCACTGGTTATTCTTGGCGGCATCCAGCGTATTGCTGCGTTTACTGCCCGGGTTGTGCCTTTTATGGCAGTGGTTTACCTGATTGGTGCACTGGCGGTAATTTTTGCCAACATTGAAAATGTGGCGCCATCATTTGCAGCGGTGATTAGCGATGCCTTTACCGGTTCCGCGGCAGCAGGGGGCTTCCTTGGTGCGTCACTGGCTTATGCGTTTAACCGCGGGGTTAACCGGGGCTTATTCTCTAACGAAGCCGGTCAGGGTTCAGCGCCTATCGCTCACGCGGCGGCGAAAACCAAAGAGCCGGCGTCGGAAGGGATGGTGTCGCTGCTTGAGCCGTTTATCGATACCATTATCATTTGTACCATTACCGGTCTGGTGATCTTGTCGTCTGGCGTGTGGAAAGAAAAACACGAAAACGTGTTTGATCGCTCTGACATGATGTTTGTGGCCGGTGAGTATACCGACACAGAGGAAGCCGACAAGTCGCAACTGTACGGTTTCTTAAACAGTGTTGATGGCAACGAAGTAGAAAGTTATACCGGTGCTATTACCGTGGTTAATGGTTCTGCGGTAACCGGTGGTTTCACGCTGATTAACGCTCGTTCCGTTGCTGAAGATGTACAATACCTGGTAGGCAGTGAAGATCCTTTCTCTGGTACCCTGCAGATTGAAAACGGCAAGCCGCTTAAGGAAAACCTGATTATTCAGGGTAAGTCTCTGGTTCACTCAGCCTCGCTGACTACCATTGCCTTTACCCGTGGCTGGTTTGGTGACTTTGGGCAGTACATTGTCTCCATTGGCTTATTATTGTTTGCCTTCTCAACCGCCATTGCCTGGTCGTACTACGGTGATCGTGCTATGACCTATTTATTAGGCCCACGTTCAATCATGCCGTACCGGGTTATTTATGTGGCCGGGTTTGTTTGGGCGTCATTCTCTGATACAACCCTGGTATGGGCACTCTCTGCGGTGGCTATTGTGGTAATGACCCTGCCTAACCTGTTCGGTATTGTGTTACTGAGTAAAGAGATGAAAGCGACTGTCGATGATTATTGGCAGCGTGTAAAAGAGAACGAAAAGTAAAAGTAAACCAGAGCCGGATTCTGTCAGTAAAAATATCGACGCCGGCATTGTTTTTTAAAAGCCAGGGCCGACTCCTGGCTTTTTGATATGGTGTCGTATTGTTTACAGACTGATAAGCTCAGCGATGCTTTTCGCCGGAGCCAGTCAGCATTAGCAGTGCGTCACCAGGAAATAACGATTAGAGGAGATAGAATGGCGTTAATTGATTGTCCGTCGTGTGGTAAGAAGATGTCAGATAAAGCCAAGACTTGCCCTAACTGCGATTTCTCTTATGGCGAAGCCTCAGTCGAGGATATTGAACGCAAAGAGAACATGAAACGGTTTAAGAAAATGCATAGCATTCAAAACCAGTCGATGCTCGCGATGCTGTTATTTATTGGTGGTTTTGGTTTTATGTACTGGGGTGGGGTTTCACCAGGCGACACCCAGCATTCTGCAGCCCTGATGGCCTGCGTAATAGGTTTTTTATGGTATGGCATCAATCGCGTGCGAATTGTGCTTTTAAAACGGTCGACTAAATGAATATAGAACAACTTCTCGCAGCCATGACGCCAGACGTTTACGAACGTTTGCGTCAGGCTGTCGAAACGGGTAAATGGCCTGACGGCAAGGTGCTGTCTGACGAACAAAAAGAAAACTGTCTGCAGGCGGTATTGTTGTACCAGGCCAGAATCGCTCAATCCAACGAACATATGACCGTTGGTGAAAGTGGCGAAATTATCCACAAGAGCAAAAGTGAGCTGCGTCGCGAATTACGCGAAAGCCAGTCTAATGAACAATCCATTGCGCGGTTTAAACAGGATGATATTTAGTCGATTTTTTTCGCCTTCCCATAGTAGTAATGATCCGGACACAAGAATTAAAGCCATTGAAAAATTATCGCCAGATTCGCCTAACGAAAGACGCATCCTGCACGAATTAGCCTTCAATGATTCGGCCGCGGCAGTCAGTCTGGCGGCCCTGGAAAAGCTTAATTCTTTTGCTCTGTGGCTGAAAATGTCGCAGATTGCCAAAGAACCGCGGTTAGTTACCGCCGCACAGGCCAGGGTTGAATGCGCCCTGATCGATGGTAATGCTGAGATCAGTCAGCAGGAAATCAAAGAGTACCTGTTAAAATCTGCCCCGGCGGAGCAGGTAATCAAATGTCTGCCGCTGATGACCGAATTGCATCAGGATAAAACCTTTTGCCTGGATATCCTTAACAAGCTCGGGCGCAGTAGTTTTACCCAGCAGTTGTTTTCGGCCACCCCCGAATCGGCGTTAAAACTCGCCATTATCGATAACAGTCAGGATTCTGATTTACTGCAAAAGCTGTTGCGTAAGACAACCGATGAAACGTTGCAACAGGCGTTGTCAGACCGCCTCGACTATTTGCAGGAACTGGCACAAAAACCGGTTCGACTGGGCCGGGAAGTAACCCTTGTTTTGTCGAAACTACTGGCGTTACTGGAAAAATCGGATTTTGAGCAAATTACGGCTGACCAGGCCTCGCTTAATCAGGAATATCAGGTTCTTAAGGCCGATTTTGGCTGCCTGGATGACGAAGCACGGCAGGAATATGAAGCCAAGCTCGCGTCCCTCAACGAACGCGTTTCAGCATTGTTAGCCCGACTCAAACCAGAGTTTGAGGCACAACAGCGTGCTGCCGCCCATAAAGAGGCTCAACAATCCTGTACCGAAGCTGTGGCAGAAGTCAAACGACTGCATAAGCAATTGCAGGGCGAGCAAATACTCAGCCTGACCCTGGGCGAAGTAACGGTGTTTCAACAGGCTGTGGAAAAGGCGGAAAATGCATTGGCGGCACTGCAGGAATATGCCGAGCCGACCGAAGAAATCGAAAGTATGCTGGAGAGCTACCGGCATATCTGGGGTCGTCTGCCCGACCTACAGCGTCAGGTCGCGGCCCTGCAAACACAATTGCAAACCTGGCAGCAGTGGCTGGAAGATGACAACGTTAGCTGGCAGCTTGATGAGATTAAAACCAGCTGGCGTGAACAAACTGCTTCAATGGCGGTTTTACCGGCATTTTTACGCTCTCAGTGGCAAACGTTACTGGAACAACTAAAAGTCCGCGAACAGCAGCGTCAGTCCAGTCAACAGCGCCATCTTAAGCACTGTCGCAAACACATTAACATTATCAATAACATGGTAGAGCAGGGCAAGTACCGGGCTGCTATGGCGCGGTTCCAGCAACTTGAAAAAGATTACCAGACTCTGCCGTCTGACACCCGGGCCATGCTTGAGAAACGTTTTGAACAAACCCGCGACCAGATTGCCCGTCTGGAAGGCTGGCAGATTTATCTGGCGGCACCCCGCAAGCCGGAGTTGATTGAACAGGCCGAAGCGCTGCTGCAGGAAAGTCAGAATGATATGCCGGGCAGGGCACGCTCAATCAAATACCTGCGGCAGCAGTGGCAAAGCCTCGGTGAGTCAAATACGGTAGAAGATCAGGCGCTGAATACTCGCTTTGACGTACTGCTGGAAAAGGCGTTTGAACCCTGTCGCCGCTATTACGCCGAACTGGAATTACAAAACGACAAGGCGGCCGCAGAGCGTCAGCAATTGATTGATCAGATGGTGGCGTTAGCTGCTGAATCAGATGAGCCAGCACAACAGTTTCAGCAGTTTGAAGCCCTCAAAAAGCAGTGGCAGCAGGCCGGTCAAACCGACATCGAGCGTTACCGGCAGTTGCGGGAAAGCTGGGATCAGGCCTGTAGCGTAGTTACCGAGGTGATTACCCCGTGGTTACAGCAAAATCGTCAGACCAAGCAAACACTCATTGATGAGGTTAATGCCCTTAATGAGCTCGACGACATTCACCAGGCCAGAACACAGGCTAAGGCCTTACAGGCCCGGTGGAAAACTATCGGTCCGGCGGGTAAGCGCTTTGAGTCGAAATTGTGGTTTGCGTTTAAGGCTGCTAACGACAATTTGTTTAACAAGGCCAAGTCGGTTCAGGCTGAGCAGAAAGCGGCACAGTCTCAGGCGGCCAGTCAGTGGCGTGAACAATTGCAGCAGGTTCAGCAAGCCCTGGAGAATGACCAGACAGCGGTTAGTGACATTCAGCAAATGCTGGATAAGTGCCAGTTGGCGCTAAAAGAAGTGAACGACAGTAAGCTTCAAAAAACACTGACAAAAGAGCTGGCAGCGGTACAGGCAACCCTTGATGCAGCGGTTGATCAACAGCTCAACGAGGCCTTTACCAGTGCGACCGAACAAATGTTGGATCAGGTGCTCACTGCCAAACAGCCAGCTTCGACATTGCAGCCAGAGTATCCGGCACTGCCGTCTTTGTGGTTTAAGGGCGATGGTATCAACGAACCTCAGGACTGGCTGAAAACGTTGCTCACCTTAGAGGTATTGGCGCAACTGGACTCACCTGAAGCGGATGGCTCGCTGCGCTCAACCGTGCAGCTCCAACTGATGCAGGCCAAGCTCAATGGCGAGTCGCTGCCATCGGCTTATCCTTTAATTGGCGAGCTGTTGGCAAGTCAGGCTGTACTGGCTGAGCTAGACACTCTGCCTTTTCGGCAACGGTTGTTTGATGTCTGTGTGCATTTTGGCTTACCCGGAGAAGCGTAAGCAGTGAAAAACAGTGTTGAATATAAATTTCCCACTCAGCCGCTGGCCTACCGGTTTTTAAATACGGTAAAGCACTTTGACGCCGAGCAACTGGTCGTTAAATACGGCCAGACAAATCATCATGTTAAGGTGAGTTACCGGATTAAAACCGAAGGTTTTGATTCGACCTTAGGTGAACTTGACGATTTGGCCAGCCAGATGGAAGGTGAGGAAGTCTGACATTAACTGGCGCTGAATTCCACCTCGTAGCCGGCATATTTACGAATATTAATTACCCGATCACCATCGAGCATCCAGTACTGGCCTTTGATGCCGGTTAATACGCCGCTGAATTCCGGGGTTTTGTCCAGGTTAATGGATTTAATCTTAACCGGGTAGTCCTCAACCGGATAGCCGATTTCATGGCTTACATCATCCACGCTAGTTACCGCCTGTATCCCTTTATCGCCGGTAATCTGAGCTAAATCATCGGCCAGTTTTTCGAGCATCTGATGTTTCAGAGCAATCAGGTCCTGTTGGTCTGGTTGCCCTTTAAGCATGGTGCGCCAGTTGGTTTTATCACCAATATACTGCGTACATAGTTGTTCAACCTTGCCGCTGGTGAGCCGGTCGGGCACTCTTAACATAACCGTTGCCTGGCTGGCACCCTGATCGATCCAGCGGCTGGATATGCCGTCGGTGACGTGGCGGGTAATACCCACTTTCAGGTTGCCAGTATTGGCCAGATAGACAAAGTGGTCGGAAAAGCAGTTTTCTTCTCCCCACTCAGGCTCGCGGCAGGTGCCTTCGTGGTAGTGGCACTTTTCTGGTTTGATAATACAGGTATCGCACTGGGCCAGTGAGATCACGCAGGGATAACAATAGCCCTGATTAAAGCTTTTTTTGGTTTTACGCTGGCAATGGGTGCAAAAAATATTGCCTGTGTACGCTACGCTGACCGATTTGCCGATCAGCGGATTCATGGCGACCGAATCGTCACCTACCGGCAATTCGTAGTGAGCCACGTGGTCAGCATCGGTGCTGACGCGCATCTTTCTGAGAGTTCCTGAATACTGCATGTTTGTGTGTTCCTGTTAATTACTCAGTTCACCCTGCAAGCTCTGGCCAAGCTGGCCTTTAAGCTCGTCGAATGACAGTGACTGGCTGAGCAGGTAATGTAATTTTGCTAACGTGGCTTCCGGCGTCATGTCAAAACCGGAAACTACCCCAGCCTGAGAGAGGCCGTGCCCGGTTTTATAACCGCCCATATTAACCCGGCCTTTAAAACACTGGGTGCAGTTAACCACCACAATTTCTCTGGCCGCCGCGGTTTCCAGCTGGGTTAGCAGTTGTTTGTTCTGAGGCGCGTTACCTACGCCATAACTAAGCAAGATGAGCGCATTAACCGGCTGTTGTAAGGTATTCTCAATCACCATAGGTGAGATCCCCGGATACAGACTCACCAAACCAATGGGTTGAGCGGTTACCTTGCTTACTTTCAGTTCGGTATTGTCAGGCTCGGCAATTTTGCCAGCTTTAACGCGGATATTAATACCCGCTTCAAGCAGAGGCGGGAAGTTGGGAGAGTCGAACGCATCGAAGCCATCTGCATCTACTTTGCGGCTGCGGTTACCGCGAAACAGCTTGTTATTAAAAAACAGGCTGACTTCAGCAATAGGGAAATTGGCGGCAATGTACAGTGCATTTAATAAATTCACCTGACCATCAGAGCGCAGTTCCGCCAGCGGAATTTGCGAGCCGGTAACAATAACCGGTTTACTCAGCCCCTGCAGCATAAAGCTCAGTGCAGAGGCGGTATAAGCCATGGTATCGGTGCCGTGAAGGATGATAAAACCATCAAACTTGTGATAATTCGCCGCGATATCATCGGCGATAAATTGCCAGTCGGCGGGGCTCATGTCTGAGGAGTCCATCAGTTCGTCATATTCACGTAGCGTGAATTGTGGCATCTCCGGGCGATGAAATTCCGGCATCGATGCCAGAGTTTTGGCCAGGAAGCCAGCAGCTGGCACGTAGCCCTGGGATGAAGGCCGCATACCGATGGTACCGCCGGTATAGGCAATGTAAATCTGTTTACGCATGGTTTTACCATAAACTACTGTCATTGGTGTGATTGTAACAAGGGATTGGTGGTTGGCTAAATGCTTAATGTCGCTTTAGTTAATTGATGAGTTCACAATGGTGAAAAGTTAACTGATAATAAATACAATTTTTGCAGTAATAGCAGGGAAAAGGATGAATAATAACGGATCTTTGGTGTGTGTCGGGCCAGGCATGATACTCGGGGCACATATTACGGAGCGCTGTAAAAATCATATCCAGCAGGCCGATGTGGTGTTTACCAGTTGTCATCCGGTGATTGAGAGGTGGCTGGCGACGCTCAACCCCTGTACCCATTCGTTACAGCATTTCTATGCCGACAATAAGGATCGTCGCAATACCTATCGCCAGATGCAGGACACCTTGCTCAAAGAGGTCCGTAACAATAAAAAAGTCGTTGGCGTCTTTTATGGTCACCCGGGGGTGTTTGCTCAGGTGCCTCACCGGTCTATTCAACAGGCTATTGATGAAGGTTATCAGGCGTGGATGGAGCCGGGTATTTCAGCCGACGCCTGCTTGTATGCTGATATGGGCATCGACCCCGGGGCATATGGCTGTCAGCAGTTTGAGGCAAGTCAATTTATGTTTTATCAACGCCAGCTCGATCCCAGTGCCTATGTTATATTGTGGCAATTGGGTCATGCTGGTGACTTATCTCTCACGCCGCGTCTGACCGGTGCGCCGGAAAGACAGGTATTGGTTGATATGCTGCTTGAGTATTATGCGCCTTCACATCAGGTAGCGATATATGAGTCACCTTTTTTGCCTACTCAGCAACCGCGGATCATCTGGCAACGCCTGGAGGAACTGCCTGAGGCGAATATTTCTTTAATTTCGACGCTGGTGATCCCGCCCGGGCGGCGGTTAATCCCGAATGATGAAATTGTCACACGATTAAAGTCGATTTATCCGCCGTCACATGATAAAAATACACCTAAAGCATAAGGCTGTTGAAAAGGAGCAATTTATGGGTGCAATCTCTCTGTTAGAAAAATTAGGTGCCGATCCGAGCCTGAATATCAATGATTTATCGCCAGCAGAGCGCGCCGAAGTGGAGCAACTGTTAGCCACCCTGGCGCAGGAAAAAAACAACCCTACGCTTTCTATTAATGAGCCGACCGACCCGGATGACGACGATAACGTTCCATCCGAAGAGCCAGCTAAAGACGCTTAAACTGATTTTCCAACAACAGTAAGGTAAGAACGGTACAGATGCGACGTTTTTTTTGGTTCGGTTTTCTTCTGTGCGTGAGTTGGCCTGTATTGAGTTCAGAGCATATTGATAAGCTGCGGCATATCGATAGTGTTCGCCTCTCCGATCACCAAACGGCGAAAGCCGAACTGGCGAGTATTCCGGTGTCGGCTCTGGATACTGATGAAGTGCACTACTACCGCTATCTGCAATGTTTAATCCTAACCGTAGATAGTGAACTCACCGATATTATCGCCCGTTACGATAGCCTGCTGGAAGAATCGGTGCAGCCCGAGTTACAGATCCGCGTGCTGGGCTCGCTGATTAATTTACTTGGCGTAAAGCGCGACTGGAAAAGTGGCTTGCAACGGGTTGAGGAATTGTTAGCCCTGTTGCAGGAAATCCCGGATTCCACCTACAAGCCTGATGCCTATCTGAACCTCGCCCACTTTCACCTGAATATTGGCCAACCCGAAACCGCATTGCACTTTGCTGAAAGAGCATTCTCCAGTGAAACCTTAGTGCCACGTATTCGCTGCGGTTTGCATCTGGTGGTTATTTCAACCAAGTCCAAATTGCAACTCGATTCTCTTAACCTTGCTGAGTTCACTGAGGCAGACCGGGTTTGTAATAATGCTGGTCAGAATTACACCATTGTTAATATCAACATCTGGAAAGCTAAGTGGTTGTTACAACAGAACCGCCTCGATGAAGCGCAGACGGTGCTGACGACCACGTTGATGAAAGCCGAAAACTTTCCTGCCAGCGGGCAGTTGATCGAAATTTACAGTTTGTTTGCCATGGTTTACTGGGCTAATGAGGAGTATGACAACGCCAGTGTTTACGCCGATAAAGTCATGGCAGTGGAGTTTAAGGAAGATTTCCCACAGCCGCTCATTGACACCTATGACATTAAACGGCAACTGGCCGAACGCAATGGCAATTACCAACAGGCCTACCAGTATCTGACAACCCGTCAGATACTGGAACAGAATATGTACGAACGGCAACTGGCGGATGAAATTGCTATTCAGCAGGCACGTTTTGACATTGATGCCAAACAAAGTGAAATAGAGCTACTGGATAAACAGAATGATTTGCTAAAAGCTGAATCTATGCTCATCAATGAGCGTTTGGAAAATTCATTACTGGCACTGGCGTTGGTATCGATTCTGTTGTCATCGTTGTTATTCTGGTCGTATCGCAGCCGTAAAGTGCAGTCAAAATTAAAGATGTTTGCACAAACTGACGCGCTAACGCAGATTGCTAATCGTGGCCACTTTACCGATTGTCTGACCGAAAAGTTAACTCAGGCACAGAAAAACGGCAGCCTGGTTGGTTTGATCCTGCTCGACCTTGACCATTTTAAAAATATTAATGACACCTATGGCCATCAGGTCGGGGACTGGGCGTTAATTCAAACCGCTAAAGCCATTAAAGAAAGTGCTGGCGAAGATGCTATTGTGGGCAGGTTAGGCGGCGAAGAGTTCGGAGCGGTGATCACCGGTAAGCTGGAAGGTGAAATCATGCACATTGCCGAACGTTGCCGGCTGGCGATTGAGAACATTCAGTCAACCATGAGCGAGTATCAGTTTAAGTTAACCGTGAGTGCCGGCGTAAGTAATTCTTCCCAGGCAGGTTATAAGCTTGAAAACCTTTATGCTGCAGCTGATTTAGCACTCTATCAGTCCAAACATTACGGCCGTAATCGGGTTTACGAATACTCGTCTACGTTGGTAGGTTAATTCTTTATATATACTGCTATATTTACCCCTGCGAGCGTGCCTAGCTAGCATCGTAAACTGCGCGGGTTTTTTCCTTAGCTATCCGTGCAATGATTAATAAGTCCGTCTGTCTGAGGTTAAGGCAAGTTATTTGGTATTGCGAGTAAGTTCCAGGGCGTTATTGCAACTATCCGGTGTCATCGGGTTGCTGATAATAATGCTTTCGTTGCCGGTCAGCGCAACTGAAACCCCAGCACAGTTGTTGGCGCAAGCCGACACGCTGCGAGTTAGCGATCCCGCCAGGTCACGGCAGATTTTACAGGCACTAAATAATCAGTCTTTAACGCCGGCTGAACAGGATTACCGGGATTATCTGTTGGGATTTCATGCTGCAATAGCCAGTGATTCTAACCGCGCAGTTAGCATTATAGAGCCTATAAGTCGCAGGCACCCGGCTGATGAGCTTGGCTTACGCGCCAGAGCTACATTACTCAGCATTTACTATGGTTATCGGGAATGGTCGGAGGGCTTGCTGCTTTCTGCCGAACTAAAGGAACTGTTAGGCCAATTGCCGCGAAAAGATAGCTGGTACACCGCGAACTTTAGCGTGGTGATTTACTATATTAACCTGCAGATGTATAACGAGGCGCTGAATCTTCTTGAATGGGTTACCGGACCTGAACTGGCGCAGGTGAGCGCTGCCGCTATATCACTCGGGAGTTCAGGGCGCAAAAGGGACTTGATATTAATGCTATCACACCTCGTTGGCTGGCAACATTGGAGGCTGCTTGTCTGTCTTTGCCTAACACGCTTTACACCGTTGAGCCCTTCCTCATCTGGACGCGATATTTACTCGACTCCGGGCAGTATGAGGCCGTTTTAGCCGCTGTCAGGCGTTATGAACAGGCAATTGAGGCACTCAACTATTTTTACTATTGGGTTGTCCTTAAAAACATTGAAGCTCAGGCACTCTATGCATTGGGTCAATTCGAGCAAGCAGAAGCGAAAGTCGATCCGATACTGGTGCGGCCGGAGATGGCTGATTACTCTGAAGGTATGGTCGCCGCAGCCGCGCTGAAAGCGAAAATTCGCAAACAACAGAACGATTATGAGCAAGCCTACCACTGGCAGCAGGTCGCCCTGGAAAGCGAAAAAAGTCAAAACCGCCTGGCTGCTACCAAACAACTGGCGGTGAATAATGCCCAGGCGAGTCTGCGTCAGGCAGACGAGGAACTTCGCCTGCTCTCCAATCATCAGGCATTGTTGGCTAATCAGCTTGCCCGGGCTGAACAAAACGTCATCGGCACTTATTTACTTATTGCGCTGGCAGCTTCGCTGGTGCTTATCACGGTTTTCAGTATTCGTAAGTTACAAAGGCAGCAACAATTGCTGGCCAGACTCGCTTCAACGGATTCGCTCACCGGGCTCGATAACCGCCGTCAGTTTATGCAGGTCACGCAACAAGCTCTGCGCAGCAATGACACTGAAGAACCGCTCAGTCTGATCATGTTTGACCTGGACAACCTGAAGTGGATTAACGATAATTTTGGCCATCAGTCTGGCGATTGGGTGCTGTGTGAGGTTAGCAAAAACCTGACCGCGCGCCTGGCAGAAAGAACAGTCAGTTGTGCGCGGGTTGGCGGGGAAGAGTTTGTACTGTGCTTAGCGGGGACGGATGTCAATGAGGCGCTGGCCTACTGTCATGAGATTCAAAGCTGGTTGGCCGGGATTGATACCAAAACGAAACTGGATGGTTTGCAACTGAGTGCCAGTTTTGGAGTATGTGATAGTAATCAGGTGGGTAAACAACTGGATACGCTTTTGAGCGGCGCCGACTTCGCTATGTATAAAGCGAAAAAAGCCGGACGCCACCAGGTCGTTAAGTACCCTATGGAGCAGGGCAGTAAAGAAGAGGCTATTTAACCTCTTCTCCGGCCGCCTGACGGTCGGCATGATAACTTGAACGTACCATCGGGCCACATGCGGCATGGGTAAAGCCTAATGCTTTAGCGGTATCGCCAAGCGCATTAAATTCATCCGGGTGAACATAGCGTTTTACCGGGAAGTGATGACGGCTCGGCTGCAGGTACTGACCCAGTGTGAGCATCTCCACATCGTGCGCGCGCAGGTCTTTCAGTACTTCCGCAATCTCTTCCTGACTTTCTCCCATGCCCATCATCAGACCAGATTTAGTTGGCACGTGAGGGTGCTGGGCTTTGAATTTTTTGAGTAAGTCGAGTGACCACTGGTAATTGGCGCCTGGACGACATTCGCGGTACAAACGCGGAATGGTTTCCAGATTATGGTTAAACACGTCTGGTGGTGCATCTTTAAAGATATCCAGCGCACGGTCCATGCGGCCACGGAAATCCGGTACCAGTACTTCAATTTTGGTCGCCGGGCTGTGTTCACGAATGGCTTTAATACAATCCACAAAGTGCTGAGCGCCGCCATCACGCAAGTCATCACGGTCTACCGAGGTGATCACCACGTATTTCAGCGCCATTTCTTTAATGGTGGTGGCCAGTTTAAGTGGCTCCTCGGCGCTTGGCGGTAATGGTTTACCATGGGCAACATCACAGAACGGGCAACGACGGGTACAGATATCACCCAGAATCATAAACGTGGCGGTACCATGATTGAAACATTCCGCCAGGTTCGGGCAGCTCGCTTCTTCACAGACCGAGTGCAGATTATTTTTGCGCAGGGTCTGCTTGATGTGATCGATCCGGTCAGTGGTGCGAGGCAGCTTTATTTTGATCCATTCCGGCTTACGGAGCATTTCCTCTTTCTCAGTCGGAACGATGGTAACCGGAATGTGCCTGACCTTTTCATCATCGCGGAGTTTTACTCCGGCTTTTGCCTTTACGTTACTCATTAAAGCCTTCTATTGTTTGCAAATTGGGCAGAGCGAGTTTGGCCTGTAAATGGCTAAGCATCAGCTCTGTCGCTTCTTGAATGTTATCCGGCCCGCCAAGACGGGCACAGTCTGTCATGGCCATACCCTGGTAGCCACAGGGATTGATTCGCTCAAAAGGCGCAAGGTCCATATTAACGTTGAGTGCCAGACCGTGAAAAGAGCAGCCTTTACGGATCCGCAAGCCCAGTGAACATATTTTTTCACCGTTAACATATACGCCAGGCGCATCGGGCCGGGCATTAGCGGTAATGTTGTGGTCTGCCAGCGTGGCGACTACTGCGTCTTCCATCGCGCTTACCAGCTCGCGAACGCCCATCTTACGGCGCCTGACATTGAGCATCAGATAGATAACTAACTGGCCTGGTCCGTGATAGGTGACCTGTCCGCCACGGTCAACCTGCACTACCGGGATATCACCGGGCATCAAAATGTGCTCAGCTTTACCGGCCTGACCCTGGGTAAACACCGGCTCGTGTTCAACCAGCCATATTTCGTCGGCGTCTTCAGCGGTACGCTGATCAGTGAAGGTTTGCATAGCCTGCCAGACCGGCTCATAAGTTCGCTTGCCTAACTGCCTGACAATCACCTTATCCCGGGCGTCCTTATTAACGGCATCTGTCACTTAAAGTACAACTCTCACTAATTCGATTTTGGCCAGTTCGGTATAAATTAATTCCATATGTTCTTTGCTGGTTACCGTAACGGCAACCGATACAGAGTGGTAATTCCCTTTAGCGCTTGGCTTTACCGCTGGCGCATAGTCGCCCGGCGCGTGTTCCTGCAGGCAGGATACCACATGTAACGGTAAATCTTCGTGGGCGATGCCCATCACTTTAAAGGTTTGAACCGTGGGGAAGTCCAGCAGTTCGTCAAACCGAGTGTCTAATTTAGTCACTTTTGCTTACCTCTCAAAATAGCACGGCACGAATTCTACCAATTCGTGCCGTACACCACCAGACGCATGTAGGTTCCAGGCGATTATCTGGTATTAATCATTCAGACCTAACTGTAAAGTTACATAATCGAGCAGCCGATCGAAAAGGCCACCTTCTTTAACTTCCTGTAAGGTCACTAACGGATACTGCGCTACGTCTTCACCTTCTAACTGGATATACAGGGTGCCAACCACTTCGCCTTTAGCGAGCGGTGCTTCCAGACTTTTATCCAGTTCAAAGTTCGCTTCCAGGTTAGCCACCTGACCACGGGGAATGGTAATTGGCGTAGACTGGTTAATACCTAAATCCACGGTATCCCGATCACCCATGTAAATACGGTGCGAAACAAAGCTGTCACCGGCTTTGTAAGGGGTAACAGTTTCGTAAAAACGGAAGCCATAGCGCAGTAGCTTTTTATTCTCTACCTTACGTGCTCGTTCGCTGTCTGTGCCCATTACTACTGAGACCAGGCGCATATCACCCTGGGTGGCAGAGGTAATCAGCGAGTAACCGGCATCCGAGGTATGGCCGGTTTTAATGCCGTCTACGTTAAGGCTTTGATCCCACAGCAGGCTGTTGCGGTTATACTGCTTGATGCCGTTGTAAGTGAATTCTTTTTCACTGTAGATTTTGTACATTTCCGGCGTCTCTTTTACCAGCGCGCGCGACAGCGTTGCCATGTCACGTGGCGAGGTGTAGTGATCCGGGTCGTGCAGGCCATGGGAGTTAACAAAATTACTGGCGTTCATTCCCAGGTTGGCGGCATGGGCATTCATCATGCTGGCAAACGCACTTTCAGAACCGGCAATGTGTTCGGCCATGGCCACACAGGCGTCGTTACCAGACTGCACAATAATACCGCGTAACAGGTCGTGCACGGTGACTGTCGTGCCTACTTCGATAAACATCTTCGAAGAATCCGGGAAATTCTTCGCCCAGGCATTTTCAGAAATTTTCACTTCGTCATCTAACGAAATGTTACCGGCTTGCAACTCTTTACCAATCACGTAAACCGTCATGATCTTGGTCAGACTGGCAGGCGCCAGCTGCATGTCGGCGTTTTGCTCGGCAATACTGGTGCCGGTTTCATAATCAAGTAACACGAAGCCGGCAGCGGCAACGGTAGGTGGCGGTGGAATAACGACCGCAGCTTTGGCAGTTTGCCAGTAAGCACTGAGTAACAGGGTAATGCTTAGTAGCAAGGCAGACAGGAAAGACGGTTTAGCGCGCTTTATTTTATTATGCATGGTTTTACCGTTTGAGTTGAAAGCGAAAATCTGTTGTATCGACGGCATTTTAACGTATGCCGTAGGCTTGGACTAGAGTCGGGGCAAAAAGTTTAATTTCAATGAGGCTTCGGGTTATTTTCTGTAATTTTAATTACTACAGGCTCGCTGCTACTTTATATGCCCCCGGGTAGCCATTTTGTTTGAGCTCATCGAGTAACATATTGAGCTTAAAGCGGTCGGTCAGAGGCCCGAGTCGCAGCCGGTAAATATCATCAATGAGGGGGAACTCAGCAGGGACCTGATACAGCGAGGATAACCCGTCAGACAGCTTTTTAGCGCGCTCGGCATCAGACAATGCAGCGACCTGAATGTAATATCCCTGATTGCCAGCTATCTCATTCAGTTCAGCACTGTCGCTTTGTTCGGTGGCCAGTGGATCCGGGCCTGTTTCAGCGGCAGTCTGACTGGCAGTTTGCAGCACGTCCTCGGCAGGTAATTCGCCAGCATAAAGTGCGTAAGGCACCGGTGGTTCGTTGCCAACGGTAACCATATCGTCACTGTCGACGTGGATAACCTCAAGTTTTACCCGGGTAGTGCCATGCTGATAAAAACCGAGTTTTTTGGCTGCCGCGTAGGATAGGTCTATGATCCGTTCAGAGTGAAACGGGCCTCGGTCATTTACCCGTACAATCGCCTGTTGCTGATTCTCAAGGTTAGTCACTCGTACGTAGGACGGCAGTGGCAAAGTTTTATGCGCAGCTGTCATGCCGAACATGTCGTACACTTCACCGTTAGAGGTGAGGTGACCATGAAATTTCTGACCATACCACGAGGCTTTCCCCATGGCCGTGTAGCCTTTGCCGGTTTTCAGCGGTCGATAGTATTTGCCCAGCACTTCATAGGGGAGGCTATTCTGTTCCCGGTAGGGTTCATACTTAGGTTCGGCATCTTCCATAGGGGGCTCAGGATAAACAAAATCCGGTGCAGAATCGGTGGCCTGAGAATAGCGTGACGGCGCCTGACAGGCGCTCAGCAACAGGGTTGCAGTAAAGCTAAGTAAGAGTGTATACCGGGTCATTAGCGCGACAATAATCGTTTTTGTGTGCCGATGCCCATAAGCATGCCAAATCCGGCTAACAAAGTCACCATTGATGTGCCGCCGTAACTTACCAGCGGTAGTGGTACACCAACCACCGGCAAAATTCCCGAAACCATGCCCATATTCACAAACACGTACACAAAAAAGGTCAGTGTAATACTGCCGGCCAGTAATTTGCTGTAAGCGTTTTGGGCACGGACCGCCAGCATCAGGCCGCGGACAATAATAAACAGGTAAATAGCCAGTAGCAGTAACACGCCGGTCAGGCCAAACTCTTCACTGAACACGGCAAAAATAAAATCGGTGTGGCGCTCGGGTAAGAACTCCAACTGTGACTGAGTGCCCTGTAACCAGCCTTTGCCCTCAAGTCCGCCAGAGCCTATGGCAATTTTAGACTGGATAATGTGATAGCCGGCACCCAGCGGATCACTCTCCGGGTTCATGAAGGTGATAACCCGCTGCTTCTGATAATCCTGCATCAGGAAGAACCACATAATTGGCAAAAACGCGCCGCCGAGCCCGGCCACTATCGTGATCAGTCGCCAGCTCATGCCGGCCAGAAAAATAGCAAATACACCGGAACTGGCAATCAGCAGGGAGGTGCCGAGATCAGGCTGTTTGGCAATTAGGATAGTGGGGATCACCACCAGCATAAAGCCGATTATAATTTGCGGCAGCCGTGGTGGCAGTGTGAATTTACTGATATACCAGGCCACCATCATAGGAACTGCCAGTTTCATCGCCTCGGACGGCTGAAAGCGAATAAATCCAAGGTCAAGCCAGCGCTGGGCGCCTTTACCAATATCACCAAACACCAGCACCGCTATCAGCATTAGTATACCGGCACCGTAAGCGTAAATGCTCAAGCGCCTGAACGCCATGGGCGGCACCTGGGCGAGCACAACCATTACACCAATGGCAATACCGAGGCGCACAACCTGACGTTCAATCAACGCCATGTCCTGGCCGCCAGCGGAGTAGATCGTTACCAGACCCACTCCCATCAGTACCAACAGGCCGAGCAGTAACGGCAGGTCGATGTGGATCCGATCCCAAAAGCTGATGTGATTTTCTCTTAACGTACTGCGCTTCACTGGGATAACTCTCCGTTAGTCTGTTGCCCGGCGGCAAAGAGTTCCGGCTGATAAAGTTTAAAATAGGCGTCCATCATCAATCGCGCCATTGGTGCTGCATTCTTACTACCGCCACCGGCGTTTTCCAGCACCACTGCCACGGTGATCTCGGGTTTATCATAAGGTGCGTAGCCAATATACATCGCGTTGTCACGCAGGCGCTCGTCGACTTTTTCTTCTTCATATTCCTCGCCCTGAGCAACCGAGAATAACTGGGCGGTACCGGTTTTACCGGCTGAAATATACGGGGTATCGGCAAAGGCAAAGCGGGCACCGCCAACTTCGCCGTTAACCACCTGATACATAGCGTCCTGGATCACATCCCAGTTGTCGCGGTTAACAATATCGATAGGGCGCAAAAACTTAAGTGGCTCAGGTTGCATGGTGCCATCGGCCCCTCGGTAACCCTGCAGGATCTGCGGTACAAACCGGGCACCGTAATTCACCAGCGCATTGGTAGCATGAACCAACTGGATTGGCGTCGTTGTCCAGTATCCCTGGCCAATGCCTACCGCAATGGTATCGCCGATGTACCAGGGCTGATTAAAGCGGGCGCGTTTCCAGCCACGACTGGGCATATTGGCGTCGCTCTCTTCGTATAGGTCGATACCGGTGTAATCACCAAAGCCAAACTCCGACATGTAATCACTGATGCTATCAATACCCATTTCGTAGGCCAGATCATAAAAATACGTATCGCAGGATACCTCCACCGCGCGGGTCAGGTTAACCTCGCCGTGGCCCCATTTACGCCAGTCGCGCCACACATGAGAGACATTGGGCAGACGGTACTGTCCGGTATCGGTAATCGAGTATTCTGGTGTTACCGTATCGGTTTCCAGCCCCAGTAATCCCAGCAGCGGCTTAACCGTTGAAGCCGGTGGATATTGCCCCTGGGTGGCGCGATTAATCAACGGCCGGTCCGGCGAGTTGAGCAATGCAGAGTAATTTTTACTGCTGATCCCATGCACAAATAAATTGGGGTCGTAACTGGGATTGGAGTACATCGCCAGGATACCGCCAGTATGCGCGGAAGAAATAATGATAGTGCCGCGCTGATCCTTGAGCGCTTCCTGCGCTGCCTGCTGCAGGCGAATATCAATATTCAGAACAATATCGCGACCCGGTATGGGAGGCTGCACATCAAGGGTGCGAATAATCCGGCCCTGACTATTGACTTCTACCTGCTGATAACCGACTTCGCCGTGGAGAATGTCTTCGTGGTATTTTTCAATGCCCAGTTTGCCAATGTCATAGGTGGCCGCGTAGTTGCCCTCTTCACCGGCTTCCTGGATTTTTTGCAGATCTTTTTTATTGATTTTAGACACATAGCCCAGGGCATGGGTGAGGGTTTCTTTGTACGGATAGTAACGGGCCAGGCGCGCCTCGATGGAAACGCCGGGAAAACGGTGGCTACGGCTGGCAAAGCGAGCGACTTCTTCTTCCGTTAGTCGGGTGCGAAGCGCTACAGGCTTAAAACGGCGCTGTCCGCGCAGGGACTGTTTGAAATCTTCCACCTCATCATCGGTGATCCCCATCAGCGCCTGCAAAAATATGAGGGTATGCTCGAGGTTATCAACTTTCTCGGGGATAATTTCGAGGCTGTATACCGGCCGGTTTTCTGCCAGTAATACGCCGTTACGGTCGTAGACGAGTCCACGATTAGGGGCAATGGGCAAAACTTTAATCCGATTGCCGTTTGAGCGGGTCTGGTAATCCTCAAAGTGCTCTACCTGCAAAAAGTAGAGGTTACTCACAACCATAGCCAGCAGGGCAAATACTACCAGCCCGGCAATCACTGCCCGGCGGGCAAACAGGTTTGCCTCAGCCGTGTGGTCGCGAATGGTCTGACGCTTAATCGGCATGCATTATTCTCTGTGGTAGGGGTGGTTCTGGGTAACAGACCAGGCCCGGTACAGGGATTCGGCGACGATGATTCGTACCAGTGGATGCGGCAGAGTAAGAGGGGAGAGTGACCAGCGTTGTTCGGCCAGCTCACAGCATGCCGGGGCAAGGCCTTCTGGTCCACCGATGAGTAAACTGATATCGCGCCCATCCATTTTCCAGCTGTCTAACTGGCGGGCCAGCGCCGGAGTGTCCCAGGGGCGGCCGGTGACTTCCAGCGTGACCACTTTATCGGACTTACCAATGGCCGCAATCATGGCTTCGCCTTCCTTTTGCAGGATGCGTTTGATATCTGCGTTTTTGCCGCGTTTACCCGGCGGGATTTCGGTAAACGTCACCGGCATATCTGCCGGAAACCTGCGCAGAAATTCATTGGTACCAGTGCTCACCCAGTCTGGCATTTTATTACCAACCGCAATTACCTGTATGCGCACAGTTTACTAACTCCGTGTCGGCCGGGGAGTTAACCCCAAAGCTTTTCCAGCTGATAAAAATCCCGGGCTTCATCCTGCATGATATGCACAATGATATCGCCTAAGTCGACCAGTACCCAGTCGCCGGTTTCCTTGCCTTCAACATTTAGCGGGGCATGACCGGCGTGCTTGGCCTCTACCTGCACATGTTCGGCAATCGAACTGACATGGCGTTTGGAGTTACCCGAACAGATAACCATGGTATCAGTGACGGTTGATTTTCCTTTTACATTTAATTCAACGATATCCCGTCCTTTCATATCGTCAATTTTGTCTAAGACAAACGCTTTGAGTTGCTCGTGTTGCAAAAGTTCTCCTCACTAACACCTTAAATGGTGCCGTATAACTTATGTTGTTTAATATAGTGCAGGACTGCCGGGCTAAGCCAGTCAGTCACCACACGGTCAGTTGTTTGTCCGGCAGTAAGCGCATCGCGTAATTGCGTGGAAGACACGGCATAGTCCTGACTGTCGGTATAATACACCAGCCCGGCAGGCTGGTGATAAAACGTTTCTAATTGCGTGCACTGACGCTCGGTGAGCCATTTGCGCAGTGTTTCATCCGGTTCGCCTGGCGAAGCAGGTCGCCGCATAACCACAATATGACAATAGTCTGTCAGTGATTGCCAATGATACCAGCTCGGCAGATTATACAGTGAATCTTCACCCAACAGAAAAAACAATGGCTCATTGCCCAGCGTGCGGCGTAAATGCTGTAGTGTCTTTACCGTGTAAGAGGGCGCTGACAAGGATAATTCCAGTGGCTCAACATATAACGCGGGCTCATCCTCACAGGCCAGCTCAAGCATTTTTAAGCGGTGGGCAGTAGCAGTTTCTGGTGCCGTTTTATGTGGTGGTAATTTGCATGGTAATAAAGCCAGCCGCTCAACGCCAATCTCATTAATGGCTTCCAGTCCCGCTTTTATATGGCCCTGATGCGGCGGGTTAAAGGTCCCCCCTAATAACGCTCGCATCAGAGTGTATCTGCACTTTCAGCAAATGCCATATGCGCCAGCGGCACACCGGTGAACAGCAGGCATAAATGGCAAAGTTTGATATATGGCCTGACTACAGAGGTTTGCTTAAACAACTGGTCGGCTTCGGTGAGCTGCTCACCAATCAGCGTCAGGTCTTGTTTGGACAATCTTTGCATTGCCTGCTGGTAATAGCCCTGGCGGTTTTTCCAGATCCCCAGCTTCGGCCAGGTGATTGTCTGCCCGCTGTTTTGCAGATGATTCAGCTTCCACAGCGTCTGCCATTCCCGTACCAGTGCCCAGATGATAATGTTGGGTTCAATGCCTTCACTTTCCAGTCGTTGGAGGATTTTAACGCAGCGGGTGCGATCGCCCTGGAGCATGATATCCACCAGCTGAAAAACGTTGAAACGGGACTGATCCACCAGAGCGCTGGCCAGTTTTTCTTCGTCCAGCTGTTTATCCGGGTAGGCCAGAGTGAGTTTTTCAATTTCCTGGGCGGCAGCCATCAGGTTGCCCTCACTGAAGTCAGCAATGAGTTTCACGCAGGCGGGGGTAAACTGAAAAGACTCGGATTGCAGGCGTTGCTGGATCCACTTGTGTAGCTGTGCGCCTTCCAGCGGATAGCAGATGGTAAATACACCGATGGCGTCGAGGGCTTTAAACCACTTAGTTCGCTGCACGTCCTTGCCAATTCTGCCGCCATGGATGATGAGCAGAGTATCGCTTGATAAGTTACCGGCCAGCTCAGTCAGGATACCAGCACCTTCGGTGCCTGGCTTACCCGTAGGTAATTCCAGCTCGATTAACTGGCGTGCCGCAAACAGCGACATACTCTGGGTCGCATCGATTAAACGTGACCAGCTAAATTCGCCGTCAGCTACCAGCACCGTGCGCTCATCGAAGCCTTGCTGTTTGGCTGTTGCTCTTAATGCCTGCAGAATTTCAAACTTTTGCTGAGGCTCATCACCAAAGACCAGATAGCAGCCCTTGAGACCCTCTTTTAAGGTTTGTCTGAAGCGATCGGGATAAACCTGCACCTGATTAAAGCCCCGCGTACTGACTGGATAACAAGCGAATGATACGGTCGGCTGCTTCCAGGCGCATTTCACTGAGGACCAGATTCAGCTCGCGCGATTTTGCCAGCACCTGATCGGGGTCATCCTGATATTCCCGTAGTACTTCAAAAGAGGTATTCAGTTCCTCGCCATTGGGAAACAGTACGGTATAGCGAACACCATATATCAGCTCATATTCTGCAACCTGACCGGTAGCAAATACTGACAGTAACCGGCGGTCCAGGGACTCAGGTTGCAGGTGCAGGGTAATCGTTGTGTCTTCAAGCCCCGGGGCAGCTTGCGGGCCGCCCTTGATTTGATACACATTCATGCGATTTTCCAGCGCTCTCACCAAAGGCGCATTCTGACTGGTCGCCTGCACGTACAGGTAGTCGGTGTTGCTTGGCAGGGTTTTATCGCTGCGCAAATGAAAACCACAGCTGGCGAGAGCCAGTGTGGTTATCATCAGGATCAGACTTTTACTGATAACAGTTAATCCGCGCATTAGTTAGCCACGATATTCACCAGCTTACCGGGTACCACAATGACCTTACGGATGGTCTTGCCTTCGGTAAACTGCTGTACATTGGGCTGGTCTTTAGCCAGTTGTTCCAGCTCTTCTTTGCTGGCACTGGCTGAAACGGTAATTTTAGCCCGCAGTTTACCGTTAACCTGAACAATGATTAGCTTTTCGTCTTCAACCAAAGCGTCTTTATCAGCCACCGGCCATGGCGCTGTTTCGATACTGCTGGTATGGCCAAGCTTAGCCCACAGGTGATGACAGATATGCGGAGTGATTGGATTCAACAGCAACACAATGCTGTTAACCGCTTCACGCATTAAGGCGATATCCTGGCCACTCTCCTGCGGTGCTTTTTGCAGGTGGTTAAGCAATTCCATGATTGCCGCTACCGCCGTGTTGAACGTCTGACGACGGCCCAAATCATCACTGACTTTTTCGATGGTTTTGTGCAGCTCACGGCGCAGTGCCTGCTGAGATTTATCCAGCGCTTTAACGTCCAGCTCCCCGGGGGTGCCGGCAGCAAGATGATCATTCACCAGTTTCCATACCCGGCGCAGGAAGCGGTTAGCGCCTTCTACCCCTGAGTCTACCCATTCCAGCGTTTGCTCTGGTGGCGCTGCAAACATGGTAAACAAACGTACCGTATCGGCACCGTACTGATCGATAACCTGTTGCGGGTCGATACCGTTATTTTTCGACTTCGACATTTTGGTCATACCGCCGTGCTGCACCGGCGTATTATCGGCGGTTAGCCAGGCTTTGACGATCCGGCCCTTGTCATCTTTTTCGGTAGATACTTCAGTGGGCGAATACCAGGTTTTCTTCCCTTTCTCGTCTTCACTGTAGTAGGAGTCAGCCAGCACCATGCCCTGACACAGCAAACGCTTGTAAGGCTCGTCAGATTCAACCAGGCCTTCATCACGTAATAATTTGTGATAGAAGCGGGAATACAACAGGTGCAGGATAGCGTGTTCGATACCGCCTACATATTGATCCACCGGCAGCCAGTAGTTAGCTTTGGCCGGATCCAGCATGGCATCATCGGTAGTCGCACAACTGTAGCGCGCGTAGTACCAGGAAGACTCCATAAAGGTGTCAAAG
>DDJQ01000006.1:52905-77388 GCA_002339125.1 Alteromonadaceae bacterium UBA2620
CATAAAGGTGTCAAAGGTGTCGGTTTCGCGCAGCGCAGCTTCACCGTTGTAAGTCGTTTTGGCCCATTCTGGATCGGCTTTAATTGGCGAGGTCACCCCATCCATTTCCACATCTTCAGGTAATACTACCGGCAGTTCATCAGCTGGTACCGGTACAGATTCACCGTTTTCCAGATTAAGCATTGGGATAGGCGCACCCCAGTAACGCTGACGGCTCACGCCCCAGTCACGCAGGCGATAGTTTACCTTGCGCTGACCACAGCCCAGATCCACCAGTTTGTCGGCAATACCATTAAAGGCTGCGTCAAATTCCAGTCCGTCAAAGTCATTGGAATTAATCAATACGCCTTTTTCGGTGAAGGCTGACGCGCTCAGGTCGCATTCGATATTGCTGCCTTGTTGCGGCTCGATAACCTGCTTGATGGGTAAATCGTAGCGGGTAGCAAATTCCCAGTCACGTTGATCGTGCCCCGGCACTGCCATTACAGCGCCTGAGCCGTAATCCATCAATACGAAGTTAGCTACCCATACTGGTAATTGCTCGCCGGTTAACGGATGAACCACGTAAAAGCCGGTGGAACAGCCTTTTTTCTCCATGGTGGCCAGCTCTGCTTCGGCGACCTTGGTGTTTTTACATTCATCGATGAATTTAGCAACGTCGGCATTGTTCTGTGCGGCGGCCTCGGCCAGCGGATGTTGTGCAGCCACGGCAACATAGGTGACACCCATAAAGGTATCCGGACGCGTGGTGTAAACGGTTAAATCGCTGACTTCATTAACCTGCTCAGCCATTTCAAAGGTAATCTCAACGCCTTCGGAGCGACCAATCCAGTTAGCCTGCATGGCCCGAACCTGTTCCGGCCATTCTTCCAGTTGTTCGAGATCCTGTAACAGCTCTTCGGCGTAATCGGTGATTTTAATAAACCACTGCGGGATTTCTTTTTGCTCAACTACAGCGCCTGAACGCCAGCCACGACCATCGATAACCTGTTCGTTGGCGAGTACGGTTTGGTCTACCGGATCCCAGTTAACCGTTGAATTCTTCTTGTATACCAGGCCTTTTTCATACAGGCGCGTGAAAAACCACTGCTCCCAACGATAGTAGTCTGCTTTACAGGTGGCGACCTCGCGGTCCCAGTCGTAGCCGAAGCCCAGCGACTTAAGCTGGTTTTTCATGTAGTCGATATTCGAGTAGGTCCACTTGGCCGGCGCGGTGTTGTTATTAATTGCCGCGTTTTCTGCTGGCAAACCAAAGGCATCCCAACCCATGGGTTGCAGTACATTTTTGCCCTGCATACGCTGAAAACGGCTGATTACGTCACCGATGGTATAATTACGCACGTGTCCCATGTGGAGGCGGCCACTGGGGTAGGGGAACATAGACAGGCAGTAAAACTTCTCTTTACCCGGCTCTTCTGTCACCTTAAAGGCATTGGTGTCTTGCCAGTGCTGCTGCACCGCACTTTCGATTTCTTGTGGGTTGTACTGATTTTCGGCCATTTACCTGAGGCTTCCGCTTTATTTAACTTTAACAACTGTACCGGCAGCAGGTGTGAAAAGGAGTCTAAACACTACCACCAGTAGATTATGGGTATAATAACCCCATAGAATAACTTAGCGGTGGCGTATGTCACAATAGGCTGAACCTAATGAAGCGGATTATTTGGCTTAATTGACCGTAATTTAATCGCTCCTAAGGTAATTTGCCAGACCCTGCAACTGCAAACCCTGTACCTCGGCAACCACTGGCGCCAGTTTGCTGAAGCCATCGGGTGTAAAACCCTGTACACGGTAGGTCAGCGTAATCTGAGTGCCACCAGGCACTGATTCAAATACCCAGTCCAGCGAGCCAAACACGCCCATACCCTGCAAGGGGCCAAGGCCGCCGGTCATTCTCAGCACTTTTTGCGGATCGACAAATACGACCTGCATGTGTTGCGCGGAGCGACTTCCTGCCGTTTCACAAAAACATCCACCGGCTTTTGCCTGCAGGGTAAATTTCCCTTCATCGCCCCACCAGCTGTGGCTTTTCGGCCACCATTTATCGATGTCATTGATAAGGGCAGTCCACACCACATCGGTCGGTGCATCAATGTGGACCTTATTGTCGACAATAAAGCCACTGTCACTGACGGCAATGACTACTGGTTTGGCCAAACAGGCGCTACTCAGCAGCAGGGTAAATAAGGCTATTAACTTCATTATGGTGGTTCCGAACACGGGGCTACGAATCAATCGGTCAGGCTAGTATGGAAATTGAGCAAACACAAGTTTAGGGTTTGACAGGCAAGGGGATTCAGGATTCACTGTAGTGAGAGTAAATAAAGAAGAATATAGCTATGACCTGGGAGCGGTTACCTGCCACACAGCTCACCCCCAATATAAATCGTCGGGCCATCAATCAGGCTCTTAAAGATGACGCAGCGTTAAATTCGACCTTTATTGGTCAGGAACGGGCCCGCGAGGCGCTGACGTTTGGTTTAAATATCGATTCTACCGGTTACAATCTGTATGTGATGGGTGAGCACGCTACCGGCCGCTTCACCCTGGTTAAGGAATACATCGAACGGCATGTGAGTAAACTGGCCACGCCCGATGACTGGTGTTTTATCAACAACTTTGAGGAAGAACGCGAGCCTCTGGTGCTGCGCATGCATCCCGGCGGTGCGCGGGAATTTGCCCGGGATATGGCGAATCTGGTGGACGAGTTACTCGATACCTACCCGGCGGCCTTTGACAATCCCGGATATCAGCGTAAAAAAGCGGCAATATCCAGACATTTTGAACAAAAATACGATGAAGCCATTAACAGTGTTGAACGCTTTGCCCAGGCCAATTCAGTGGCCATGCATGAAGAGCAGGGCACCGTTAGTTTTGCTCCCATTGTTAATAATAAACCCATTGATGACAGTGAATTTGCTCAGCTCACTGAGCAGCAGCGCGAAGGCTTTTATAAATTAATTGATGAGCTGGAAAACCGGCTCAGTGAAAGTCTGCTTTCGTTACCCGTGTGGAAGCGGGAAAATTCTGAGCAGTTACGCAAGCTGAACCGGGACACTGCAGAGCACGGCATCCGACCGCTGCTTAAGGAACTGGAACATAAGTATTCTGGTGACCTCGGGGTGCTTAAACATCTGCGCCAGTTAAAGTCGCACCTGATTGAAGCGGTGATTGCTTTTCTGACCGAAGAGCCTAAAGCTGAAAAGCTGGATGAACGTGACCGCCGGGAGATCCTCGAAGAGCATTTTCTGCCAAATGTTATCTGTGCGCATAGCCTGGAAGGTGGTGCGCCGGTTGTTTATGAGCCCAATCCAACTTACCAGAATCTGTTTGGCTTAATTGAGTACACCCACTTAGGCGGGGCAATGTACACCAACTATAAGATGATCCGCCCGGGCGCGCTGCACAGGGCCAACGGTGGGTATCTGCTGCTCGACGCGGATCAGTTGCTACATCAGCCCTATGTGTGGGAAGCACTTAAACTGGCGGTCAAGTTTGGTAAGTTAAAAATGGATTTGCCGCAACAGGACGTGGGCATGGCCAGTGCCATGACACTGATGCCCCAGGCCATTGACCTGAAAGTGAAAGTTATCCTGATGGGCTCCCGCGATCTGTACTATACCTTGCAGGATTACGACTCAGAGTTTAATGAGCTGTTTCGGGTACTGGTTGATTTTGACCATGAAATCAGTGCAACCCGGCAAAACCTGTTTGATTTTGTTGGCCGGGTTCGCAAGAAAATCATTCAGCTTGGCCTGACAGGCATTACCCAGCCTGCCATGTACCGCCTGGTTGAGTATTCTTTGCGCATGGCAGAACATCAGGAAAAGCTGTCGGCACATTTTGCCGATGTTATTGAATTGCTCAATGAGGCCCATTATTTCTGCATGAAAGTGGGTGATAAGCAAATAGATTTAAGTCATTTGAACTCGGCTTTGATGGCTAAAAAACGTCGCACCGGCCGAGTTAGTACCTCGTTGTTAAACGATATAAAAGAGGGCCAGGTGCTCATTGCAACCGAGGGTAAAGCTATCGGTAAGGTAAATGGCCTGACGGTGATGGATATTGGTGATACGGCGTTTGGTACGCCGGCACGGATCACTGCCACGGTTTATGCGGGCGCCAGTGGGGTGGTGGATATTGAAAGGGAAGTCGAACTCGGGCAGCCGATCCACTCGAAAGGGGTAATGCTACTCACCGGTTATCTTGGTAATAAATACGCGCAAGCCTTTCCGTTAACCGTATCCGCGAACATTGCCCTGGAGCAATCTTACGGTCATATCGACGGCGACAGCGCTTCCTTAGGCGAACTGGTGGCGCTGATTTCAGCGATTACTGATATTCCTGCCCGGCAGTCGTTGGCGGTCACCGGCTCCATTAACCAGTACGGTGAAGTGCAGGCAGTGGGCGGCGTTAATGAAAAAATTGAAGGCTTCTTCGATGTTTGCCAGCATCGCGGTTTAAATGGTGAGCAGGGCGTGATTATCCCCAAATCCAATGTTCGTCACCTGGTGCTCGATAAAGCCGTAGTGGATGCGGTTAAAAAAGGTCAGTTTGCTATCTACAGTGTGGAAACGGTGGATGATGCGCTTGAACTGCTGATGGAGAAAGAAGCCGGTGTGCTGTCGAGTCGTGGCCGGTATCCGAAAAATACCGTAAATGACCTGGCCGTTAAGCGCTTGTATCAGATTGCCTGTACAGTGAATGGCGCAGAAGAATAAACCAAGCATGTTAGGTAGCGGGCTGGCCATCAGCCCGATAATTCATTTTGACTTTGAGTTATTTAGGTTGCATGCGTAATGCACCGTCCAGACGGATGGTTTCGCCGTTCATATAACTATTCTGGCAAATATGCTGGGCAAGATGGGCAAACTCTTCCGGGCTACCAAGGCGGGCCGGAAAAGGCACGTTTGCACCCAGCGCGTCCTGCACCTGTTGCGGCATGGCTGTGAGTAGCGGTGTGCCCATCACGCCCGGCGCAATGCTGTTCACCCGAATTCCCAGGTTCGACAGATCCCTTGCCATCGGCAGTGTTAAGCCAATAATTGCTGCTTTACTTGCTGCGTAAGCGGTTTGGCCAATCTGGCCTTCGTAACCGGCGATGGACGCTGTGTTGATGATCACGCCGCGTTCGCCCGTGTCTGGGTGGGGAGCATTTTCTGCCATCTTCGCCGCGGCCAGCCGCGCTACGTTGTAGGTGCCACTGAGGTTAATTGACAGTGTCTGATTAAAACGCGTCAGACTGGCGGGCTCGCCCTGTTTATTTAGTAAACGCTCCGCCGGGGCGATACCGGCACAATTTACGCAAAAATGAATAGCACCAAAGCGCTCCACGGCACTATCCAGCGCTTTACTGATGGCTTGTTCACTGGTGACATCGGCATTCATAAACAGGGTGTTGTCAGCACCTAACTCAGCTTGCTGTTTGGCACCGGCTTCACTGTTGATATCGATAAGAACAACATTGGCGCCCATTGACACCAGCTGTTTGGCAACCGCCAGGCCCAGCCCTGAACACCCGCCGGTGATCACAGCTGTATGGTTGGCTATCTGCATTGCAACTCCGTTTAATGTTAGTAAAATGTTAAACTTATTTTACCTAACGTTTACGGAAAGGGAATGTGCAGGAAGTGATGGGATAACTTATTTTGGCAACTGAATTTTACACTCTTCGCTGGGGCGATACAGAATCAGCGTGTGGCCAATTACCTGTAATTTCTCACTGGCGGTTTCGCGAATAATGGCGTCCATAATCAGCGCCTTTTCTTCACGATCATCCGAAGGCACTTTTACCTTGATTAATTCGTGGTGGTTCAGCGCGTTATCGATTTCGGCCAGAACACCTTCGGTTAAACCATTGCCGCCAAGCTGAACAACGGGTTTTAACGGGTGGGCGAGGCCTTTAAGGAATTGCTTTTGTTTATTTGAAAGTTTCATTATTTAAGTTTTTCTTACAATTTAAGTGCAAAGTCTGTCTTGAAAAAGCGTATTCTAACGCCATCTCGACTACAATCCTAATGAGATCGTACGGTAAAGACAAAAAAGACGCAGCAAGTCAGGACTAACCGTTGATTAATTGAACATTTCAATCAGTTGTTGGTTAACTTGCTGAACCGGCAAGGTGCAATTGGCGAAAAACTTTTAGTCTTTGGATTGAACAGATTGATTGCATGAACCGTAGAAAAGTAAAATAGCTCAGTTGTGAAGCGACAGCTGTGAAAGGTTAGCGGGCAAGATCCCTCAGGGGATTGCCTTTCACGATAACGAAGGATTTGCGCGGTAAATGACTGGAACCTGGCAACAGATTTGCAGTCTTACAGCGTAACAGCGCAGAAAGTGTTCAGGTGATTTTTTCAGCGTTAGTAAAAACACCGCCTGAACCAGTAAATTACGCGTACCGGATCTGCCCGGAGCGCGTTACAGAGAAGCGTATTAGGTAGCAAGCGGTTATAAAGTATAGTAGGCTTAGTTATCGCGTTTTTGAGACACTCACCGGTCGTTTTTAGTGGCGCAATTTAGCGTCACATTGAGACCGGATGATTTTTACAGAGGTTAGTAGCATTGAGCGACATGGCAAAAAACTTAATCTTGTGGTTGGTGATCGCAGTAGTTTTAATGGCGGTTTTCCAAAGTTTTTCTCCCAGCGAATCTGGCCGGGCACAAACTGACTACACCACATTTCTTAAAGAAGTGAAGCAAGGCACAATTCGCGAAGTGCGGATTAGCAGCGACACCAACGAAATTCGTGGTGTTAAGCGCTCAGGCGAGACATTCAAAACGTTCATCCCGTATTTTGATGATCAGTTGATCTCTGATCTGGTCAAGCAGGACGTTCGCGTGTTGGGTGAGCCACCTGAGCAGCCGTCCATCCTGACGTCAATTTTCATTTCCTGGTTCCCGATGTTACTGCTTATCGCCGTATGGATATTCTTCATGCGTCAAATGCAGGGCGGCGGTGGCCGTGGTGCAATGTCATTTGGTAAGAGTAAAGCGCGCTTACTGAGTGAAGATCAAATTAAAACGACCTTTGCCGACGTTGCTGGTTGTGACGAAGCTAAAGAAGATGTCGCCGAGTTAGTAGACTTCCTGCGCGACCCATCCAAGTTCCAGAAACTGGGCGGTAAGATTCCGAAGGGCGTATTGATGGTAGGCCCTCCTGGTACGGGTAAAACCTTGCTGGCAAAAGCGATTGCCGGTGAAGCCAAAGTACCGTTCTTTACTATCTCCGGTTCTGACTTCGTAGAAATGTTTGTCGGTGTGGGTGCATCACGGGTTCGCGATATGTTTGAACAGGCCCGTAAAGCGGCGCCTTGTATTATCTTTATCGACGAAATCGATGCCGTTGGCCGTCAGCGTGGTGCCGGTTTAGGTGGTGGTCACGACGAGCGTGAGCAAACCCTTAACCAGATGCTGGTAGAAATGGACGGCTTTGAAGGTCACGAAGGTATCATTGTTATTGCCGCGACTAACCGTCCGGATGTGCTCGACCCGGCTCTGTTGCGTCCTGGTCGCTTCGACCGTCAGGTGGTTGTTGGTCTGCCGGATATTCGTGGTCGTGAACAGATCCTTAAAGTACACGTACGTAAGGTACCGGTTGCAGACGATGTTGAACCATCGGTGATTGCCCGCGGTACACCAGGTTTCTCTGGTGCCGACCTGGCTAACCTGGTAAACGAAGCGGCACTGTTTGCTGCGCGAGCTAACCGTCGACTGGTATCGATGGAAGAGTTTGAGAAAGCCAAAGACAAAATTATGATGGGCTCTGAGCGTAAGTCCATGGTGATGTCTGAAGAAGAGAAAACCATGACGGCTTATCACGAGGCGGGTCACGCCATTGTGGGTCGTTTAGTGCCAGAGCATGATCCGGTATACAAAGTGTCTATCATTCCTCGCGGTCGAGCGTTGGGTGTTACTATGTATCTGCCGGAGCAGGATCGGGTAAGCCACACCAAGCAACACCTGGAGAGTATGATTTCCAGCTTGTTTGGCGGCCGTATTGCTGAGCAAATCATTTATGGTAACGATAAAGTGACTACCGGCGCCTCGAATGATATCGAGCGAGCCACCGATATTGCCCGTAAGATGGTGACTCAATGGGGTTTGTCAGACAAAATGGGACCAATGCTGTACGCCGAAGAAGAAGGCGAGGTGTTCCTGGGTAAATCTATGTCAAAGGCATCAAACATGTCGGATGACACTGCCCGCGCCATTGATGCAGAGATCAAGTCTGTGATCGACCGTAACTACGACCGTGCTCAGCAAATCCTCGAAGAGAACATAGATATTTTGCACTCAATGAAAGACGCACTGATGAAGTACGAAACCATTGATGCCAAGCAGATAGATGACCTGATGGCGCGTCGCGATGTGCGGCCACCAGCCGGTTGGGACGACCGTCCGTCAAGTGGTGATAAGCCAAGTGGCGGCGCACCCAGCAAAGAAGGCGAGATTACCGATGATGGTGTTGATAAGCCGTCTGTAGGTAAACCAGGTGACCTGCCGGGCTAAGCTCAGGCCAATTAATTAAAAGCGCCGGTAACCCCGGCGCTTTTTTGTATTTACAGTAAGCTATTATCCGTTATGCAAATCAGATCGATAACCTTATCTACTTCACAGCCCCAGGTGATGGGGATCTTAAACGTTACACCCGATTCCTTTTCGGATGGTGGTCAGCACAATACCCTGCAAGCTGCCCTTGAGCAGGCCCGGGCGATGGAAGCGGCCGGCGCGACAATAATTGATATCGGCGGAGAGTCTACTCGCCCGGGTGCCCCGAATGTCAGCCTCGATGAAGAACTCGAACGGGTGGTACCGGTAGTTGAAGCCTTACGTGCCCAATCTGATATCGTTATCTCCATCGATACCAGTAAAGCGCCGGTAATGCGCGAAGCGCTTGCCATGGGGGGAGATCTCATTAATGATGTTCGGGCGTTACAGGAGCCCGGTTGTCGTGAGGTGGTGGCAGAATATGGTGTACCGGTGTGCCTGATGCACATGCAGGGGCAGCCGAGAACTATGCAGGCCAATCCGCATTATGAGGATTTATTTACTGATATCGAGAACTTTTTCACTCAGCAAATCGCAGCTTGCGAGGCGGCCGGCATTAGTCGGGATAAAATCCTGCTTGACCCGGGGTTTGGCTTCGGTAAGACTCTTCAGCATAACTATCAGTTATTAAATGAACTTGAGCGATTTCACCGGTTTAATATGCCGTTACTGGTGGGCATGTCGCGCAAATCCATGATAGGGAATTTAACCGGTCAGCCGGTGGATAAAAGGCTGGCAGGCAGTTTAGCAGTGGCAACCGTTGCGGCGCTGAAAGGTGCACAAATAATAAGAGTACACGACGTCGAGGAAACTGCTGATGTTGTGAAAGTTGCCAGCTATATGAATACATTATAATTAGGAAATACGTTATGGGCGCTAGAAAATATTTTGGTACTGATGGTATCCGCGGCAAAGTGGGCGAGAGTGCTATTAATCCGGAATTTGTTATTAAGCTGGGTTGGGCTGCAGGTAAGGTACTTGCCGGTCATGGTACTAATAAAGTGCTGATAGGGAAGGACACCAGGATCTCCGGTTACATGCTGGAGTCAGCGCTGGAAGCCGGCCTGTCGGCGGCCGGGATCAACAGTGGTTTACTCGGCCCTATGCCAACCCCGGCCATTGCCTACCTGACCAAAACGTTTCGCTCTGAAGCAGGCATTGTGATCAGTGCTTCGCACAATCCTTATTATGACAACGGTATTAAGTTTTTCTCTTCTGATGGCTTTAAGCTTGATGATGACATTGAAATTGCCATTGAAGAGATGATGGACAAACCGATGACCTGTGTTGCATCGAATAAACTGGGTAAAGCCACCCGGATTAACGATGCCGCAGGGCGTTATATCGAATATTGCAAAGGTACGTTTCCGTCTGAGTTATCCCTGCAGGGGCTCAAAGTAGTGGTAGATTGTGCTCATGGCGCTACTTATCACATCGCACCAAATGTATTGGCTGAGCTGGGTGCTGAGGTTATTGAACTGGGCACTAAACCCAATGGCCTGAATATCAATGAAGGTGTTGGTGCCACCAGTATGCGCTCAACGGTAGAAGCGGTGCTGGAACACAAAGCTGATTTAGGCTTTGCCCTGGATGGCGATGGTGACCGCATTATGATGGTGGACCATCTGGGCAACGTCATTGATGGCGACCAGGTGTTATTCATTATTGCCCGCGATGCGTTAAAAGGCGGCCGCCTCAATGGCGGTGGCGTAGTGGGTACCCTGATGAGTAACCTTGGCCTTGAGATAGCGCTCAACAAGCTGGGCGTACCCTTTGTGCGTTCCAAAGTCGGTGACCGTTATGTGATGGAATTATTGCAACAGAAAAACTGGACCATCGGCGGCGAAAACTCAGGACACGTACTGAATCTTAATCTCGCCTCGACCGGCGACGGTATTATTGCTGGCTTGCAGGTGATTTCTGCCATGCTGCGCGCCAATATGACATTGCACGATTTAGCCAGTGGTTTTGAAAAATTCCCGCAAACACTGGTTAATGTCCGGTTTGAAAATGCCGATAGCGATCCGCTAAACAGTGACGAAGTGCTAACGGCCAAAGCAGAAGCCGAGAGCGCACTGGGTAAACAGGGCCGCGTGTTGTTACGCAAGAGTGGTACTGAACCCTTGATTCGGGTTATGGTTGAGTCAGATGATGAACTGGCTTCTACGACCTGGGCGGAGAAAATCGCCGATGCTGTTCGTAATGTGTCCAGTTAGTCTGTTTTAGCTCAATATTTTGCGGTTTTTTACTTGTATAATCGTAAGGGAATAGTTAATATCACGCCCGCTTTGACGCCGGGATGAAGTCAAACACAGTTGGAAGACGATACATGAGAAAGCCAATCGTAGCTGGAAACTGGAAGATGAACGGCAGCCGTTCATTGGTTAAAGAATTTTCTACACTAATGGATGGTGTTGATAGCGCAGCGGTAGAGGTAATAATATGCCCACCAGCGTGCTATCTTGGTGACTTTGCCGGCGCTGACTTCGCCCTGGGCGGACAAACGGTAAGTGAACTGGATAACGGCGCTCATACCGGTGATATCTCAGCCCAAATGCTGATTGAGTCAGGGTGCGACTATGTCATTGTGGGCCACTCAGAACGGCGTGACGACCATGGCGAGTCGAGCGAGCTGGTTGCTGAGAAAGCTTTAAAGGCAATCAGCAGTGGCCTGACGCCGATTATTTGTATCGGTGAATCGCTGCAAACCCGAGAAGCGGGTGAGCTGGAAAGCTTTTTACGTGCTCAGCTTGATGCATTAACAGCCTTGATGACGGCAGAGCAATTAAGCAAAGCAGTTATTGCCTATGAGCCTATCTGGGCCATCGGTACCGGTGTAACAGCCACGCCTGAACAGGCTCAGGAAGTCCATGCGTTTATACGCGGACATTTGGCCAGCTTCAGTGAGGACCTGGCATCAGGGATGCAAATCCTTTATGGTGGCAGCGTTAAAGCATCGAATGCGAAAGAATTATTTGCTCAGCCGGATATTGACGGTGGTCTGATAGGCGGAGCAAGCCTGAAAGTAGAAGAATTTAGACAAGTTTGCCAGGCGGCAGGCTAACGAGGATAGAAAATGATTTATCAAGTGCTTTTGGTTGCATACCTGATTGTAGCACTGCTGTTAATTGGCTTTGTGCTGATTCAACAGGGTAAAGGTGCCGATATGGGTGCATCTTTTGGTGCCGGCGGTTCTAATACCGTGTTTGGCTCAAGTGGTTCAGGTAACTTTATGACTCGTGCCACAGGTTTTCTGGCAACGGCATTCTTTGTGATTAGCCTGCTATTGGGTAATATTACTGCCCGTCAGGAAAAAGCACCTGATGAGTGGGAAAATCTGGAAGTGCCGGCTACTCAGCAGGCTGCGCCAGCTGATAGCGACGTACCAGCGGTACCGGTTGAAGATAACACCGGTGACACGCCTAACTAAGGGCACATAAAGACGATTTTGCGGAAGTGGTGGAATTGGTAGACACGCCATCTTGAGGGGGTGGTGGCTTCGGCCGTGCGGGTTCAAGTCCCGCTTTCCGCACCAAACAAAAAAACCACCCATTAGGGTGGTTTTTTTATGCCTGTAACATTGTCAGGCCAGGGGGAAGCTGATGAATATTTATCTTATGACTTTGCTGGCAGTGGTGCTGCCACCGCTGGCTGTTTACCTGAACGCCGGGATTACCCGTCAGTTCTGGATAAACTTGCTACTTACCATGCTTGGCTTTGTGCCGGGGGCGGTGCATGCGCTCTATGTTGTAATATCGAATCATCGGACCCGTAACTTCCTGCAAGATTAGGCTGAGTCACTGTGGGCCCGCCACACGAACCGCGTAAGTGTAATCAACAGACAGATAAGAATAAGCAGCAGAAGCAGGCCTGCCATCATCAGGCCATAGCTGTTCTTCTGCAGTGGTGAAAGCAGCAAAAACAGCTGCGTTACCACTGGTACGCCAAGCATCTGATAAATCCCCAGCTTCAGCATCTTCATCATCTTTGTCCTGTTAGGCCAGTTCGCTCATTTCGTCACCATAAGCCTCACCGAGCGCTTTTTTCTGCTTCTCGTTAAGGATGCGACCGGCAATCTGGAAAAATTCCTGCTCTTCGTCGTCCAGGTGATGCTCAACCTGCTCTTTTAGCTGTTTAAGAAAACGTAACCAGGCGGGAGAGCTAAACTCTGTGCCATCGAGCTTTTCCACTAATTTATCAATCTCGTGGTGCTCTGCGATACCATGGCGAGACAGCTCAACCGCGTTGTCATCATCCATAAGCGGTAAGTAAAAGTGACGTTCTTCGGAAGTTGCGTGACGCTCCAATTCGTCCTTCAGCTCATCGAAATACTCACGACGGGCGGCAGTGTCGCCATGTGTTTCTACTAAGATCTTTAGTAATAAACGTTGTTTTTCATGATCCTGACGTAATGCTTCAAAAATATTCATAAGGTGCTCCTGACTAATTGTTCAGATAGTAACAATGGCATGTAATGTGTGACTCAGTGAGTCTTCCAGCGGGTTACCGTTTGTTACTCTCTGGCTAGTATTTTGTAATACCTGGTTGCAATACCTGTGCCCGAAGCTATATGTGTGATTTAAAATGGGTATTTCTGTTTTGGTGGAAGTTGAAGGGAAGGCCAAGGGTAATATTTACCCTTGGTAATGTAATCCGGAAACGTTAGTCACTCACCTCATAGCTTTCATCAAAGCGTTTGCTGTCGGCCAGAATATTGAGATTTCTGGCCTGACATTTAACGGTGATTTCGCTTGTAGTGTAGGTTTCACCATCAATGACGTAAGTTTGCTCCTCAGGCAGTTTTATACTGACCTGCTTAGCCCGTTTGTGATGAATGATTTGTGATGATTTCTTTGTTTGCTCGTTGCCAAACACCAGTTCGGCCACGGTAAATAACGGCATGTCATCTTCTGTAGGGGTGAGCCAGGTGATATCCAGTTCACCATCTGTCATATCCGGCAGGTCGCCCCCCTGAGCGAGTGCAGTGCTAAGTGGCGCCGCATTGGCGATAACAAATGAAGGGGTATCGAGCTCAAAGCTTTCATCATCAACGGTCACCTGAAGCTTTTGCGGGTTGCTGGTGTTCATTGCTTTCCACAGGCCCTCAAGATAAGCCATCTGACCACCGTTATTCTTTTCCTCTCGGTCGGCATGTTCAATCATCTGAGATTCAAAGCCAATGGCAGACACCAAAAGCATTAGTTTGCCATTACATTCTGCTGTATCCACCGGCGTATATTGCTGCTCGCAAATCACTTCACAGGCACGTGTGATGGGCGCGAGCTTGCTACGCAGGCCATATACAATCTGACTTAGTGCATTGGCGGTGCCCAGAGGAATAATGCCCAGCACCTTCTGGTGTTCGCGGGTTACTGTGGCAACTTCTGTAACTGTACCATCGCCACCACAGGCGATTAATATTTCGTTACCGGCCTTTATTGCCTGATGTGCCTGCCAGGTGGCATTAAGCTCAGGTGTGGTCTCGTATATGGTGACTCGAAACTGACTGTTTAAATGGGAAAGGATTTCTTCCTTGTACGTTTTCCATTTGCCGCCGCCTGCTACCGGGTTGGCAATGAGAGCCAGCTGCGTATTTAATTTTAAACGGCCACGTTGTTTTACCGCCGAAAGACTCTTAAGCTGATGCTTATTAAGTCTCGCTGTAGCTCGTACTGATTGGATCTTATTCATCACATCAACCACTGACAGCGCATCGTTGCGGGCCAGCAGGTAGGCAGCCATTACCAGCACCGAGCGACCGCGCCCTAAAGCACAATGAACCAGTATTTTGCGACCATCGCGAATGTGTTGATCAATCCAGTTTAGTGCCAGGTGAAGCTGCTCATTGGTAGGACTGGCATGGTCGAGTACCGGAATATTCAGATAATCCACATCATAGCGGTAACTGGTCCAGTCGAGGCCGTCGAATTCTGCCGTTACATCCAGAATACAGTCGATCCCCTGGTTGCTGAGTTTTTCAATGTCGCTACCGACCAGTCGTGTACCCAGATACAGTTGCTCTTCGATTTTCTGAATATTGGGTACCTTATCGGTTTTGCGTTCATAATAGTTATAGAAACGGGCACCCAGCAGAAAAGGAATAAACAGCCAGCGAACGTAAACCGGGATCCGCCCGTCTTCGCGTTTTCTGAATAATTCGGGGTAATTAGTCAGATAAGCTACACACACGGCAAACAGCGATGCCGCAGTCCACAGAATGACCACATTTATCCACCAGTAGGGCACATAGGCCGCAATGACACAAAGTAAAATGCCAGCCAACAGATAATACTTAACCATCTTCATTGGTTATTCTCTCCCTCAGTGAACCCACAATCGTTAGCGCCGTATCAGTTACAGCAATCAGTTAAAACGTTAGTTTCGGTAATACTGGTAATACAAGTATTGTGCCGTGCGGTTTATTTTAGTGGGGTGAAGGATTGTTTAAGTTAATCAATTTTATCGGTTTTCAGGCCAGTTGGTGGCTGCTTATCCTGTACCAGAATCAATACTGGTGGGTGGTTGCTGCGCTGTTGATTGCCCATATTGTGCTGGTTGGGGAGTCACTCACAGAATTCGCCGTAGTGCTGGTTGCAGCAATCGCAGGCGTCATTACCGACAGTCTGCTGGCGATGTTTGGTGTGTACATTTTTTCTGGTTCCGGGCAATTCTTACCGATCCCTTTCTGGCTTATTTTACTATGGTTCGCCTTTGCCTCTACGCTGAGGCACAGTCTGGCATATCTCAGCACACACTACTGGTTAGCTGCCGGACTTGGTGCGGTCGGTGGTACGCTTAGCTATGTGGCGGGTATGAAGTTACAGGCAGTTACTTTCGGCTTAGCTTTTTATCCTACCGTATTTTTACTTGCCGCCATCTGGGCATGCCTTATGCCTGTGATCTTTTTGCTAAGCCAACGCGTTGAAGCCGTAGCACAACGTGTTAATGGCAGTGACACATTCCAAACCACAAAGGAGAAGTTATGACACCCTTGTCGATGGTAACGGGAGGTAACCGTGGGATCGGTTTTGCAATAGCAGAAGGCTTGCTGAAGCTGGGACACAAGGTATTACTGGTAGCCCGTGACGAAGAGGAAGCCGAACAGGCCTGTGCGGATCTCAATGGCGATGTACATCCAATTGTAATGGACATCACTGCACAGGGTGCAATGGAAGACGCTCTCACGCGAGCAGTGGCGGTGTTTGGCGATATCGATATATTGATCAATAACGCCGGGGTGATGCACAGTGACGAACTTGCTGAGCTGAGTGCAGGCGACTTGCAGTCATCGTTTGATGTGCATGTGAAAGGTCCGGCGATGCTGACTAAAGCCGTGCTGCCCGCCATGCTGGAGAACAATTTTGGTCGTATTATCAATGTTTCAAGCGGATACGGTAGCTTTGCCGAGAAACTCGGCGGACCTCCGGCTTATGCGGTAACGAAAGCGGCGCTGAATGCGCTGACAGTGAAAACGGCGGCGTCAGTGCCGGCCGGTAAAAACGTTAAGGTAAATGCTATGTGCCCGGGCTGGGTTCATACCCGCATGGGCGGCTCCAGTGCGCCGCTAACGCCGGAGGAGGGCGCAGACACAGCTATCTGGCTGGCCAGTCTCGATGAAGACAGTCCTAACGGGATGTTCTTCCGCAAACGTAAACCTATCAGCTGGTAGATTGGTATTATTGCCGGTGTGAATATTTTTCACACCGGCGGGAAGTTCTGGGGGACCTCTATTGATAGCTTCCTCTATTTTTTTATGTCTAAAAATCTATCTTATTGAAAGTTAAAGGCTATTTTTCTTTTTTGAATTGGCGTCGACTTTGCAAGTTTAGTTGTAATACCTGATGCAGAGCGACAGGTGCGAAACCATCAGCCGTTTTCGGAAGGAGAATATTCAGTGAGTGAGTCTTTAGCGATGTCGGCGGGTTATGACACCCAGGAAAGGGTGATTGTAACTCAGGAACATTATCAACCTGCAGTGGTATCGGTTGGGGTTGTGTTGTATGAATGGAACGAGGCTATTCGCCTGCGAATGCAACGCCTCGGCTCCCTGTTTGGTAACAGCGGCATAAAATTACAGTTACTCACTCATTCTGATTTGGTCAGACAGGACGACAAAGCCAAACACCTTCAGGGTGTTATATTCCAACTACCGCCTAATGGTGACAGCCCGCTGGCAAGGCGTTTTGAGTTAATTTTTCGTCAGAGCCATCAGGCTTTGTTGGTCGGTTGTGATGTAACTGCAGCGTTTACCGTAGCTGAAGACGATAACCTTTCTAATATCGAGCTGGCGATGCAGGTAAGTATTGCATCACACGGTGCAGATTGTCATTGGTTAGGGCTTGATTATTCTGCGGCAGACTCCGTGGCGTTTCAATCCTGGTGCGAAGGGATAGCCATGTCAGTACGTCAGTCTGTAAATAAACCGGCAACGTTGGCGGCTTAGATGAAAACGAACTCTAATATTTAGACTCGTAATAAAAATGTCAAGAATTGAACAAAGATGGTTATTCAGATCATTTTAGTAGGTTTTTAATGTTAAGCACGTATAACCACCGCGATTCAAATAAAAAGCTATATTAATCAGTTTTGTACGGCTTTAGTTCGACAACTTGATTTAACTGTCAACAGTAAGGGTGAAAGACGTTTATACGGTTTGTAGATGGCTGTTTTAATGGATTTTACGCCTCCCCCCTCTTAGTCTTCGCCCTTGTAATAAATGTTTATGTGCGTATAATTAGACCTCTAATTAATATTGATGATCAGTTAACGACAAAAATACAAAGGCAATACTTTTCTATGGCGTTTGAAAGTTACATATCACTAGCGATTTACTTTGCAGTTATGTTGGGCATTGGGTTGTTCGCATATAAGCAATCAACCAGTGACATTTCCGGCTACATACTGGGCGGTCGTCAGGTTAGCCCACACGTTACTGCATTATCTGCTGGTGCATCTGATATGAGCGGATGGATGCTGATGGGATTACCTGGCGCGATGTTCTTGACTGGTTTTGATGCCATGTACATTGCAATTGGTCTGGTGGCCGGTGCATTGGCTAACTATTTTCTGGTCGCGCCAAAGCTGCGCGTTTACACCGAAGTCGCTGATGACTCACTGACTATTCCAGAGTTTTTCGCGAAGCGTTTTGGTCAGTCTAATGCCAGTGTGAGAATGGTCTCAGCCGGCATTATTGTTATGTTCTTTACACTATATACGTCGGCCGGTTTAGTGGCTGGCGGTAAGCTTTTTGAAAGCGCGTTTGGTATGGGTTACCAGACAGGTCTGATTATTACGTTGGCGGTAGTGGTGTCGTACACACTGCTGGGTGGTTTCCTGGCAGTAAGCATGACGGACTTTGTGCAAGGCTGCATTATGTTTGTGGCGCTGGTATTAGTACCAATTGTAGCGTTTACCGAGTTTGACAGCCTGGCGCAAATGAACAGCGCGGCACTGGAATCAGTACCGTCGTTAAGCGAATCATGGCAGGAGCTAACATTGCTAGGTCTGGTATCCAGCCTGGCATGGGGTTTAGGTTATTTCGGACAGCCGCATATTATTGTCCGCTTCATGGCCATTCGTTCAGTAAAGGCCATCGCGACAGCACGAAACATCGGTATGTCGTGGATGTTGGTAACCATTATAGGTGCATTGGGTACCGGTTTTGTTGGGATTGCTTATGCAAACCAGTTCGGCTTGCAGGTGGCAGATCCAGAGACTATTTTTATTATATTCTCCGAGATTCTGTTTCATCCGTTGATCAGCGGGTTCCTGATGGCTGCAATTCTGGCTGCCATTATGAGTACTATCTCATCGCAGTTGCTGGTGTCGGCCAGCTCGCTGACGGAAGACATTTACCGTGTAGTGAGTAAAAAAGAAGCGTCCCAGGAGCAAACCGTAGCCATAGGCCGCTATGGTGTAGCGGGAGTAGCACTTGCAGCATTGCTGCTGGCATGGGATTCATCGAACAGCATCTTGTCTCTGGTCAGTAACGCCTGGGCAGGCTTTGGTGCAGCGTTTGGTCCGCTGGTGCTGTTTTGTTTATACAAGAAAAATTTAACTCATAAAGCCGCTCTGGCAGGCATTTTGAGCGGTGCCGTAACGGTACTGTTCTGGATTTATGCGCCGGTCCTTGAAGGCGGCGCAACGCTGAGCAGTGTGGTTTATGAGATTGTCCCCGGCTTTATCATTAGTTCACTGACTATCTGGGGCGTGATTATCTTCAGTGAAGAGCCGCACGAGGAAGTGCAGGCGAAATTTACCGAAACAAATAAAGTTTTAGCAGAATTATCTTAAGGTGATAGGAAATATGAATCGTTCAAATTGGAAACGCATTGTAGTTAAGGTTGGAAGTGCATTGATTGCCCCTAACCGTCAGGGATGTAGTAGTCATTATCTTCTGAGTATTGCGCAATTTATCGTACGTTGCCGGATGCAGGGCATTCAGGTTGTGCTGGTCTCCTCGGGCTCGGTAGCTGCGGGTGCACACATATTCCCGGAAGAAACGAAAAAGAACATTGCTATCAAAAAAGCGATGGCCGCAGCTGGTCAGACCGAAATGATGGCAACCTGGGATAAACTGTTCGACTTCCCGTCGGCCCAGGTGTTACTGACTCACGCTGACTTACGTGACCGTGAGCGTTATGTAAGTATTCGTGAAACACTGGACAGCTTACTTGATCACGGTGTATTACCCATCGTTAATGAGAACGACACGGTAACTACCGACAAGCTTAAAGTAGGTGATAACGATAACCTGTCTGCCATGGTAGCGGCAGCTGCCGATGCGGATGCGCTGGTTATCTGTTCTGATGTGGAGGGGTTGTACGATAAAAACCCCCACAAACATGACGATGCAAAATTGTTATCGTGGGTAGATAAAATTGATGAGAATATCTACGCCATGGCGGGTGGCGCCGCCGAAGACGGTGTTGGTACCGGTGGCATGCGCACCAAGGTAGAAGCAGCTGAAAAAGCGGTTTCACACGGTATTGATACCTTTATCATTAACGGCTTTACCGAGCTTTCATTTAACCTGATGCTCGAAGGACAAAACCCTGGCACGCACTTCCAGGCGCATGAAAAGCCGATGAAAGAAAACGTGCACTGGATGACCCATACCTCGAATGCGCAGGGTGAGGTCGTGATTAAAGAAGCGTTTAGCGATCCTCTGGATGAGGGCGTTGAGTCACTCACCAGTAGTGAGATTCTTGACGTTAAAGGCGAGTTTTCGGTAGGCGATACCATTTTAGTCCGTCGTGAAGATGGCGTAAAACTGGCCAAGGCTAAATCAAATTACAGTAGCTGTTTGTTAAACTTCATTGCCAACGAAGGTAACCAGAAGTTTGCCTCGGAATTCGAAGAGAAAACCGGTCCGATTATTTCAGAACAGCACATTGCAGTATTGGAGAACAAATGAGTTTAATTACACAAATTGCCAACGACACAGCTAACGCTGCGAAAATGTTAGCGATTTTAGATGAAGCAACGAAAAACAAAGTACTGGCTGCCATGGCTGCAGCCATTCGTGATAACCAGGACGAGATTGTTAAGGTCAACACGAAAGAAGTTGCTGAGGGTAAACAAGCCGGTCTGGATGATGCCATGTTAGACCGTCTGACCCTGACGCCGGCGCGTATCGAAGATATGGCCGCAGGCATCGAAACCATTATTGAGCTGGCTGATCCGGTAGGACAGGAGCGTTCGATTATGGAACGTCCTAACGGCCTGCAAATTAACAAAATGCGAGTGCCTCTTGGTGTGGTTTGTATGATTTACGAAGCACGTCCTAACGTAACCGCTGATGCCGGTGCATTATGTTTTAAATCGGGTAACGGCGTAATTCTGCGTGGTGGTAAAGAAGCCCTGCAAACCAGCATGGCGATTGCCGGCTTGTTGCAGCAGGTTCTGCGTGAGCACGATTTACCTGAAGCGTTAATCAGCGTGATCCCGGATCCGGACCGCGCCCTGATGCAGGAACTGATGGAGCAGGTTGATACCATCGACGTGATTATTCCACGTGGTGGTGAAGGCCTTATCCGCTATGTAACAGATAACAGTAAGGTGCCGGTAATACAGCACTTTAAAGGCGTATGTCACTTATACGTCGACAAGGACGCAGATCTGGACATGGGCCTTGAGCTGCTGATCAACGGTAAAACCCAGCGTACCGGTGTGTGTAACGCACTGGAAGGTTTGGTAGTGCATCAGGCGATTGCCGGTGATTTCCTGCCACGAGTCAGTAAAATGTGTCAGGAGAAAGGCGTTACGGTGCATGCCAACGAAGCGGCAGCCAGCTATTTCGACAATGCCGATGTGATTGGCGATGACGAATTTGGCGAAGAGTACCTTGGCCTTGAAATCGCTATCCGCGTAGTTAAAGACTACGACGAAGCACTGACGCACATCCATAAATTTGGTAGTCACCATACAGAAGTGATTTGTACTCAGAATATGGATACCGCAAAGCACTTCCAGCGTGCTGTGGATGCCTCGGCGGTAATGATTAATGCGTCTTCACGCTTTAATGATGGTAGTCAGCTTGGCCTTGGCGCAGAGATTGGTATCGCCACCACTAAACTGCATGCCTACGGACCGATGGGGCTGGAGTCGCTGACCACTGAGAAATACGTAGTCACCGGCACCGGACAAATCCGCGAATAATAGCGACGGATAACCGATGGTCGGCGTGGTAAGGTTGAGCTTTTTACTATAACCTGCCACGCTTTGCTACGAATATGTAAAGTCCACCTATAAGGTGGGCTTTTTTGTTGGAGGAACTTGAGTTCATGGCGATGCCTGACGTAATCGACCAAGCCTGGCGCGTTTTTCTGGATTACACCCAGTCCTATAAATTACTAACCTCACTGTTACTTATAATGGTGTTTCTTGGTTGCAAGCGCATCATTATCAGGTTGCTCAGACGACAAAGTAAAAAAAGCGGCGATGACCGCCGTCACTCCATTAATATTATCGACCAGTTAGGCAATGCCATCCTGCTGGTGTTGCTGTTAATGCTCTGGTCAACCGAAGTGCAGAGTCTGGCTCTATCCATTGCGGCATTTATGGTGGCTATCGTATTTGCCACCCGCGAGATGATCCAGTGCTTTATGGGCTTTATCTATTACATGACAACGCGCCCATTCAGGGTCGGCGACTGGGTACAGTTAGGCGATAATGTGGGCGAAGTGGTAGAAATGGACTGGGCCAAAACCACGCTGCTGGAAGTGGATGCGGAACACTATGGCTATACCGGTAAACACGTGTATGTGCCGAATAATCAATTGATGATTCAGGTAGTTAAAAATCTTAACTTCCTGCGCCGCTATCGATTGCACGAATTTTCCCTAACGCTGGAGCCACTGGTCAACCCTTACATGTTATTGGACGACTTCAGAGCGAAAGCCATTGAACATTGCAGTCACTTCCGCGATGTAGCCGACCGTTATAAAAGCTGGATTGAACGTAACCTGGATGCAGAGTTCATCAGTATCGATCCGGTTATCGACATTGAGACCAATAATTTTGCCAAGTTTGTGGTGAAAGTGGGGCTGTTTTGTCCGTCTGACGAGTCGCTGTTACTGGAAGAGAAAATTCGCGCAGACTGGCTGTCTTTATGGTTTGATACCATTAAAGCAGAACAGAAAAAGGGCGGTTTGCCACCAGTAGGTTCAGATCAGGCTTAGAGTATAACCAGCTTAGATTACAGCCAGGCCCGACGCTGGCTGAAATGGTGGCTTAAAAAGTCCATCTGGTCTGCCAGAATTCGCCGGTTCATCAGGTAAAAGCGTTCGTACAAGTTGGGCGCGAAGGGCACAGCCAGTAATGGCATGTTCGCCTCTTCCGGTGTTCTGGCCCCTTTTTGATGGTTACAGCGGGCACAGGCAGTGGCGACATTCTGCCAGTTGTTTTTACCGCCTCTTGAGCGTGGGATAATGTGGTCACGGGTGAGCTGGCCGGAACGAAACTGATTGCCGCAATATAAACACAAATAGTTGTCGCGACGGAATAAATAGCGGTTAGTCAGAGCAATCTTGCCGTTTTGTACCACCTTACCATCGCAGGCGATAATCGAACTGATGCGCAGCTGACTTTGCTGGCCTTCACGGTTCCAGCCGCCAAGCAAGGTTCGGTGCTGATTACCCAGTTCAAACAGTACTTTATTCTGGGCGTAGTAACGGGCGGCCTGATAAATGTCGAGCCAGTCTTGTGGCGCACCTGCTTTATTGAGACGTAGTATTAACATGTCCGGCCCTCAATCCTTTAGAGGTCTTGTCGACCTGGCAAACAGTACTGTTACGAATCAGTATGACAGATTGATGAAAAGACGCCACAGGGTGTGTTAAAAATGCGCAAATTGCCCGTAAGACTTAATTTTTTGGCTTATCGGTGATTAGTTATTGGTAAACGCACCTTGACGCCGCTATACTAACGGCCGCGTTTAATAGCGAAGAATTTTAAAGAAAGATTTAAAGGACAAATAGTGACTCCTATTACAAAAACATTCCAGTATGGACAGCATACTGTAACTTTAGAAACGGGTGTGATTGCCCGTCAGGCAACCGCTGCAGTATTAGCCAGCATGGACGATACTTCTGTACTGGTTACCGTAGTTGGTAAAAAAGAAGCCAAAGCCGATCAGGATTTCTTCCCTCTGACCGTTAACTATCAGGAAAAAACTTACGCTGCGGGTAAAATCCCAGGCGGTTTTTTCAAGCGTGAAGGTCGTCCTTCTGAAGGTGAAACCCTGACTGCGCGTCTGATTGACCGTCCAATCCGTCCATTATTCCCTGAAGGCTTCAAAAATGAAGTTCAGGTAGTAGTGACCGTGGTTTCTGCCAACCCTGAAATCCCAACTGATATTATTTCAATGATCGGTACCTCAGCGGCACTGGCCATCTCTGGTATTCCTTTCAACGGCCCGATTGGTGCGGCGCGTGTAGGTTACACTGATGGCGAATACGTACTGAATACCCGTAACAGCGAACAGGAAGCCAGCCAGCTTGATTTAGTTGTTGCCGGTACTGAAGGTGCGGTACTGATGGTTGAATCAGAAGCCAGCATCCTGTCTGAAGAAGTTATGCTTGGCGCGGTAATGTTCGGTCACGAGCAATTACAAACTGTTATTTCTGCGGTAAATGAGTTTGCTGCTGAAGTGAACACGCCGAAATGGGACTGGGTTGCTCCGCAGGAAAACACCAGCCTGAAAGACAAAATTAAAGCCCTGGCGCTTGAAGGTATGACTGCAGCTTATCAGATTTCTGACAAGCTGGAGCGTAAAGACGCTGTTACTGCAGTAACCGAAAAAGCGGCGGCTGAAATCTTAGCGGCTGATGAAGAACAAGACGAAAAAGAAGTTTTCGACCTGTTGCATGAACTGGAAAGTGACGTAGTACGTTCACGTATTCTCGCGGGTGAGCCTCGTATCGATGGCCGTGATCCAACTATGGTTCGTGCGCTTAACGTGTCTACCGGTGTACTGCCGCGTACTCACGGTTCTGCAGTATTCACCCGTGGTGAAACTCAGGCACTGGTTGTTGCTACTCTTGGTACTGAGCGTGATGCGCAGATGATCGATGAGTTAGCCGGTAAGCGTGACAGCAAGTTTATGCTGCACTACAACTTCCCTCCGTACTGCGTAGGTGAAACCGGTATGATTGGCTCGCCTAAGCGTCGTGAAATTGGTCACGGTCGTCTGGCTAAGCGTGGTATTCAGGCAGTTATGCCTTCTGATGAAGAATTCCCGTACGTAGTACGTGTGGTATCAGAAATCACTGAATCAAACGGTTCATCTTCAATGGCTTCTGTATGTGGTACCTCACTGGCGTTAATGGATGCTGGTGTACCAATTAAAGCCTCTGTTGCTGGTATCGCTATGGGTCTGGTTAAGAGCGACGATAACTTCGTCGTTCTGTCTGATATCTTAGGTGATGAAGATCA